>JBEVNX010000139.1:0-8015 GCA_040507895.1 Binatia bacterium | reverse complement strand
ATCTCGAGCTCTCCCGACGTCGTGCCGTCGTGCGGCACTTCCTTTCCGTCGCCATCGACGATGCGCGCGTCGAAGGTGGGAACGGGGATGCCTTGCTTCTCGAGGATGGCGTGGCGCTCTCGCGGCGAGGTGGTGGGGCTCGTCTGCTTGACGCGCGAGACCGTGCCGAGCGGTGCCTCGGTCATTCCCCACGCCTGGCGCATCTCCACGCCGAGCCGCTCGTAGCGGGCGATCAGCACCGCGGGCACGGCCGACCCCGCGCAGATCACGCGCTCGAGCGGCGCCAAGGGCCGGCGCGCGCTCTCGGCGAGCGCGGCCACGCCGCTCCAGAGCGTCGGCACGCCGCAGGAGAACGTGATGCCCTCGGCGTCGATCGTGCCGAGCACGTCGCTCGGCTGCAGGTTCGGACCGGGGAGCACGAGCTTCGCGCCGACCATCGCGCCGACATACGGCATGCACCAGCCAGCGGCGTGGAAGAGCGGCACGGCGACGAGGATCGAGTCGCGCTCGCCGAGCGCGAAGCCGTCGACCGTCGACATCAAAATGGAGGCGTGGGCGAGCGAGCGGTGGCTGTAGAGCACGCCTTTCGGCGCCCCGGTCGTGCCCGAGGTGTAGCAGAGGAGCGCGGCCTCGCTCTCGCTGCCGTCGCGGAAGCGGAAATTCGGGTCACCGCGCTCGATCAGCTCCTCGTAGCGATACACGGGCGACAGCGAGGTCTTCGGCAGCGGCCCGTCGCCCATCAACACGTACGCCTGCACGCGCGGCAGCCGGGGCGCGATCGCCTCGAGCGCCGGCAGCAGACTCTCGTCGACGAAGATCATCCGGTCGTCAGCATGCGCCGCGATCCAGGCGAGCTGGTCGGTGTGGAGCCTCAGGTTCAGTGTGTGGAGGATCCGCTGCGAGCCGGGGACGGCGTAATAGAGCTCGACGTGTCGGTAGGTGTTCCAGGCGAGCGTGGCCACGCGGTCGAAGGGCGCCAGGCCGAGGCCGTCGAGCGCGGAGGCGAGGCGGCGAGCCCGGCGGCCGATCTCGCGCCAGCTCGTGCGGTGGATGCCGTCCGCCGTCCGAGTGACGACCTCGCGATCGCCGAAGTAGCGCTCCGCCCGCTCCAGGAACGGGGGGAGCCGGAGGGGCGGCGTCATCATCAGTCCGTCCATGGTGTGACCTGCGGTGCTTGGCTCCGATTCTTGCTTAGAGTCGTCGACTGATGGGCACGAAGCAATGGGCGCGCCACTGAAGAAGGAGGAGCTGCGCGGCGTTTTGCGGGGGCTCGGGCTCGAAGGGGCCGAACCGAACTCGGCTCACGAGTCGATTCCGCATCGGATTCCGGGTTTGACGCAACGCCTGGAGTGGGTGAATGACTGGGGCGTGGATCCGAAGCCGCCCGCTCCATCCGAAGCGGTAGAGGGTAGCCCGGCGGCCCTCGCGCGGGAGTTCGAGGAGCTCAAGTCGCTTCGCGACGCCGTATTTGCCGCCTCGTACGACGGCATCTGCATCCTCGACGGCCAGGGCGTCTTCCTCGAGGTCAACGCCGCCTTTGAGCGCATGACCGGCATCCCTCGCGACCAGTGGGTCGGGCGGCGGGTCGAGGAGATGCAGCGGCTGCCCGGCGTGCCGAAGAATTCGGCGACGCTGCAGGCGCTGCGCGGCAACCGGCCGGCGTCCACGCTCGTCAACGTGCGAGGTGGGGAGCTGGTGCTGATCACCGCGAGCCCGCACTACGGCCCGGACGGGGCGGTGCGCAACGTCATCCTCAACATGCGCAACATCACGCAGCTGAACACGCTCAAGTTCCAGCTCGAGCGCGAGCGCGGCTCGGCCAAGCTCGCCGCTCTCGCCGATGCGCGGCGGGTGTGGCTCCGCTCGCGGCTCGCTGAGGCCGAGCTCGACGAGCTGGTGTTCGCCAGCGCCGTGATGGAAGACCTGCTGTCGACCGCCGCCGAGGTCGCGGACTTCGACTCGACGGTGCTGCTCGACGGCGAGACCGGCACCGGCAAGGGCATGTTGGCGCGTTTCCTCCACCGGCTGTCGCGCCGCGCCAACAAGCCCCTCGTCGAGGTGAACTGCGGCGCCCTGCCCGAGAGCCTCGTTGAGTCTGAGCTCTTCGGTCACGAAGCGGGCGCCTTCACCGGCTCGCTGCGCACCGGCAAGAAAGGACAGTTCGAGCTCGCCAACGGCGGCACGATCTTCCTCGACGAGATCGGCGAGCTGCCGCTCGCTTCGCAGGCCAAGGTGCTCAAGGTGCTCGACGACAAGGAGATCCGGCCGCTCGGCGGCTCCGCCTCGCGCCGCCTCGACGTGCGGGTCATCTGCGCGACCAACCGGAGCCTTCACGACCTCGTCGCCGCGGGCCGCTTCCGCGAGGATCTACTCTATCGCATCGAGGTGATCCCGCTCCACTTGCCGCCGCTGCGCGAGCGCCCTGAAGACAAGAAGGCGCTGCTCTACGCCTTCCTCGACCACTACAACCGCAAGTTCGGCCGCGACAAGGTGATGTCGCTCGAGGCCGTCGCGGTGCTCGGCAGCTACGATTTTCCCGGCAACGTGCGCGAGCTGCGCAACCTCGTCGAGCGCCTGGTGATGATGACGCGCGCCGAGGAGATCGGCGTGGAGCACCTGCCGCCGGCGATCCAGGCGCTGGCTTCGTCGCCCGCGGCCGCGGCCGCGCGGGAAGCCCTGGTCGAGGAGTCGCTCGCCGAGGTCGTCGACTATCGCGCGCGCGTCGAGAAGCTCGAGCGCCAGATGCTCTCTCACTTCGCCCGGTCGTGCCGCTCCACCTACGAGATCGCGCGCCAGACCGGCCTCACGCAGTCGGCCGTCGTGCGCAAGCTCAAGAAGTACGCGATCAGCTTGTCGCGCGAGAGCACGGAGTCCTGAGGGCGCCGGGCGAGGCGGGAAGGGGTACTTGGCGATGGGCTCCATGCTCGGCCTCGGCATGACGCATTTTCCGCCGCTCGCGTGGCAGGACGCGCACATGGCGGACATCTTGAAGGCCCTCGTCGGCGCCCCCGGCGTGCCTGCGTCGTTCAAGGACCGCTCCAACTGGCCGCGCGAGATGCTCGCGGAGCTCGCCGACGACGGCGGTCTCTCCGCGGCGGCCGCGCACCGCGCGGCGATGGTGGCGGAGTTTCGCCGCATGCGCACCCGGCTCGACGAGTTCCGTCCCGACTTCGTGGTGATCTTCGGCGACGACCAGTACGAGAACTTCCGCGAAGACCTGGTGCCGCCGTTCTGCGTGCTCGCGCTCGATGAGATCGAGATCCGTCCCTTCGCTTCCGGTGCCGCGGGGATGCGCCCGAACGTGTGGGGGGAGCCGGCGGAGCAGTCGTTTCGGTACGCGGGTCATCGTGCGGGCGCGAAGCATCTCGCGCGCGGCCTCCTCGAGCGTGGCGTCGACGTGCCCTACGCCTATCGCACGCTTCACCACGATGGGCTCGCGCACGCGTTTGCCAACACGCTTCTCTTCCTCGACTACGACCGCCGGGGCTTCCCGCATGCGGTCGTGCCCTTCCAGGTCAACTGCTACGGCGCCACGCTCCTTGCCACGCGCGGCGGCTTCGGTCACCTCCTGCGGGAGCCCGCGGGCGAGTCTGTGCGCGCCGAGCCCGATCCCCCCGCGCCGGCGCCCTGGCGGTGCATGGAGGTCGGCGCGAGGATCGCCGAGACGTTCCTCGAGTCGCCCTGGCGGGTCGCGCTCATCGCCTCGTCGTCGTGGTCGCATGCGTTTCTCACGGCGCGAACCGGATATCTCTGGCCCGACCACGCCTCGGACCGCCGGCTCGTCGAGGCGCTTCGCGCCGGGGACTACGAGACTTGGCGCAAGACGCCGCTCGCGGAGCTCGAGGCCGCCGGCCAGCACGAGCTCCTCAACTGGTACGTGCTTCTCGGCGCCATGGAGCGCCTCGGCCGGCGCGCCCGCGTCGAGGCCTGGATCGAGAGCTGGATCTTCAACTCGGACAAGTGCTTTGCATGGTTCCCGGAGTCCCGATGACGCCGGCGAGCCGCGTGACTGCGAAGGAGACGTCATGAACCTGGCATCGCTCGTCGTCGACGACCGTGCGCGCGGCGTCTTTCGCGTCCACCGCGCGACCATGACCTCCGAGGAGATTCTCGCCGCCGAGCGCGAGCGGATCTTCTCGCAGGCCTGGTTGTACCTCGGCCACGAGTCGGAGCTCGCCGAGCCCGGCGCCTACCGCCGGCGGACCGTGGGCGGCCGGCCGCTCGTCTTCGTGCGCGGCTCCGACGGAGTGATCCGCGCGCTTCACAACACCTGCCCGCATCGCGGCGCGATCGTCTGCCGCCAGGACGCGGGAGTGGCGAAGACGTTCCAGTGCTTCTACCACGCGTGGACGTTCGACAACCGCGGAAGCCTGATCGGGGTCCCCGACGAGGCCGCCTACGCGCCCGGCTTCGACCGCGCCGAGCGCTCGCTCGCTCCCGTGGTCGGCCACGAGAGCTACCGCGGCTTTCACTTCGTCTGCTTCGATCGCAACGCCGAGCCGCTCGGCGACTACTTGGCCGGCGCGCGCGAGATCCTCGACCTGGTCGCCGATCAATCGCTCGACGGCTCGATGCGCGTCGTCAAGGGCGAGCAGCGCTACTCGATCCGCGCCAACTGGAAGCTTCTCGCCGAGAACAGCGTCGACGGCTACCACGCGGCGCCGGTGCACAAGACGTATCTCGCCTACCTGCAAGGCACGGGCGCGCTGCTGCCCGGCACGGCGGTGGTGGCGGGGCGCGCCCGTGCGCTCGGCAACGGACACGGCGTGATCGAGTATCGCGCGCCGTGGGGCCGCCCGGTCGCGCACTGGGCGCCGACGTTCGGCGAGGCCGCCCGGGAAGAGATCGAAGCGATTCGCGCCGAGCTGCGGGAGCGCCACGGCGCGGAGCGCGCCGAGCGCATCGCGGACTGGAACCGCAACATGATCATCTTCCCGAACCTGGTGGTGAACGACATCATGGCCGTGACGATTCGTACGTTCTCGCCCGTGCGCGCCGGCGAGATGGACGTGACGGCGTGGGAGATCGCGCCGGCCGAGGAGTCGGGCGAGCGGCTGATTCGGCGCCTGCACAGCTTCCTCGAGTTCCTCGGACCGGGAGGCTTCGCGACGCCGGACGACGTCGAGGCGCTCGACTCGTGCCAGATCGGCTTCGCCGCCGACGGCGTCGAATGGTCGGACATCTCACGCGGCATGGCCCGCGAGCCGCGGCCCGATGACGAGCTGCAGATGCGGAGCTTCTGGCGCGAGTGGCAGGCGCGCATGACCGGCACTCGCCGCTCGGATTGGTCGGACCGGAGGCCGGCCGCGTGACGAGCGAAGCGGAAACAGCGCGCCTTCTCCTTCAGCTCCGCGTGGCGGACTTCATCTCGCGCGAGGCACGGCTGCTCGACGACTGGCGGCTCGAGGAGTGGCTCGCTCTCTTCACCGCGGATGCCTGCTACGTCGTGCCGGGCACGGACGACCCGCAGGCCGATCCGCGCCGGTCGCTCGTGCTCATCGACGACGACCGCGAGCGGCTCGGCTGGCGAGTCAAGCGACTGCTGAGCGGCCACGCGCACCGCGAATTTCCCTGGTCCCGCACGCGCCGGCTCGTCTCGAACGTGCTCGTCGAAGAGCACTCGGCCAATCGCATCCGCGCGACCGCCGCGTTCGTGGTCTGGCGCTTTCGCCATCGCCACGCCGACCCGTTCATCGGGCACGCGGACTACGAGCTCGTCGAAGAAGACGACGGGCTGCGCATCGCCTCGAAGCGGGTGATGATCGACCAGGAATCGTTGGCGCCGAACGGCGCCGTCAGCATGATTCTCTGACCGCTACGCGGTCTTCGCCATTGCGCTCTTCAGCGCCCGAACACGATGACGAGAAGAATGGCTCCGCCGACTCCGCCGCCGGCGACGTTGCCGAGAATGTCGCCGAGGCCGCCGCCGGAAGTCGCCGAAGTCGCGAGCACTCCGAGCGCCTGCAGCAGGAAGCTTCCGATCCCTCCGCCGAAGATTCCGGCGAGAGAGTTGCCGCGGGTACCGAGGCTCTTGTCTTTCATGGCGGCGCCGGCGACGTTGCCGCCGACGGCTCCGCTGATCAGACTGATGAGGAGACTCGTCATATCCATGGCGACACCTCCAATCGAGCTGAAAGGCGCGACGCTTGGCCGCTACACCCGTTCGACGCTCCGTTTCAACGATCCCCCGGCGCACCGCGTTACGGAAACGCCTCGACACCGTTCTTTCACGAGGTATGACGGCTGCTTGGAGGAAGCCTATGTACGAGACGCTTGACGTCCGCCGCGAGAACAGCCTGCTCTGGGTCACGCTCAACCGCCCGCAGCGCTTGAACGCGCTCGATGCGCGGATGATCGAGGAGCTCGGCTCGTTGTTCGACGGCCTGCCGGAGGACCGCGAGGCGCGCGTGGTGATTCTGCGCGGCGCCGGCAAGGCGTTCTGCTCGGGCTGGGACCTGAAGGACGAGTCGGCCGAGGGCAGTCTCACCGGTTCGGTCGACTTGGCGCTGCGCCTGCAGCGCCGCTTCAGCAGCGTGATCGTGCGCATGCGGCGCGTGCCGCAGCCGATCGTCGCCTGCGTGCACGGCGCGGCGACCGGCGGCGGCTTCTCGGTCGCGCTCGGCGCCGACGTGCGCGTCGCCGGCGAGTCCGCGCGCATGAATTGCGCGTACATCCGCGTGGGCCTCGGCGGCTGCGACGCCGGCTCGAGCTACTTCCTGCCGCGCATCGTCGGCGCTTCGGCCGCCGCCGAGCTGATCCTCACCGGCAATTTCGTCGACGCCGCGCGCGCGGAGCGGATGGGCCTCGTGTCCCGCATCGTTCCCGACGCGGAGCTCGAAGCGGCGGCTCGCATGCTCGCCCAGGACATCGTGCGCAACTCTCCGCTCGGCGTTCGACTCACCAAGGAGTGCCTGAACGTCTCGATCGACGCGCCGAGCCTCGAAGCGGTGATCGCGATGGAGGACCGCAATCAGATTCTCGCCGCGCAGTCCGGGGATTTCCGGGAGGCGATGCAGGCGTTCGTAGAGAAGCGCCCGGCGGTTTTCCGCAGCCGATCCTCGTGAGATCGGTACCGGCGCGGTCGATCGGGCCATGCAGCCCGGAAACCAGCGCGGGATAAGGCTTTGTGAGGCCGCTGAAGAAAGTCCTCCTGGAGGACTCGGCGCGCGACTTCGATGAGACGCCCGAGTCTCAGAGCTTCGCGCGAAGCTCTGCGAGGGCGGCGGCCACCTCGCCTTTGGCTCATTTCAACTCTCTTCTGGCGGGTGCTCGATCGCTCTCAGGATGGGCTTCGAAAGATAGACGCGCCTCCAACTCCGGCCCGACACTTCTTCGAGCACGCCCTCGCGCTCGAGTCGCTGCACGATTTGCCGAGCGGTTGGATTGGTCACTGCGAGGAGCGATTCAGCTGCCGCAACGGTGATGTAGGGATTCACGAAGAGCTGGTCGATCAAAATGAGGGCCTTGCCGCGATCTCTCAGGCGTCGCCTCATCGTCTCCCTGAGGTCGGCCAGCTTGGCCGCTTGATTCATCGCTCGACGCGCCGTCCATCGGACGCCCTCGAGAAAGTACCCGATCCAGCCACGCCAATCGCCGTCGGTGCGGACTCGCTGCAAGCGCTCGTAGTATTCCTGGCGTCGCCGCTCGATGTATTCCGACAAATACAGCAGCGGCTGACTCAACCGTTCCCGCTCGGCCAGAAACAGGGTGATCAGCAGACGTCCAATCCTGCCGTTACCGTCGAGAAACGGATGGATGGCTTCGAACTGCTCGTGAATGAGGGCGCATTGAATGAGATCGGGGATCTTCCCGCGGCTTTGGGTGAAGCGCTCCCAGTCCGAGAGCACCGCCTTCATCTTGCTCGGTGGCGGGGGCACGTAAGGAGCCGTCGCCGGCGTGCTGCCGACTGGACCGATCCAGTTCTGTGACCGTCGAAACTCGCCAGGCGTCGCGTGATCGCCGCGCACCCCTCGCATCAAGCGTTCGTGGACTTCGCGCACCAGACGGAGCGAGAG
>JBEVNX010000121.1:0-6931 GCA_040507895.1 Binatia bacterium | reverse complement strand
AAGGACGGCAAGAACGCGGACTACATACCGATCCTGAAGACGATCCCGTCGGAGCTCTTCGGCGTGGTCATCGCGACGCGAGACGGCACGCTCTACAGCGCGGGCGACGCCGACTACCGGTTCGCCATCGAGTCCGTTGCCAAACCCTTCACCGCGGCCCTGGTCATGCAGCAATACGGCGGGCCGCAGGTGATCGCCGACAAGATCGGGGTGGAGCCCACGGGTTTGCCGTTCAACTCCAAGATGGCGATCGAGCTCTACAAGGGCCGGTCCGTCAACCCGCTGGTCAATGCCGGCGCCATTGCCGCGGTGAGCCTCGTCAAGGCGAGCAGCGAGGACGATCGCTGGCAGAAGGTCCTGACCAACATGAGAGACTTCGCCGGCGGCGCCGACTTGCCACTCTTGGAGGAGGTCTTCAAATCCGAGTACGAGACTTCGTGGAGCAATCGTGGAATCGCCAACCTGCTCTTCAACTACGGGCGATTGTACTCCGATCCCGAGGAAGCACTGCGAGTCTACACGAAGGAGTGCTCGGTCGGCGTCAGCACCAAGGAGCTCGCGATGATGGGGGCCACGCTCGCCAACCGCGGGGCGAACCCGAAGACCGGCAAGCGCTTGCTCGACGAAAAGAGCGTCCCGGAGCTGCTATCGATCATGCTGACGGCGGGATTCTACGACGAGTCCGGCCTGTGGTCGTTCGAGGCGGGGCTGCCGTCGAAGACCGGCGTCGGCGGCGGGATCGTGTCCGTCGCGCCGGGACGATTCGCGATCGCCGCGTTCTCGCCGCGCCTCAACGAGGCGGGAAACAGCGTGCGCGCGCTGAAGGCGATTCGCTACATCTCGGGCAAGCTCGGCCTGGACATCTTCGGACCGAACCCCGAGTAGAGCGCGCCGCGACACGAATCCGCTCGAATCCGCGTTCGGCTAGCTCCGGCTCGTGTCGTGGCTGGCCGCATCGCTCCGCGCGCATCCCGAGCTCGCGCTCTTCGTCGCGCTCGCGCTCGGGTACGGAGTCGCCCGCATTCGCGTCGGCGCGTTTCACGGGAGTAGGCTTGACCGCTCCCGTAAGATGACGGCCGTTGGAAGTTAAGGGCGCGGCCCTACTCCTTGGCGAGAAACCGATCCGGTCCCGAATTGGGGGAGGCACATGGACTTCATCAGTACCTCACTCGAACAGCAGCCGCTGATGGCACTCTTCCTGACGATCGCGATCGGATACCTGTTGGGAGAAGTCAGCGTCGGGGGACTATCGCTGGGAGTGGGAATGGTCCTATTCGTCGCGCTGGGCATGGGTTGTTTGGCGCCGAAGGCGGCACCCCCAGCGATGCTGGGGAACTTCGGTCTCGCACTCTTTCTCTATGCGGTCGGCATTCAGTACGGGAAGCAGTTCTTCATTGGAATTACGAGCGCCCCGGGACTCAAGGACAATCTGGTGGCTCTTACAGGAGTGATGATCTCCGGGGCTGTCGCGCTGCTTTTCGTCAAGTTCCTGAATCTCAAGACTGCCTATGCCCTCGGCCTCTTCACGGGCTCGGGAACGTCCACCCCGGCGCTCCAGGCCGCAATCGCGGCGCTCGGGAACGACGACCCCGCGGTGGGATATTCGGTCGCTTATCCGTTCGGTGTGGGCGGCCCTATCCTGTTCCTTTTTCTAGCCTTCACGCTGCTGAGGCCTAAGATCGACGTGCCCGCGGGCGCCGGGATGGAGCTGCTCGAGTTGGCCCTCAAACGCCCCGAGTATTTCGGCAAGCGTCTGAGCGAGGTGACGGCCGTGCTCCCCCCCGAAGTCCGGATCGTGGCTCTCCGCCGCGAGCAGCAGAATCAACCCGCGTCTCCAGAGCTTGTCCTGCGCGAAAGCGACGTGTTGCTTTGCGTGGCACCCTCCCGGGCGATGCTCGATCGGCTGCAGAAGACCCTCGGCGAAGCGGCGCCCGGCAGTATGACTGTGGATCGCCGGCACCTCGACTATCTGCGCATCTTCGCCTCGCGGGCTACCGTAGTGGGCCGGACGCTCGGCGAGCTCGTGTTGCCGGCCGACAAGGCGTCAATCGTGGTGCAGGTCCGCCGCGGCGATACCGATCTCCTCCCGGAGACGGAGCTCGTATTGGAGTACGGCGATCGCGTCGGGCTTCTGGCTCACCGCGCTGACTTCCCGGCCCTGCGCGCGTACTTCGGGGATTCCATCAAAGCGGCCGCGGAGTTCAGCTACATCTCCATCGGACTGGGGATGGCTTTGGGTTTCATCGCCGGTGCGATCAAGATCCCGCTGCCAGGGATCGGCCGGGTCAGCATGGGACTGTCGGGAGTGCTGATCGTCGCGTTGATCCTGGGATCCCGCCGCCGTAGCGCCGGCCTAAGCTGGGTCATTCCTCTTCCCGCCTCGATCGTACTGCGCAATCTCGGGTTGACGGTGTTTCTCGCGCAGGTCGGGATGGCGTCCGGCCCCAAATTCGCGGCGACGGTCTTGGATACCGGTCTCCTGATGCTTAGCCTGGGGGCGATAGTCTTGGCGGCGATGGTCCTACCTATCTTGCTGCTCGGCCTGTTCGTCTTCCGGATGCCCTTCGACCGCGTGATGGGGATCATCGCGGGCACCTGCGGCAACCCCGCAATCCTGGCCTACATCAACCGGTTGGTGCCGAACGAAAAGCCGGACCTCGGCTACGCCACGATCTTCCCCGGCATGACCATCGTCAAAATCCTGTTCGTCTCGATCGTCCCGGCCTTGATGTGACGGGCCCGTCTCAGTACGCCCGCAGCCCCTGATCGCCTTCGCGTCCGGGTGAATGGCTATTTCAGAGCAAGGTCCTTCACGAGAGATAGCAGCAAGGCTTTCACTGGCATGCGAATCGCGGCCGTGATGAGCATGGGAAGAGCGGGGAAGTAGCTCGTCGATATCAGATAGAAGAGGGAAAATTTCATCGCATCCCCTCGAAGCCGTCTTCCACGCCCGGGGATCGGCCGGACATGCACGCCAATGCCCGCGCCATCACTTCGTTCCAACCGCCTTGAGGCGGCTCCGCGCGATGATTAGCTTCATGATCTGCGCCGTGCCGTCCCCGATCTCGATGCCCATGACGTCGCGCAGCCGCTGCTGGTGAGGAAGATCCAGCGACCAGCCGTAGTGGCCGTGTGTCAGCAGACACTGGTGGATGACGTCGACCGCCGTCTTCGGGCCGAGCCACTTGCACATCGCGGCTTCGGCCGTGTGCGGGAGGCCGGCGTCGCGCAAGCGTAGCGTGTGGTAACAGAGCTCGCGCGCGGCGCAGATCGCGGTCTCGCCCTCGGCGAGAGGGAACGTCACACCCTGGAACGCCGAGAGCGGGTCGCCGAAAGCCTGCCGCTCGGTGACGTACCGCCACGTCTCGTCGAGCGAGGCCTGCGCCGCGCCGATGCACTGGAGTCCGAGGAGCGCCCGGCTGAAGTCGAAGCCTTGCATCACCTGCCGGAAGCCGCCGCCCTCAACTCCGACGCGGTGATCGCTCGGCACGAACACGTCGTCGAGGAAGATCGAGCCCCGGCCGACGATGCGGCTGCCGAAATCTTCGAAGCGCGTCGAGGTGACGCCGTCGCTTGCCGTGGGCACGAAAAATGCGCTCACCCCGCGCGCTCCGCTCTCCGCCGGGCCGGTGCGCGCGAACACCACGACCGCGTCCGCCTGGTCGGCCATGCTGATCGAGTTCTTCTCCCCGCGCAGCCGATAGCCGCCGTCGCAGCGCGTCGCTTGCACGACGAGGTTCGCGGCATCCGAGCCGCCGCGGGGCTCGGTCAGCGCCAGCGCGACGAGCGCGTCGCCGGCGACGATCCGCGGGATCCACTGCTTCGCGACCTGCGGCTCGGCGTGAGCGGCGATGATCTGCGATACGAGCGAGCCGAGCACCGGAACGTAGGCGATATTGAAGTCTCCGTAGCCGATCACCTCGGCGATCAGACCCGACGTCGAGGACGGGAGACCGAGACCGCCGAAGTGTTCCGGAGCATCGGGCGCGATCAGCCCGAGCCCGCCCATTGCGCGGAGCAGCTTGCGGTCGAAGACCTGCTCGTTCTTCTCGCGCGCCTGGTAGCGCGGCAGGAGCTCGGCGCGTGAGAACTGCTCGGCGACCTCGAGCACGGCCCGCTCGTTTTCGTCGACGATGCGACTCATCGATTGCGGATGGGCAGAGCTCATTGGCCGGTGAAGCGCGGCGAGCGCTTCTCGCGGAACGCGCGAAAGCCTTCGTCCGCGTCGGCGCTGCCGACCGCTTCGACGAGCGCCATCGCTTCGCGCTCCATGTGGGTTTCCAGCGAATCGCTCGCCCCGTCGATCACCAGCCGCTTGCAGAGGCCGAGCGCGCGGCTCGGGCCGGCGGCGAGCACGGCCGCCAGCTCGGCGCCGCGACGGTCGAGATCGGCGTCGGGCGCGATCCAGTTGACGAGACCCCACGCCTGCGCCTCCGCGGCGGTGAACGGGCGGTTCGTGAAGATGAGCTCTCGGGTGCGGTTCGGACCGATGATGCGCGGCAGTGTCCACGTCGTGCCGCCGTCCATGGTGATGCCGATGCCGCTCCAGCCCATGCGAAAGCGCGTGGATTCGGCGGCGAGGACGACGTCGCACGCGGCGAGCAGCGCGAGCCCCCCGCCGACCGCCATGCCGTGCGCGACCCCGAGCACGGGAACCTCGAGTCGCGCGAGGCGCGTGACCGCGTGATGGAAGCGGGTGACGAGGTCGCGGAGCAGCGCGGGCCGGCTGGCCGCCGGCTCGTTCAGGAACATGTCGATGCTCGCGCCGAAGCAGAAGTTCTTGCCGGCCCCGCGCAGCACGACGGCGCGAACGGAGCGGTCGGTCGCGAGGCGCTGCGTGGCTTCGGCGAGCTCGCTCAGGAGCTCGGGGGTGAAGGTGTTGCCGGCCTCCGGCCGGTCGAGGACCAGGTGGGCGACGCCCGAGGCGACCTCGCAGCGAATCGTCGAAGCGCGGCTCGGCTCTCTCATGGCGTGAACGCCGGCCAGGGACCCGCCGGGTACTGCTCGGACACGGCATTGGGATTCCAGACGTCGGTGATCTTGCCATCGACGACCTTGAAGATCTCGATCCCCGAGATCGTCGATGTCTTTCCATCGTTCGCCACCATGTCGATGTCCCAGAGGAGCGTCACGTACTCGCCCTCGCAGACGTAGCGGCGCGCGACGGCGCGCATCTCCCGATGCTTCGAGAAGTAGTTGTCGTAGCGCTTCAGCATGTCGTCGTGCGTGAAGACCTGGGTCTGGCCGGGATGGTGGCGGCGCAGCGGGTTCGCGACGAGCTGCACGATCAGCTCGCGGCGATGCTTCGCCCAGACGTCGTCGTTGTACATTTGAACGACGCGCAGCGGAGTGAGGTCGCTCATTTTTCTTTCCTCCTTGACTGGTCGTCACCGCGCGCGAGCTCGGCGAGGGAAGGAATCGGCGCCCCGTCCGGATCCATCGTCGAGGCTCGCCCGTAGGCGCGTTCGCGCTCGATCTCCCGCACGCCGAGCTCGTAGAGCCGCGCGCGGACTTCGTTCGCGAGCGCCGCTTGCCCCTCGGCCCGGAGCGCGCGCAGAGCTCGGCCGAGGAGCGCCTTGATCTCGCGCGCCGTCTGACGGAACTCCGCCGGCGAGGCGGCATCTGGGTCGAGAGGCGAGGTCCGCGACTCGCGAAGCCCCGCGAGCGCGCTCGCGCCGGCGGCGCGGCTCTCGAGCCGGGCGATGACATCATCGAGCGCGATGCGGCAATCGCGGTACGACGAACGCTCGGCCGTCGGCACGTCGTCGAGGACGGCGCGGATCCAGCGCGTGAAGAGGATCGCGAGCGACGCCTCCTCCTTCGCGGCCGCGTTGGCGGCGCTCGGCAGGATCGACGTCGTCAAGGCGCGCTCCAGGGTCGAGAGCATGAGCTCGAGGTTCGGGGTCACGGCCGGATCCTCGGACGTAGCATCTCGGCGAGCCGGGCGAGCGAGCGCCAACCGAGCGGCGAGAAGACGAGGTTGGCGAGGTGCGCGTGCGACTGGCGCGCCTCCGCGTTCCGCGGGCCGATGCCGAGCGCGATCACGGCGACCTTGAGCTCGGCGAAGACCTCGTAGAAGAAGAGCCGCTCCGGATCGACCGGCAGGCCCGAGAGCTCCGCGTATCGGGCCAGGAAGTCCGCGCGCGGCTCGAGGCCGCAGACGAACGAATCGCCCTGCTCGTCGACCGCGGTGTTGATCGCGGACAGCGTCCAGCCGAGGTCCTCGTGCCGGTCGCCGAAGCGCGCGAGCTCCCAGTCGAGGATCGCCGTCACGGTGTTCGTATCGGGATCGAAGAGGAAGTTGCCGCTCCGGTAATCGCCGTGAACGAGGGAGATCGCTTCGGTTACCGGCGCGTTCTCCTCGAGCCAGTCGAACGCCACCTGCACCATCGGATGATCGTCGACGGCGTCGTCCTCCCACACGCGCCGCCACCAGGCGATCACGCCATCCGCCGCCTCGCGCGTTTTCGGCTTCGGCCGCTCGAACGAGACGAGGCTCGCCGCCCCGGGCGCGTCCGCGAAGCGGTGAATGCGGCAGAGGTTCTCGACGAACGCCGGGGCGAGCCGGGCGCGGCGAGCGGGGGGAAAGAGCATGCCGAGCCCGCTCGGCCGGCCCGCCGCCTCCGGCGGCGCCGTCACGCCGGGCACGCGCTCGAGGATGACGGCCGGAGCGCCGAAGGACTCCCCGTCCGCGTCTAGGCAGACGACCTCGGCGACCGGCACGATGCTTCGCAGCGCGCGCTGGATCTCGCTCTCGCGCCGGAAGTTCGGCGGCGTGCCGAGACACTCGCCGAGCGCCGTTCGCAGCACCAGCGACCGCCGTGTTCCGCCGGGCTCCTCGAGATCGAACACGAAATGCTGCTTCGAGGCTCCGCCCGTCAGCGGCTGGAGGCCCTGGACTCGCGATCCCGGGGGAAGGGTTGCGTTTACG
>JBEVNX010000086.1:0-8740 GCA_040507895.1 Binatia bacterium | reverse complement strand
AACCAGATCGTCGCCGCGGTGTCGTGCCTCGTCGCGCTCCTTCTCCTCTACGTGATCAACTGGCCCGCCGACACTTCGACGCCGACGATCGGCGCCGTCCTCCACTACCTCTCCGTGACGGAGCACTTCAGCGAATTCGTAAAGGGAATCATCGACACTCGGGCGGTCGCCTACTTCTTGTCGCTGATCGCCGCCGCGCTGTTCCTTACCCACCGTTCCGTCGAATCGCTGCGCTGGAGATGAACACGAGAGCCCGACGGAGCGAGCGGGTCCGCGAGGCGCACCCGCGGGTCTAGCGATGGGGCGCAGTCGGACGAGCCTCGGGATCATCGGTCTCGCGACGCTGCTCTTCGGCGCGGTCGCCTATGCCATCACGCAAGACATCAGCACCTTCGTGGTCGGCAACGTTCTGTTCGGCACCTTCGCGCTCATCGCCTATCTGGCATCGGCGCGAGAGAGCCTCGGGACGTTCCTCGGCGAGCGCTCGACGAAGTTCGGTGCCAACGCGGCGCTCTACTCGATCCTGTTCCTCGGCATCCTGGTGATGGCGAACTTCCTCTCTGCGCGCCACTTCAAGCGGGTCGATACGACCGAGGCCGGCGTCTACAGCCTCTCGCCACTCTCCACAAACTACGTGAAGGAGCTCAATCAGGACCTCGATCTTATGGCGTTCGTCGAGACCGGCCGCGACCCCGGCATCGAGGAGCTTTTCAAAAGCTACGCACAAGGGTCGAGCCACGTGAAGTACCAGATGATCGATCCGGACAAGAGCCCCGAGCTCGCCCAGAAGTACAGCATCACGACCTACGGAACGATCCGTGTCGGCTACGGGGACCAGTCGACGCTGGTGAGCAAGGGAGACGAGGAATCCGTCACCAACGCGATCATCAAGGTGACGCACTCGACCAAGAAGACCGTTTGCCTGATCGAAGGCCACGGGGAGCCCGATGCCGCCGATGCCGAGAGTCCGAAAGCCTACGGCGGCTTTCGCACCGCACTCGAGAGCGAGAACTACATCGCCAAGGCGGTGCTTCTGGCTTCTCAGGAAAAGATGCCCGATGAGTGCAACCTCGTCGTGGTGCCCGCGCCGGTGAAGCCCTATCTCGAGCAGGAGCTGAAGCACCTCAAGGACTATCTGCAGAACGGCGGCCGCGCGGTCTTCCTCCTCGCCGCGCGGCGCGGGCCCGAGTTGGTCCCGCTGCTCGGCGACTACGGCATCCGCGTCGGCGACGACATCGTCGTCGATCAAGTGCTGCGGCTGTTCCAAGGGCCGGCGCTCGGAGTCGAGCCGATCGTGCAGAGCTACGGCCAGCATCCGATTACCGAAGGCTTCACGCAGCGCACGATCTTTCCGTTCACGCGCTCGGTGGACGCCCTCGCGGACAAGAAGCCCGGCATCGAAGTCATCTCCCTCGCTAAGACGGGCCCGTCGAGCTGGGCGGAGAAGGACCTCGACGGGCTGTTCGACAAGGGTCAAGCCGCGCTCGACCCCAAGACCGATCACAAGGGGCCGATCTCGGTGGCCGTGGCGGCCACGCTCACGACCAAGCAGGGAGACAAGGACGTCGCCTCGCGTCTCGTCGCGTTCGGCAGTGACGAGTTGGTTGACAACAAGTTCCTCAACAACCTCTACAACCGCGACCTCGTGATGAACGCGGTGAGCTGGGCGGTCGGCGAGGACAAGCAGATCTCCATCCGGCCGCGGTCGGTACGCGCCTCACGCATTGCGCTCACCTCCGAGCAGGTCACGCGCATCTTCTATCTGTCGGTGCTGATCGTCCCGGAGCTGTTACTGATGCTCGGCATCTTCGTGTGGGATCGGCGCCGGAACCTGTGACGGCGGGGCGATGAGGTTCCGCAACACCCTCGCGCTAGCGGTATTGTTCCTGGCGCTCGGCGGCTATCTCTATTTCATCGAAAACCCGCGCCACGAGGAGGCGACCGAGCAAAAGAAGCTCGTGCGCTTCAAGCCAGAAGACGCGAGCGAGATCACGCTCACGTATTCCGACAAGCAGATCGTGCTCAAGAAGACGGGCGCGGGCTGGCAGATGCAGAAGCCGATCGACGTCGACGCAGACCAGGTCGCCGTGTCCAACCTCGTGCGCGCCGTGGCCGACGCTGAGGTCAAGCGCACGCTCGAAGGCGGCAGCCAGTCGCTCGAGGTCTACGGCCTCGACAAGCCCGAAGCGATCGTCTCGATCGTGCTGTCGAACGGCGCCAAGCTGCCCTCCATCCGCGTCGGCAAGACGGCGCCCGTCGGGTTCTCCGCGTATGCGCAGCTCGAGGGCACGAGCGACGTTAAGCTGGTTCCGTCTGTGTTCCAAACGGGATTGAAGCGCGACGTCAAGGACCTGCGCAGCAAGACGATCATCGACTTTCAGGACGCAGACGTCCAGCAGGTGGAGATCACTACGCCGCAATCCACCATCCACCTCTCTCGTCAGGGCGACGGCTGGGCCCTCGACAAGCCGCTCAGCGCGAAGGCCGACGCGGCCGAGGTCACGTCGTTCCTCTCCTCGCTGCGCGGCGCACGCGCCGAGGAGTTCGTCGATGAACCCTCCGCGATCGGCGAATACGGTCTCGATGCGCCGCGCCAGAAGGTCGCCGTGCTGACGGGCAAGGAGCTCACGCGCAAGGAGCTGTGGATCGGAGCCGAACAGGCCAAGGATTCGAAGAACGTGCTCTGGGTGAAGCGGCCGGACTCCAACGTCGTCTACGGCGTCGGGACGTGGACCTGGAACGGCCTCAACAAGCAGGCGATGGCGTTCCGGGACAAGACGGTCCTCTCGTTCGACATGGCAAACGTCGGCTCCATCGAGGTTGCGCGGCGCGACGGAGAGACCTACCGGCTGGTGAAAGAGAGCGCGTCATCCTCCGAACGGACGCCGGCGCCTTCCTCCACTCCCGCGGCGGAGCCGGCGGGGGCGGTCTGGAAGGTAGACGGCGTGAAGAGCTCCAACGCGGCGGCGATCCGCGATCTGGTCGCGGACCTTCATGGCCTGAAGGGCTACGAGATCGCGGCGGAGAAGCCGGCCGACCTCGTGAAGTACGGCCTGGCTCAGCCCGAACTGACCTTCTCGGTGATCGATGGCGGCGGCAAGCCGATCGGCCGAGTTCTCGCCGGACAGGTCACCGACGGCTCGAAGACCGAAGCCTATGCCATGGCCGAGGGGGGCGATGTCGTGTTGCACTTGCGGGGCTACCTCTACGAGCACATCGACAAGAAGAAGCTAGACCTGAGCACCACCTCGCCCACGCCGTCGCCGACGCCGCCCTCCTGACTCACGGGTCGCGCTCGCTCGCCGCGGTCGTTCCCGCCCCACCGTCGACGATGCGGCGATAGGGTCCGTTCACAGCGTCAGCGTGAAGTCCTCGACGAGCGCACCGGGCAAGCGCGTGCTGGCGGTCGAGCGCTGCGAATATGTGCTCGCGTCGAGAATCCATTCTCGGCCGTCGGTCAGGCCGATCAGGTTCTCGCCAAGCATCCTGTAGAGGGTCTCGTCGAATCGCATGACGTTCAAGGGAGCCAGCATCTCGCCGTTCTCCACCCAAAACGTCGCGAAGCGCGTCATCCCGGTCGTGCGGCATGCCGCCCGATCGGAATAATTGAGGTACCAGACGTTGCCGACGTAGATCCCCTTGTCGAGCACGCCGAGAACCCGGTCGAGCGGGATCCCTCCAGAGGCGAAGTCGAGAGACTGCGGCATCTCGCTCGCGCAGGCGCCGTTCGTGGGGACGCCATACTCGGCTGCGGACCGGGGCGAGGCGAGGCAATCGCGGTACGCGCCAGCGTCGATCAACGAGACCTGATCGGGCCTGCGAAAGCCCTCCTCCTGGAAATCCGGAGCGAGGCCGTCCCGCGCGTTCTCGACCAGACAAACCTCAGGATGCAAGCGTAGCCCCTCTTCGCGCATGCGCAACAGCGGAGTCGTCTTGCTGCGGTGGGCGCGCAACCCGAATCCGCCCCAACCGAGCAATGCGAGGAAATCGGCGAGCGCAGCCGGCGCGAGGTACACTCGGTAGCGGCCCGGCTCGACCGTGCGCGGCGGTTGCGACGCGATCTCGAGCTGTGCGAGGGCCGACTCGATCTTCCGGTGGAACGCTTCGTGGCTCCACTCGAACCCCGCGTAGCTCGTCGCCACCGCCTTGTCGGCGGAATGCACGAAGCTCCAGTCGAGGTTGAAGCTGCCATTGGCGTACCAGTTCCGTTGGCCGAACGAGTTGGCGAACCCGCAATAGACGCCCCCGGCCGCGTAAATCCCGACGAGGTCTCGGCCCCGCGCGCCGCCGTGGATCTCCTCGACCACGTCGCGGCCCGCCAACAGGCGGCTCTCCACGCGGCGAGTCGACGAGCACGGCTCCGTCGCATACAGCAGGTGGGGATCTTCGGGCACCACCGCGCACTGCTCGCGCAGCGATTCGACGAGCCGAGCGACGCGAGCCCCATCCATCTCAGAGTCCCCGGCGAGCGAGGTGCTGCCCGCCGCATGACGGCGCCCGCGCACTAGGTCGACCGACAGCGTGCGGGTTTCGACCGTACCGGCTTGGCGCACGCGCCCGTGATTGAAACGCACGAAATCGGACTGCTCGCCGTGAAAGTTCGCCAGGTAGATCTCGTCGGCGCGCAACAAGCTTGCGAGCGCGTCCGTCACGTCGTGGAAGTAGCTCTCCATCCGCTTCACGCCCCGCCGAACACGTCGGCGGCATCGAACAGGCAAGCCGGCGACGCGTGCCCGACCGCGATTGCCTGGTTGGGCTCGCCTTTGCCGCAGTAAGGCGTGCCGAGCACCTCCATCGTGTCCGCTCGCCCGACGGCTTTCAGCCCGCGCCAGAACGTCGCCGAGATGCCGCGGTAGTTGGGGTTCTTCACGACCGCGGTCAAGCGCCCGTCCTCGATCAACCGCGCCCACTCGCAGCCGAACTGGAACTTGTTGCGGGAATCGTCGATCGACCAGGAGCAGTTTGTCTTCATGTAGATGCCTCGCTCCACCGCTCCGATCATTTCGTCGAGAGTCGCCGTCCCCGGTTCGAGGTTGAGATTCGCCATGCGGTCGATGGGTGGACGGTTCCAGCTCGAGGCGCGAGCGTTCGCCACACCGGGAAGGCCGGCCCGGACCTGAGACGAGAGGCCGCCGAGCGGACGAAGGAGGACGCCGGCGCGGATGATCTCCTCTCGGGTCGCGGGCTCGCCCTCATCGTCGAACGCGTAGCTCGCGAGCTCCCCGGGGCGAGTCGGATCGAACGTCACGTTGAGCAGCCCCGAGCCGTAGCGGTAGCTCCCGAACATGTCTAGCGTCACGAAGCTCCGGCCGGCGTAGTTCCGCTCGTCGCCGAGAATCCGATCCAGCTCGAGAGGATGGCCGATGGACTCGTGGATCTGCAGGATCATCTGATCGGGTGCCAATAGGAGGTCGCGCGTCCCGCTCGGACTGTTCGCCGCGGCGAGCAGCTCGACGGCTTCCGCGCCGACGCGCTCGGGTGCCTCGAGAAATCCCGTTTCCTCGAGAACCTCGAGGCCGCCCTGGCGGCATTGGGCATGGCCGCCGAACGTGCGCGTCTGTGTGTCGGCGCCCTCGTTGGCGCTCGCCGACAGCGTCGGCAACACGAAGGCGTGGCGCTGGCGTAGTCGACCGCCGTCGGCGCGCAGGAGCAGTGTCTCGCGTTCGCCGTACCATAGGCCGGCTTCCCAATCCTCGATGCTGGTGTGTTGCTTCAGCCGTTCGTTCTGGCGGCGGAGCAGCTCGATCTTGTCGCCGAGCGGAACGGCGCCCCACGGCCGCCGCACGGGGACCGCATAGTCTCCGGATCGTGGCGGACGAACCAGCGCGGCGGGATCGACGAGGCCTCGTTCCCGCATCGCTCGCGCCCAGTCGCAGGCGCGCTCGGCGGCACGCCGCAAGCCGGACAGCGTCAAGTCCGAAGTCGCCGCGTATCCCATGCCCCCGTCGTCGAAGACCGTGACCATGGCGCCAACGTCGAAGGACGTCGAGGGCGGCTGCGCCACGCCGCGCCGCACGCTCAGCTGCTCGTCGCGCTCCTCGACGAGACGGAGCGAGCAGAAGTCCACCGCCGGGGCCGCGACACGAAACCGCCGCTCAATGCCGTCCCACATGACGACCTTCGGTCCGCCGCTCGGTTCCGCAAAACCCGACGAGCCATTCTTCGAGCGCAGCCACGCTGTCGCCACGGCCGGTCTTGCTCGCGACGTCGATGTCGGCGAGCTCGTCGATCGCGCGGCGCAAGTGCGCGGGCGCGAACCGCTTGGCCGCGTCGACCACGTAGCGCACGCGGCCGGGCGCCACGCCGAGCAACGCAGGCAGGTTGCCGCCCGCAGCCTCGCGGGCGAGCAACAGGCGGCGAACCTGCGCGACCAGAGCGCCGACGAGCGCCGGCGGCTCGCCGCCCTCGTCCACTAGCTGTCGAAAGACCCCGATCGCACGCACCGCCTCGCGTGCGGATATGGCGTCTTGAAGCTCGTAAATCGCGTGCGGGCGCGACGATGCGACGTGCTCGGCCACGGCGTCCTCGCCGATCGGCGCTTCCCTTCCCACCGCGATCGACAGGCGCTCGAGAGTGGAGCGCAAGCCCAAGAGATCGGCGCCGACCAGCTCCGCGAGCTCGGCGGCCGCGTTCGGCTCGATGCGGTGCCCGAGGCGGCGTGCCTCGGCGGTGATCCATGCGTTCAGCGCGTCGCGACGCGGTGCGGTGAATTCGATCTCCGCTCCGGCGCGCGCGATGAGCGCGAAGAGGTTGATCCGCTTGTCGAGCTTCTCATCCCAGAACACGATCGTCGGTCCCCCGCGGATCGAATCGAAGCCGGACGCGAGCTCGTCCGCGTCGGCCTTGGCGAGCTTGGCCGCCTGCCGGACGACGATCGCCGCGACGGGATCGAGAAGTGAAAGATTTTGTTGCGCTTCGAGCACGTCGCGAGCCCTGGCCGCGCCGAAGAAGCTCCGTACCGTCCCTCTCTCGCCGCCGGCCGCGCGGCGGATCTCCTCGAGTGCGTCGGCCTTCAACAGATCTTGATCGCCGACGAACAGATACGCGGGACGGATCTTCCGCTGGCGGAGCTCGCCACGAAGCGCCTGGGCATCCACGACTTACGAAGTCTACCAGTCGCGCGCCGTTGCGGGAACGAGGGGATCGCACTAGCGGCACAA
The DNA here is from genome assembly GCA_040507895.1 of Binatia bacterium. Classification (GTDB taxonomy): domain Bacteria; phylum Desulfobacterota; class Binatia; order JACPRU01; family JACPRU01; genus JBEVNX01. Next base: position 1,580 of record JBEVNX010000086.1, on the reverse strand, counting down.
TGCGCGATCGAGCGTTAGAAGTCCTCCATCATCTGGTTGTAGACGTCGCGGGAGAGACTCGCGATCAAGCGCTCGTTCGCTTCGCGTTGCGTGCTCTCCGAGAGCGAAATGTCGGTGAACTGCTGCAAGTTGTTGGCGTTCACCGTTTGCTGACTGAACTGCGAGGAGCTCGTCACGACGACGCCGGGGACCGCGCTGAAATCCTGCACTTCGCGCTGTCCGACCGTCTTCCAGAGGAGCTTCCCGTTGTCGCGACGCCGCAGCTCCAGATCGACTGACATGCTGATCTGGTATTGCAACGCCGTGTCGCGCGAGTTGAAGGACACGGGACGAGAATTGTATTCGCGCACGGCTCCGGTGAGCTCGGCATCCGCGGTGCCGGAGATCACGGGCACGAGCCGCCCGTGGCTCGACACCTCGTCTTCGAGCGCCTCGAGAAGCGCCTTCTCGATGCCGACTTCGCGCGTCATGTTCTGAATCGGCCCGAGGCTGATGGTGTGGATCTCCGCCGGCAGGCGGTTCCCTGTGCCCGCGAAGTGATAGCCGCATCCCGCAGCGAGCCACAGGACGCAAGCGCCAATCGAGGGGAATCGCCTACCCGCTGCTCGGCTCATCATCGGACGATAATCTCCATCAAACGAAGACTCGGTTCAATAGACGGCACCCCTGGCGGCTTCAGCCAGCGACGAGATTGAGCAGGCGGTCGGGCACGAAGATGGTCTTGGCCACCGACTTTCCATCGAGAGCGCGGGCGACGGGCGCGAGTGCCTCGGCGGCTGCGCGGACGGCGGATTCGTCTGCCCCCCGCGGCACGTCGACGGTGCCCCGCATCTTGCCCGAAACCTGAATCGCCACGGTGACCATCGCGTCGATTGTCACCGACGTCTCATATTGTGGCCAGCGCTCCTTGCAAACGAGCGAGGTGTGGCCGAGATGCTCCCACGCCTCCTCGGCCACGTGAGGCGCAAAGGGAGCCACCAGGCGAACGAGGGTAACCTGGTCCTCCCGGCTCGCCCCCTTCGACTGTAGCTCGCCGGTGTATTCCATCAACGCGGCGATTGCTGTGTTGAACTTGAGCGCCTCGATCCGCTCGCCGACCGCGCGGATCGTCTTGTGGCGCAGCCGCCGGTGTGGGTCGCCTGCCGCGGGCTTCGGCTCCTCGACGATCCGCCAAACGGCTTGCACGAAGCGCACGAGACCGATGATTGCGCGGGTGTCCCAGGGCTTCGACTGCTCGAAGTCTCCCATGAACATCTCGTAGAGGCGCAGCACGTCCGCGCCCTGCTCGGCGACGACGTCGTCGGGATTGATGACGTTGCCGCGCGATTTCGACATCTTTTCGACCGAGGCTTGAAGCTTCTCGCCTGTCGCCTTGGAGAACGCCTCGCCGCCACGGAATTCGACGTCCTCGTAGCCATGCCAGCGCTCGGCGCCGTCACGATACGCGTAGGCGAGGACGGTGCCTTGATGGCGTAGCATGGCGAACGGCTCAGCGGTCGAGACGTAGCCGGCGTCGAAAAGCACCTTATGCCAAAACCGCGCGTAGAGCAGGTGCAGCACCGCGTGCTCGGAGCCGCCGA
>JBEVNX010000173.1:0-12131 GCA_040507895.1 Binatia bacterium | reverse complement strand
CCCTCCCCACCCAACCAAAAAGAAAAGCCGCATGAACCCCAAAGATCGGCAGCCGCACATAACGGACATCTTCAACTGTTTATGAGGCGGACCTTTTCAAATGTTATGGACAGCGGAGTCGAAGCCGACCAAGCCGCTCGCCGCTGCAGAGGGTCGGGACGATTGTTCGACTCAGCGAGATTGGGCCTTGCGCCGGTTCCGCCGCTTGTGGTCATAACGCCTGAAGGCTTTCGGTTGGCCAGCGGAACAGGAGAACCCCATGGCTATCGATTGTGGCGTTCTGTTCGGGTTTCGGAATCCGGCGTTCAACAAGCGTCCGTGGCCGGACGTATACAAGGACGAGCTCGACCTGATCGTCGAGTCCGAAAAGCTCGGCTTTGGCCACGCCTGGCTCACCGAGCATCACTTCGCGGCCGATGGCTATTCGCCCTCGCTGATGGCGATCGCCGGGGCCGCGGCGGCGCGGACGAGCCGAATTCGCATCGGGACGTTCGTGGTGCTCTTGCCGCTGCACGATCCGATCACCGTGGCGGAGGATTCGGCCACGGTCGACATCCTATCGAACGGGCGCTTCGATCTCGGGGTCGGGCAGGGATACGTTCCCTACGAGTTCGACCCCCGCGGCATTCGCCACGACCAACGCGGCCGCCGGATGGAAGAGGGCTTGCACATCCTCCGCGGGCTTCTGAGCGGAGAGAAGTTCAGCTACCAGGGCAAGCATAACCATCTGGACGGCATTCAGATCATGCCGCCGCCGGTGCAGAAGAATTTTCCGATCTGGGTGGGCGCTCGTGCCGACAAGGCGATCGATCGCGCGGCCCGTCTCGGCTTCCATTTCGCTTCGGTGGGCGTCGGGCATCACCGCGCCAAGTACCTCGCGGCGCTCGAGCGTCACGGCCGCAAACCCGCCGACTTTAACATCCTCCAGCTCGTCACCTGCTATTGTGCCGATACGCACGAGAGGGCGTGGGACGACGTGGCCGACGGCTTCCACCACGTGCTCAAGTACTACCACGACTGGGCGGTCGCTTCGGGCGACATCACCGGCGACGTCGAAGGGCAGTCGGTGCCCACGCCCGCGCAGTTCCGTAAGGAGCAGAAGGGCGACTTCTTCGGCGAGCCGGCCTTCGTCGGCACGCCCGACGAGGTCCGGGCCGGGCTTCAGGACTACTTGGCTCGCTCTCCGGGGTCGCACCTCGTGCTGTACATGTCGATGCCCGGGAACCACACGAACAAGACGCGTCGATCGATGGAGCTCTTCGCGCGACACGTCATGCCGAAATTGGGCTGACGGAAGCCGCGAAAAGCGAGTGAGCTCGACCGCGGGCGTGTCAGAGGAATTCTTCGGTGGTATGCAGGCGCGTCAGATGAATCTTCTTCATCTTCCACGCCGCCCCGTCCTTGACGTACTCCTCGTGATAGTGTCCCCAGCCCTTGAAGAGGCAGGTCGGGAGCATGACCTGATCGAACATCGCCCAGACTCCGCGCGCGGTCGTGGGGCTGGTCAGCTCGAGCTCGGGCATGAACCCCTGGTGAATCGATTTCGCGCCCGTCATCAGCGTGCTCACGGCCTTGACGAGCTGCGACCGCCCCTCGCAGCCGACGTCGACGGGCAGTGTGGGATTCGCACGCGGCGCGCCCTCGTAAAACGCCGAGATGTCGGCGGTGAAGCACTCGGACCAGGCGTCCCATTGCTGGGTGTCCATGAGGCGGAAATAGCGAGCCTTGAGTTGGCGGATGGCTTCCAGGTCATTCATCTGATCGATGGTCATGGTGGCTCTCCGATGCCGGTGACGGGTGTACTGGAAACGCGCGGCGACGATAGGCCAGCGCCGTACGCGCGGCAAGGATCGAGAAGACCGCAAGACGGCCGCGAGAAGAAGGAGGACGAAACATGGTCGACTTCGGGAGCGCGCAGTTCCGGGATCGGCTGCAGGACGCGTTGAGCCATCACGAGGGGTTCGCGCTCGAGACCCGCTGGTTCGACGGATCGATCGTCGTCGAGGCCGACGAGGCGAGATGCTGGCTCAAGGTGTATCGCGGCCGGATCATCGAGACGCTCGGCTCGGTGCCGCCGTTCGGCTTCACCTTCAAGCTGCGCGGCTCGCGTCAGGCCTGGCAAGAGCTCATCTCCGGCGAGCGGCGCCTGGCGGATCTGATCACGCCCGGCCAGCGGCGCTTCGCGAACGATCCCTCGCTTGCGACCGCCGACGGGGCTGCTCCGTCACGAATCGTCATCGAAGGCAACCTTTTGGAAGCGACGCGGATCCACGAGGCGCTCTACCACCTGGCGGAGTGCGTGGCCCGCAGCGCTCAGTAGGAGGCGAGCATGGAAACTCTCGAGGAGATCACCGGCCACTACGTGTCGGTCGGCGGCACGAGAACCTTCTTCGACGAGATCGGAGCCGGCACGCCGATCATCTGCGTGCATACCGCGGGCTCCGATTCCCGCGAGTATCGCTATCTACTTCCGCTCCTGGCCAGACGCGGCTTGCGTGCGATCGCGCCCGATCTTCCAGGCCACTCGCGGTCGTATCCGGTCGGCTGGCAAGCGGCGCGGACCATCCACGAGCATGCCGAGTTCGTCTACAGCTTCGCGAAGGCCGTCTGCGACGAGCGTCCCATCATCATGGGATGCTCGATCGGCGGGGACATCACGCTGGACCTCGTCGCCAACCATTCGGCCGATCTGCTCGCCGCGATCCCGATGGAGGGGGCTGCGTGGACGCCGACCTTTCCCAATCCGGAAGAGATGTCGAGGCCGTCATGGATGCCGGGCTGGCAGGACGTGATGGAGCGCGCGGCCATTTCCTCACTCGCCAGGAGCGTTCCCGCGGACAAGGTGACGGAGCTCCGCTGGCAGCACCGCGGAAGCCAGCTGGCCGCTGCGGGCGATCTCGCCGGCTGGTCCAAGCACGACGTACGGGGACGCCTGCGCAACGCGCGCTGCCCGGTCCTTCTCGTCGTCGGCCTCGAAGACTTCTGGGTGCCGGTCGAGATCGTTCGGGCGACGGCGAAGGAGCTTCCAGATTGTGAGCTCGAGGTGCTGGACGACGTCGGGCATTACCCGATGTTCGAGGCTCCGGAGCGGATCGCCGAGTTGACCGAACGCTTCCTGCGCAAGAAGAAGCTTCTCGCGGCGGCGTGACCGATCGGTAGTCTACAGCTTCGGGATCACCTTCTCGCCGAACAACCGGATCGCGTCGAGAGCCTTCTGGTGCGAGGGGCCTCCGGGCTGGCGGAAGCGGACGATCAAGTAGTCCGGACGGATCTCCTCTTGCCACTGTCGCAGTTGTTCCAGGCAATCGTCAGGCGAGCCGACGATCAAGCGATCGCGCGCGCATTTCCGAAAGGAGAGCTCCTGCGGGCTCTTCACGTCCTTCAGGTAGTCGTCCGACATGTACGCCCCGTATTGAAAGTAGAAGCGATGGGTATACATCGTCGGTCCGCTTTGCGCTTCGGCCTGCTGCATGCTGTCGGCGATCACGGCGTCGCGCATCAAGCAGATGAACGGCTTGCGTCCGGCGCTCGACGCCGCCGCGCGGTAGCGGTTTGCGAAGTCCTTGATCACCGGCAGCGACTGGACAGGATCGGCGATCCAGCCGTCCGCCAGACTCCCGGCGCGGCGTAAGCCTGGCCGCGTCCAAGCCGCCATCCACACCGGCACGCCCGGCTTCTGGAGCGGCGCCGGCGTCACGAGCACATCTCGGTAGTGGAAGTGCTTGCCGGAGAACGAAAAGCGCTCGCCGCTCCAGCTCCGCCGAAGGATCTCGAGCGCCTCTTCCGTGCGCGTCGCCCGCTCGGCGATGGGAACTCCAAAGGCTTCGAAGTCGTGCGGTTGATACCCGACCCCGATGCTCAGTACGAGGCGTCCTCTCGTGGCCAAATCGATCACCGCGCAGTCCTCCGCCACGTGGACGGGGTGGTGCAGGGGAAGCAACAGCACGCACGTTCCGACTTTGATGCGTCGCGTTTTCATTCCCACCAAGCCCGCCAGGAGCAGCGGGTTGGGCAAGTATCCGTCCGCCTGCTGATGGTGCTCGGTGATGAAGCAGCCATCCCAGCCACTCGTCTCGACCGCTTCAGCTTCGGCGATGATCTCGTCGATCACCCGGGCCATGTTGGCCCCGGATGGAGGATCCTGCGTGCAAGGCAGATATCCGACTGGAAGCATGCCCCGCTCCTGTCTGCGCCGAGGCCGCGGGTCGGCTCGTGCCCCTAGCGAACGGTCGCGCGCTTTGGATGGCGAACGACGTACACCGGGCAATCGACGCTTCGAATGACTTTTTCGGTCACGCTCCCGACCAGCAGGTGAACCAGCCCGGTCCGGCCGTGCGTGCCCAAGACGATGGTGCCGATGACTCTTTCGTTTTCGACGTTGAGGATCTCTCGGACGACCTCTCCCTCGCGAAGAAGGATCTCCGTATCGCGAAAATCGCCCAACTCCCTGGCCGCGTCATCCAGCCAAGCCCGGGCCTTTTCTCGCGCATTGGTTTCCATCGCCAAATAGTCGCCGTCGACCTCCCCATAGATGCTGCTCGTCGGGTTATCGATGACGTGCATGAGATAGAGCTTGGTCTTGCACAGCTCCGCCAGCGTGCGCGCGTAGGCCAGCGCGTATGCCGAGTCCTCGGAAAAATCGGTGAGCCACAGAATGTTTTGAACCTGCACCATGCTCTGCGCCTCTCCGCTCGTCCAATACGAGGCTCAGCCGCCACGCGGGCGCTCTTCGTGGCGAGAGGGGGCCGCCTCTACTTGATCGCCGCCGGATTCACCGGCGAGCCGGCGCCGTTCACGACCTTGAGGGGGAGACCGACGAACAGGAACGTGTACTGGCCGTCTTGGGCGCAGTCCTCGGCGAGATCGTGAAGCCAGCTGATCTCGTTGAAGACGACTCCGAGATGAAAGAGTAGCGCCATGTGCAGCGGGATCATCGTCCCGCTCTCCTCGTGCCACGTCTGCTCGGTCGCGATCGTATCACTGCCGATCGAAGGGATCTCCATCTCGTGGATCCACTTCACCAGCTCCTTCGAGTAGGCGAGCCCGGGTTCCTTCATTTGCCCCCCGGGGAAGAAGCCGGCGAGGCCCTCGTCGTAGTAGCGCTTCAGCCAGCCCGTGTGGATCAGCAAGATGTCGTGCTTCTCGATCGGTGAGTTCTGCTTCTTGGCCGCCGCCTCCAGGTCTGCGACGTGGATCGGCTCGTTCGCATCGAGGTGCTTCTTGCCCTTCAAGCGCGCGATGTCGAGCAGCACGCCGCGACCGATCACTCCCTTGTTCGCGATCGGCTCGATCGAGCACTTCTGCAGGCCGCCGATCGTCGTCTTGGCATCGTAGCCGTTGTAGATCTGGTCACCGTACCAGACGTGGCCGAGCGCGTCGTACTGCGTGGTCCCTTGCAGGTACATGACGATCACGTCGTCGGCGTACTCGAGGCCGCCGGGAAGGGGCTGCGCCCGGCCGCTCAGGTAGCTTCCCTTGTCGCTCACCATGGTGCGGATCGGCTGGCCGCGCGAGGGGTAGAGGGGGTCGCCTTGCGGCCGGGCGAGCGGGACGCCCAGCGTGAAGGTCTTGCCTTGCCGCACCGCTTTCGCGCCGCGCAGCACCTCCTGGTTGGTGAGGAAATTGAGGCACCCGAGCTCGTCGTTCGCTCCCCAGCGGCCCCAGTTCTTCGGCGAGTCCTTGAGCATCTCTTGGAATTTCATCGGCTCCTTCGGCACGCTGACCTCCTCGTAGTGCGTTTGGCGGCTTCGTCTCGCCGTTCAGGCCTTCGCTCGGATCTTCGCGAGCACCGGCATCAGATATTCTTTGAAGTTCTCCGGATTCTCGGACATCGGGAAATGTCCGTTGTCCTTCATGATGATGACCTCGGAATTCTTGACCTTCGCGGCCGTGTCTTTCGTCATCTCCGGCGTGCACGCGAAGTCGTACTCTCCGGTGATGAAGTACGTCGGGATCTTCCCCTTGATCGACTCGCACTTGCCGCGGAAGTCGTGGTCGACGCTGTAGAAGTAGAGGTCGCCCTTGAAGATGCCGGGGCCGCCCTGCGAGTAGTACCACCAGGTTTCCCAGCGATACTCGTCCGGGCTCTGCGGGGCCATCAGCCCGAACACCGAGGTCGCACACACCTCCCCACCGTGAACGTGCGGATGGTGTAGCCAGCTCAGCCACCAACCGGGGGAGTACTCGCAGGCCTCGATGGCGATCAACGCGCGTAGGTCGTCCGAGTAGTTGAGGGCGAGATGCAGGCAGATGTTGCCTCCCATGGAGGAGCCCATGATGACGGGTTTTTCCAGACCGAGGGCACGGCAGAAGGCGATCACGAACTCCGAGTAGAACTTCGCCGTCAGCTTGTACTCCTCGCCCTCCTTCCACCAGCCGTCCGGAGGGATCGATTTCCCGTGACGCGGCAGATCCAGGGCGACGACGCGGAAGTTCTTGTTGATGTCGGGGTCGCAGAGTTGGTGGCGCCACTCCCGCCCATCCGTCCCCGCCGTGTGCAAGCACACCAGGGGAATGCCCTGTCCCGTCTCCTCGTAGTAGATGCGGTAGTCTTTGCCCGCGTAATCGACGTGAACGTAGCGGCCGATGATCGGTTCGATCCTCGCCATGATGAACCTCCTCAGTGAGCCACGTCGCGCATCAGCGCGAGGGCCCACGTGAACGCGCGCAGGTTTTGCCACACGACCTGAACGTCGCCCTCGATCTTGAGGCGGCCATGCAGCGGATGCGCCATCGCCCAGATGTCGTTGTACATCGGCGGCGGAACGCGTTGGACGAACTTCTGCCAGCTCGACTTCGGCGCCCGAAGCGCGAACGCGTAGCGGTCCTCGGGTCCGGCCTTGTCGACGATGCGGTCGACGCACCCGCCGCGGAACTGCACGACGTAAGCCTGGTCTTCGCCGAAGTCGAGAAGCACGTTCTCGTCGAAATAGCGGCCGACGTTCTTCATGACCGCGTCGCCGTTGACGCACTTCTGCCACTGCTGCATCCATTGGGAACCGAACTCGTCCATGTCGACCTCCTCTGCGGAAGCCGCAGCTCGCCTGCGCCGCGGCTTCCGGATCTGTCCTGGGCTGCTAGCCCTGGGCCAGAGTCTTCAGGTCCTCGGCCCAGTTCTCGTACGGACGAAGCGGCGTGATCTCGAGATTCGTGACGAAGTGAGACACGCCGAGCTTCCAGAGCGGGAGGTTGAGGATCGCCTGGTCGAGGGCGTCGCCGGATTCCAGGTCGAGCACGGCGTAGACGTCCGGCGTCCCTGCGGCCTTCCAGATCGCCTTGATGGCGCCTGCGCGGTATGCCTCGAGGGCGGCCTCGGACTCCTTCTTCCAAGCGCCGTAGAATTCCTTGTTCGACGTGCCCGCGGGCTTCTCGAGATGGGCCTTCAACAAGAAAAGCATTGGTATCTCCTCTTAGCCTCTTGCTGCCCCGCCAGTCGTCGGTCCGCTCAGCGGTGCAGCTCCTCCAGGCGGCTCACGTCGTAGAGATTGTCGACCTCCGTGGCGCTCTTCACGTCGGGATAGCCCCGGGCATAGCAGGGAACGAGCGTGCCGCGGCTGTTCTGCAGGTCCAGCACCTGGATCGATTGGAAGGTCAAGACCCTCTGCCCCACGTTCATCTCCTTGATGGTGGGCTCGGTCATCTCCTCGCTCCACTTCTTCTGCCACTGCCAGAACTTCCAGAGCTTGCCCTTCTTGTCCCACGCCATGCTGTACGAGGGCTCGAAGGTCTGGGTATCCCAGAGCATGATCACGGCGCTGTAGGGGTGCCGCGGGTTCCTCGGAGTGCGCTCGACAATGGCATAGTTGCGCAGCTCCCAGCGGTCGTTGACCGGCACGATCCCGTTGGGGCCGCCATAGTGGCTATCGAGGTACTTCGAGTTCAGCACGTGCAAGATTTTCTTCCAGCCGAGGAACTTCCATTCCCAGTCGAGGACGCGCCCGGAGAACGAGTAAAAGTCCTCGAGCGTGTGATCGGTGCCGAGCAGCGAGTCGGACTTTGTCTCGACCGAGATGCGACGCACGCGGCGCAGGCTCGGCACATAGGCCCAGGCGTCGTCGGCGCGCAGCGGGTCGTTATAGCGGTAGATGATGAACGCCGTTCCACGGATGTCGAACGGCTCATGGAAGCCCGTGTACTCCTTGGACTCGAAGTTCGCCGAGTCGGGGCCGGGCAGGAGCCCTCCCTGCTCGCGTAGTTTGGCGAGGTGGGAGAAGTAAACCTTCCGGTACGGTCCCTGGAGGGTGCGCTGGAACGTGCCGCCGCCCTTGTAGAGCTCGGTGGTGTCCGCGGGGATATCGGCGTCGTTCACCGCCAGGTGGCTCGGCGGCTTGGTCAGCTTGACCGAGCCGTGCGTCCCGCCGTCGAAACGGTCCCAGACCCAGCCGACTTCGCCGACGATCAGGCCGTAATTCTGCCAGCGGAAGTTGTAGTTCCAGGCCGCCATCAGGCCGGACTTCGCTGCGTCGTCGGCCTTCAGCTTGCTCGGCGAGAACGGTTGGCCGCATACGAAGTTCTTGAGGGCGCCGTTCGACTCGAGCACCACCTGGGACTGGTACTGCTCGGTGCACTGCATGAAGTCCTTGTGCGGGGTGTAGTCACCCGGGGCGCCGATCTCGGCGCGAAACTCGGGGAAGTCGAGCTGCTCGATGTAGCCGGGCGGAACGAACGGGCGAATCTTCTCGATGTCCTTCTGGGTGATGACGTCGCCCGCCTTAAACGTGGGCTCGGTGTCCTGATACTTCTTCACCCAGTCGTCGAACGTCGCCCGGGTGTAGCCCTTCACGTCCTGCTCGGCGAGCGCCGCCGAAGCGACGAAGACTCCGGCGATCGCCAGCGACGCGAAGCGCCTGACAAACGCTCCCATCGACTCGAATCTCATGAGACGTTCCTCCTTGATCCTCTCGTTTGAGGCCGCGCGGACGTTGCCGCGAGCCTCTCGTTCTGCTGACCTTCTTTCGGGGGCCCGATCAGCTTGCTGACCGTTCGAGCCAAGCCATCCGCCGCCGTGTGGCGGACTGCCGGCGCCTCTTCCTGAACCAACTCGACGAGCGGGTCGATGACCTTGCGGCTCGTCATATGACCGAGCGCCCACGCGACACCGGCCCGCACCAGCGGATCCTCGTCGGAGTGCATCAGGTGGGTGAGCGCGCCGATGTCCTTCGCATCGCCCGAAACGCCGACGACGTGCGCCGCGGCGAGCCGCACGCCCACGTCCCCCGCCTCGAGCCCGGCCAGGACGACCCCGTGGGCGACGCCGTACTCCACGTGCTCGAGCAGCATCGCTCCGTGGCGGCGGGTGAAGGTATCCGAATCGCCGAGCGCCTGCTGCAGCTGCCGAAGGCCTTCCTTCTTCCCGTAGCGGCTGAGCGCGGTTGCAGCGGCTATCGTCACGTCGATCTCCGGATCCCGCAAGAGCTTCTTCAGTACGGGGACGAACCGCTCTTCCTTCGCATAGCCGAGCGCCAGCGCCGCGGCGGCTCGCCCGGTGCCGGGCGCGCCGTCCAGCGCCGCGAAGAGCAACGGCACCCCGGAGCGGTCGCCGAGACGCAGTAGGGCGTGCGCGGCCTTCACCCGCTCGAACATCTGCAGGTCCTCGCGGGCCAGGATCGGGCGCACGGCGGGGACCGCTCTCGGATCGCCGAGGAGCCCGAGATTCTCCACCGCCTGCATCCGCAGGCCTCCGTCCGCGTCGCGAACCGCCTGGATCAACAGATCGAGCGATTCCGCGCTGCCGCCGCGCAGCCCCTGTAGAACGAGGAGCTGCCCGAACGAGTCCGATTCGGAGTAGATCCGCCGCAGCCTGCGCAGCGCTTCGCCACGCCCGATGTCGCCGAGGCCTTCGATCGCGGCGCGCCGCAGCCCCACGTCCGAAGACGCCACGCCGTCCTCGAGAACGGCGCCTCCGGACCAATCTCCCTGCGCCGCGAGTGCGCTGGCGGCGTAGCACCTTTCGTAGGGATCGTCGTCCTTCAGCCCCTCACGCAACACGCCGAGCGAAAAGTCCCTAAGGGCGGCGAGTCCCTCTCGCGAGTCGAGCCGGAAGCGCTTCCGCAACCTCTCCACCGCCTGCCGGAGGCTCTCATCCGCCGTCGGGTGCGCCATGCCCTGCATGCGTGGCGCGCTGCGCGCGGCCGGTGCCTCAGCGGCCCGAGGAGCCCCCACGGCAACGGCGAAGAGGGCGGCGATCCCGCCGATGATCCTCCGCATCACGACGCTCCGGTATCCGTTTCGCAACGGCTCGACCTTTTTTCACTCGGCCACGGCGCGCGCGCGCGATGGCTTGACCTCTGGAGATTCCTTCATGTGCCGCGCTTCGGTGGTCATGAAGCGCGGACGTATGATCGAGAAGAGCGCCGGTACCAGTGTGATCGCGGCGAGCCAATGGGTGAGCATCAGCAGCGCGAGCAGCATCGCCATCTCCGCGGAGAACCGCAGACTGGAGAGGAAGTACCACGGGAGCACGCCGCCCACCAGAGTCGTCGCCGTGAACGTCACCGCCATTCCCGAGGTCGAGATGGCACGTTTGATGGCCATTTCTGCATCCCCGAGGCGGCCGTACTCCCGCTTGATGCGGTCCACCACGTAGAGGATGTAGTCGACGCCGATGCCCATGCCGACGGCGGTCACCGGCAGGGTGTTGATGTTCAAGCCGATCCCCTTCAATCCGATGTAGAGGAAGCTCACGACGCCCGCCGCGATGAGCGTCGTCATCACCATGTTGCCGGCGACGAATGACCCGTAGCTGAGCGACACGAGCACGTAGATCGCCAAGACGATGAGGGCCATGTTGGCCTTGTCGGAATAGGCGATCTCGTCGTTCAGCGCCGCCGTGGTCCCGATGGTCCCGCCGCCGAGCCGGAAGGTGAGCCCGTCGACGGGGTGCGACGCGATGAAAGCCTTGGCGCGGCCGACCGCGTTCTCGATCGTCGTCCCCCGCGCGTCCTTGTAGAAGACGACCAGCTGGCCGTCCTTGGCGTCGAAGTCCATGTACTCGAGGATCACGCCCGGCACCGGAGCCCCGGCCTCGTACATGAAGACCATGTTGCCGACGCCGGCGCTGTCCGGAGGAATGACCTGCCACTTGGGATCGTTGTAGTGGTAGAGCCTATTGACGGACCTCACGAGTGAGGGCGCGTCGCGAGTCCCCCCAGCCTCGGGCTGCGCCAGCATGTAGCGGCGGAAGCTCTCGAGCGTCTCGAGAACGGCGGGCTCCTTCAGCACGTTGGAACGGCCGCCTTCGAGGTAGATGACGAACTGGTTCGCGCCGGCGAAGTTGGAGTTGATGCTTCGCGTCGAGACATTGAAGTGGGAGTTCGGCCAAAGCAGCGGAGACCCGGCCTCGGTCTCTCCGATCGGGATGTTCATCGCCTGCTGAACACCGAGCAACACGATCACCGCCGTCACCCCGACGATGACCCAGCGATACACGCGATGCGTGCAGAATTCCCCGACGGCGTGAAGGAACGACACCATCCAGCGCGGCACGTAGTGCCGGGTGTGCCGCGGCGTGGGTAGCACGTTCAGCAGCAGCGGGATCAACATCAGGATCGTGAAGATGTTCGAAAAGCCCCAGAAGGCCCCGAAGAACGCGAGCTTGCGAATCAGCGGGATCGTCGCCACGCTGAGCACGAGGATTCCCGCGGCATCGGCGAGGACTCCGATGGCGCCCGGAATCACCAGCTCGGTGAACGCTCGCTCGACGGCCTTGTGCTTGTCGCCCGTGGTCTCGAGCTCTTCGAAGTATCGCTCGATCATCTGCACGGCGTGACTCGCGGCGCGCGCCGAGATCAGGAGCGGGATGACCAGGATGAGCGGGTCGAGGTTGTATCCGAGAAGAGCTGTGAAGCCGAGGCCCCAGATCGCCTGCACGAGCGTGCCGACGACCGGCAGAGTCCAGCCGTAGAAGCGGCGGAAGTAGACCACCAGCGTGACGAACACGAAGATGGCGGTCGCGCTGAAGATGATCGCGAGCTCGCCGGTGTGGAACCACACCCACCCTTTGAGCACCGGCTCTCCAGAGGCGTAGAGCACCGTGTTCTCGTCCTCCACCCGGTTCTTGATCTTCATGATCTCGCGGTGGATGTTGCGGTAGTCGAGGCGCTCCTCGTTGAAGCCGGCGAGAATCAGCGCCG
>JBEVNX010000168.1:0-18465 GCA_040507895.1 Binatia bacterium | reverse complement strand
ACCAACGGCTGGCCGCCGCGGCCGATCCTCGTATCAGGTGTGTCGAGCCGAGGGCTGCCCGGCGTGGAAGGCGTGGCGACATCCACGGACGCGGCCAGCCGCGGCAAGGCGCTGTTCAACGGCGGCGGCGCGTGCGCGACGTGCCATTCGATCGAGTCCGGCGTCTCGCTCGTCGGACCGTCGCTCGCCGGCATCGCCAAGGACGCCGGGCAGCGGGTCCACGATCCGCAGTACAAGGGCGCAGCCAGCGATGCCGATGGATATCTCGAGGAATCGATCCTGAAGCCCGGCGCATTCATCGTCGCGGGCGGAAACTACAGCGCCGGGCCGGAGACGTCGCTCATGCCCGATACCTACCGGACGACGATGAAGCCCGAGCAGGTGAAGGACCTCGTCGCCTACCTGAAAACACTGTTGTGAGGAGAGGCCGCCGATGACCTACGAATCGCAACGCATCGCCTACGCCTATTTCTTCTCGGCCTTGCTGCTGTTCGGTCTCCAGGTGGCGTTCGGCTTCTTAAGCCTCGCCAAGTATCTCGGCCCCGATCCGCTGATCGACGCCTTGAACTTCGCGACCTCGAAGGAGATCCACACAAATCTCCTCTTGGTGTGGCTGATCACCGGGTTCATGGGCGCCGCCTATTTCATCGTTCCCGAGGAATCGCGCGTCGAGATCTGGAGCACGCGCCTCGGCTACCTGCAGCTCGCGCTGTGGCTGGTGATCGGCGTGGTGACGATCGACCGCTACCTGTTCGGCGTCACGGAGGGACGGAAGTTCCTCGAGATGCCGCTGCCGCTCAAGCTCGGCGTGGTCGTCGTCATGCTGATGTTCCTGGCCAACCTGGCCATGACGATTCGCAGCGCCGGCCGCTTCACCACCACCGAGGGGATCCTCGTCGGCGGCCTGGCGTCTACGGCTCTGCTGTTCATCCCAGGACTCATCCACTTCGACAACTACACGCTCGATCGCTTCTATCGCTGGTGGGTCGTACACCTCTGGGTGGAAGGCGTCTGGGAGCTCATCCTCGGGGGCATGCTGGCGTTCCTGTTGATCCGCCTTTCCGGCGCCGACCGCGAGGTGATGGAGAAGTGGCTGTACGTGATCGTCGGCCTGACCTTCCTGTCCGGCGTTCTCGGCACCGGACACCACTACTACTGGATCGGCGTGCCGCCCTACTGGCTGTGGATCGGCGGCGTGTTCTCCGCGCTCGAACCCCTGGCGTTTCTCGCCATGACGGCCTACGCGTACGGCATCTTCCGCCGCTCCGGGCTGAGTCACCCGAACACGCTCGCGCTTCACTGGACGATAGGCTCGGCGATCTTCTCGACGATCGGCGCCGGAATCCTCGGCCTCGCGCATACGTGGCCGCAAGTGAATCGCTGGACCCACGGCACGCACATCACGACCATGCACGGACACATGGCGTTTTTCGGCGCCTACGCGATGATCACGCTCGGCATGATCACGTACGCGCTGCCGGAGCTCACCGGCGTGCCGATCGAGAAGCGCCAGACTCGTCTCGGCCTCGCCGCCTTCTGGCTGATGGTGGCAGGCATGTTCGGCATGACGATGGCGCTCGCTGCTGCCGGCATCGTCCAAACGTACCTCGAGCGCATCATGGGATTCGGCTATCTCGAGACCCAGCAGAAGATCCAGGTGCACTACCTGATGTGGCTCGGTACGGCGGTGATTTTCGCGCTCGGCGTCATCGCCTTCATCTGGGACTTCGCGGCGGCCGGGCCGCCCCGCGGAACGGCTAGAGCAAAGGCGTGAGCGCACCACGAGCCATTCGCGGCGGCGCCGTGCTTGAAGTCGACCACGCGCTCGAGCACGTTTCGACGGAGCCCTATTACCGGCCGCGCAAAGACGAGATCGCGGTGTTCACCGCCGCCCGCGGGCGTCGGCTGCCCATCATGCTCAAGGGACCAACCGGCTGCGGCAAGACGCGCTTCGTCCGGCACATGGCGTGGCGACTCGCACGACAGCTGGTCACCGTCGCCTGCCACGACGACCTCTCCGCCAACGACCTCACCGGCCGCTTCCTGGTGCGCGGCGGCGAGACGGTCTGGCAGGACGGGCCACTCACGCTGGCAGCGCGCGCCGGCGCGCTCTGCTATCTCGACGAGATCGTCGAGGCGCGCCAGGACACGGTCGTGGTCATTCACCCGCTCACCGACGACCGGCGCGTGCTTCCCGTCGAGAAGGCCGCAGAGCTCGTCCAGGCGCATCCCGACTTCCAGCTCGTCGTGTCGTACAACCCGGGCTACCAAAACGTGATGAAGGACCTGAAGCCTTCCACTCGGCAGCGCTTCGTGACCATCGACTTCGATTTCCCGCCGCCGGAAGACGAGATCGAGATCGTTCGCCACGAGGCAGGCGTCGAGCGCGGGGTGGCGGCGAGCCTCGTCAAGCTCGCCGAGCGCGTGCGCCGCCTGCGCGACAGGGGCCTCGTCGAGATCGCCAGCACGCGCCTGCTGGTACACGCGGCGTGCCTGGCCGCCGGCGGCCTGGACCTCCGCCGCGCGTGCGAAGCCGCAATCGCCGGCCCGCTCTCCGACGATCCCGACTTGCTGGGCGCCGTGTCGGAGGTGATCGCCGCTGTATTGGTCTGAAGGCCCATGCCCGAGGCCGAAGACGTCATCCTCGAGGCGGCCGAGCGCGCGACCGCGGCCGCGCGGGCTCTGTGGAGCCGCAGGCGCTCTACCGCCGCCGGGGTGCGCGGCGCGGCGCTCGACGACGTCGCGCGCCCGCTCGGATTCCTACTGACCGCGTGCCTCGGCGATCACTGGCCGCTACTCCCGAGCGATCCGCCGCCTGCGGCCGGCTGGCTCGCCCGCCGGCTCGGCAAACCTCCGCCGTGGGAGATCGCGCCGCAGGCGCGAGGGTTCACGGACGGCACGCAAATCTTCCTGCCGCGCCACCTCGACCTGGCCGCGACCGAGATCGGTGACCGCGAGGTGCTGCGCCTACTGGCGCTGTCCCTCGGCGTGCGCATCGTAGGCGGGTCGTTGTCGTTCTGTCCCGGCCAGGCGGTGGCGCGCGATCTCTTCTGGGCGGCCGACGGCGCGCGAATCGATGCATGGCTCGGCGAGGAGCTACCAGGCCTGCGCAACACGATCGGGCGCGCACGCAGTATGGCGCTTTCGCGCCGGCCCGCACTCCGGTCGCTGACGGCACCCGAGCGTGCCGTCGAGGCCGCGGTCGCCGAGCTGCTCTCGGAAAGCACCGCGGAGACTCCGCGTGCCTGTGCGTCATGGGCAGCGGCGCGCGCGCGTGATCCCGTGTTCGCCGGCGGCGGCTATCGTGGCGTGGCGCCGGTCGCGCATTGGGGAGTGCCGCGGCCGGATCTGACTGCGGCGGCGCGGTCGGCGAGCCCGGGCGTCACGCCCATGGCGCAGCGGCTCTCCGTGCGCCGGATACGGCGCCAGATCGAAGCCCGCGACATGGCGGACGAGGAGAATGATGGACGCTCCGGTCCGTTCTTCGTCCCGTTCGGCGACCCGCCGCAAACGGTACAGGATCCATCAGGCCTGCGCCGCCCCGTCGATCAGCAGGAGGATCTCGACCTCGACGCGCTGGCCGAGGAGATCGAGCATCTCTACGAGGTGCCTCAAATACGCTCGAGCGACGCGGTGCACGAAGTGCTCGAACCCGACTCAGCTCGAGCCCGCGCCCGGCAATCGGACCGGTGCGCGACCGGCTCGGTCGGCATTCGCTATCCGGAGTGGGACCACCGCACCTCGAGCTATCGACCTGCGCATTGCTTGCTCCGTGAGCTTGCCGCCCCGGGCGGC
Organism: Binatia bacterium; assembly: GCA_040507895.1. Taxonomy (GTDB): domain Bacteria; phylum Desulfobacterota; class Binatia; order JACPRU01; family JACPRU01; genus JBEVNX01. Next base: position 14,670 of record JBEVNX010000168.1, on the reverse strand, counting down.
GATCCTGACTGGGGCGGGCGCGTTCTCGACGAGCACCGCGAGCTCCTCGTGGACCTCCGGCGACGGTTCGAGCGCCTGCGGCCGCGCCGCGAGCGCCACCCCCGCGAGCGCGAAGGCGACGATCTCGATGTCGATGCGGTGGTCGAGGACTTCGCCGATCGGCGCGCGGGACGAACACCGAGCGAGCGGCTCTACGTGGCGGAGCGACCGCTGCGTCGGGACGTGACGGTGGCCCTGCTGATCGACGCCAGCGGCTCGACCGATGCCTGGGTGAGCGGCGGGCGCACGGTGCTCGAGGTCGAGAAGCAGGCGACTCTGGTCCTCTGCGAGGCGCTGCGATCGCTCGGCGACCGGCACGGCGTCTATGCGTTCTGCGGGCGCGGCGCGCAGGGCGTGCGGGTGGCGCGCGTGAAGGCCTTCGAGGAGCGCACCGACGAGGCCGTGCGCGCACGCATCGCCGGGCTCGCCGGCGCCGACTACACGCGGCTCGGCGCACCCATCCGACACCTGACGGCGACTCTCGCCCGCGAGCGGAGCCGCGTTCGCCTGCTGTTTCTGCTCTCCGACGGCAAGCCCAACGACGAAGACGAATACGAGGGCCGCTACGGCATCGAGGACACGCGTCAGGCCATCGCCGAGGCGCGCCTGCAAGGGCTCGCCGTCTTCTGCCTGACGATCGACCGCGAAGGCTCCACATACTTGCCGCACATGTTCGGCCCGCACGGCTATGCGGTGGCGGCTCGCGTCGCGGAGCTGCCCCGGCGGCTACCCGAGATCTATCGAGCGGTGACTTCGTAGCGTCGGAAGTGAATGCAGCGTCACAAGCCGAGCGACTGAAGCGCCCGCGCCCCGCGGCGCAGCGCTGCATCCAGCCAGTCGCTGCGCTCGCCGGGAGCTCCGCGTGCGCGCCGACCGCGTCAGCGACGTGGACGAGGCGTTCTCCATTGCGCTCGCGCTCGAAAACAGCGAGCTGGACGTGATTTACACGCGCCTGCTGCAGAGCTCGCCGATCGCCCGCTTCCCCGATCTGGAGGAAACCCGCCGCAGCGAGATCGGGCGCCACCACGAGGCACTGCTCGAGATGGTCTGCGCCCGATCGAAGGACGAGCGCAATCGCATGCAGGCGGCGCTGCTCGCGGCGAGGGAGCCATAGCGCTCCCGGACCACGGGAAATCGCGCGCAGCAGTTGATATCTTCCCATCCGTGGGAGACGAGCCGAGCGCCGATCCTCGCTTTCGGGAATCGCCGTTCCCGACGCGGACCACTCTTCGCTGGGTACTGAGGCTGCCGCGCCGCTTCGTGCTTCCGGGGATGGCGCTGCTCGGCGTGCTCGCGCTCGGCACGGCAGGATACGCACTGATCGAGGGAATGTCGTTCGTCGACGCCCTCTACCTCACCGCCGTGACCGTCTCGACCGTCGGCTACGGCGACGTCGTGCCGGTGACCCCGGCGGGGAAGCTCTTCACCGTGGCCCTGATCCTGACCGGCGTCGGCACGGTTCTCTATCTGCTCACTCAGCTCGCCGAGCTCGTCATCGAGGGACAGCTCCGCGAGGTGTTCGGGAGGTCCGCCATGCAGCATGAGATCGAGAAGCTTCGCGGCCACGTCATCGTCTGCGGCTATGGCCGTTTCGGCAAGGCCGTCGTCGAAGAGCTCATGCGCAGCCGTTCTCCGTTGGTGATCCTCGATGTCGACGTCGACAAGAAAGACGAGCTCGCTACGCTCGCCGTGCCCTACTTCATCGGCTCCGCTTTAGCGGACGAGGTGCTCGTGCAAGCGGGCGTCGATCGAGCCCATGCCATCGTCGTCGCCACGCCGTCGGACTCGGACAACGTGTTCATCACCCTCTCGGCCAGAGAGCGCAATCCGCGGATCTCCATCCACGCGCGCGCCGAGAGCGAGGCGGGAGCGAGGCGGCTGCGCCTGGCGGGCGCCCACCAGGTAATCTCCGCGTATCAGATCGGCGGCGCGCGCATTGCGTCGTCGATCTTGCGGCCGGCGGTCGTCGACTTCCTGGAGATCTCGACGCTCGGGCGAGGAGAGGAGGACGTGGCGCTCGAGGAGATTCGCGTGGCGGCGGGATGCGCGGTGGTCGGCCGCACGGTGGACGCGCTCGAGAAGCAGAGCCCGCGCCTGCGGATCGTCGCTCTCAAGCGCGAAAAGGAACCGACTCGCGTGACGCCCGACGGTTCCACGTTGGTAGACGCGGGAGACTTCTTGGTCGTGATTGGCGAGCGCAGCAGCCTCGAGCAGCTTGCCCGACTCGCGCAGGGCGGCTGAGATCGAGGCGGCTCAGGCAGACTTTCGCTTCGGGGCTAGCGGCGGCGGCGCGGCTTGCGACGAGCGCCGCCCTTCAATGCCGCCAGCAGCCCGTCGACGGGAAGCGTGTTGAGCACGTGACGCGCTTCCACCCAGCCGCGGCGGGCAACCGCGACACCGTATTCTAGAGCCGCGAAGTGCGCCGCGGCATGCGCGTCGGAATCGATGGTCAGCTTCACGCCGGCCTCGACCGCGCGGCGGGCGGCGTCGTCGGAAAGATCCAGACGATCAGGATACGCGTCGATCTCCAGCGCCGTTCCGGTCTCGAGTGCGACGCGGATGACGGCGTCGAGGTCGATGGCGACGGGCTCGCGCCTGCCGAGCATGCGGCCGGTGGGATGGAAGAGGATGTCGGCGTGCGGGTTACGGATGGCGCGGCAGACTCGCTCGGTCATCTCGGTGCGAGAAAGATCGAAGTGGGAGTGCACCGCGACGCCGACCACGTCGAGCGCTGCTAGCGCGGCGTCGTCGATGTCGAGCGTTCCGTCGCGACGGATGTTGACCTCGGCGCCGCGCAGCACGCGAAAGCCGCGAAGCTTGGCGTTGAGCGAGTCGATCTCGGCCATTTGGCGGGACAGCTTCTCTTCATCGGCTCCGCCCGTCATCGCCAGGTCGCGCGTGTGATCCGTGATCGCGATGTACTCGAGCCCACGCGCCTTCGCGCTCTTCGCCATCTCGGCGATCGAGTCGGCGCCGTCGGTCCAGTTCGTCTGCGTCTGCAGGTCGCCGCGGAGGCTGCCGTACTCGATGAGGCGAGGGAGCCTGCCGGCGAGCGCGGCGGCGATCTCGCCGCGGTCTTCGCGGAGCTCCGGAGGGATCCACGGCAGGCCGATGGCCTCGTACACTTCCTCCTCGGTGCGCCCGGCGATCACCCGATCGCCGCGGAACACGCCGTACTCGTTCAGCTTGAGACCCTTCTCGAGTGCGATCCGGCGACACGCTACGCCGTGATCCTTGCTGCCCGTGAAATACTGGAGGGCCGCCCCGAAGCTCGCTGCGGGCACGATCCGCAAGTCGGCGTCGACGCCGATGGCGAGTCGGACCGAACCCTTGGTCGAGCCCCGGCCGTGGATCTCCGTGACCTCGGGCATCGAGGTGAAGCGCTCCATCACGGCCTCGCCCCGCGCGGCGACGACGAGAAAATCCATGTCGCCGATGGTCTCCTTGCGCCGCCGCAAGCTTCCCCCGATTGCGACCTGGCGCACTCCCGGCATCGCTCGCAGCCGCGCTTCGATTTCGAGCGCGGCCGGCAGCGCTTGCCCAATCGGCAGGCGGCCGGTACGAGCGCGCACGAACGCGATGGCGCGCAAGAGCTTCTGCTCCTTCTTCTCGCCAAAGCCCTCCACCGCGCGGATCCTCCCCGCGCGCGCCGCCGCTTCGAGGTCGTCGAGCGTACGCACGCCGAGGTGCTCGTAGAGCGAGCGGATTCCCTTCGGCCCGAGCCCTTCGACCGCGAGCAGCGCGCCGAGGTCGACCGGAGTGGCGGCGTGGAGCTCGCGATGGAGGCCGACCGTACCGGTCTTCAGGAGCTCCTCGACCTTCGCCGCCAGCGATTTGCCAACCCCTGGGATGAGCTCGAGCGCGCGCAGCCCGCCGCGAGCGTAGACTTCCTCAACGGGATCGGCGAGCGCGAGGACGGAGTCGGCGGCCTTCTCGTACGCTCGCGGCTTGAACGGCATGCCCTGCATGTCGAGGAATGCCGCGATCTCCCGGAGAATCCGTGCGACGTCGGAGTTCTTCACGGACCGAAGTTACCTCGGAATCTCACCGGGAGACGAGCCGGCCGCTGGCGCGACCGTTGACTCCCGCCGATCGTCTCGGTAGCGGTCCGCGATAGAATCCGTTTTCTCGGACTGGCCATTCCGGTGACTGAACCCCGCTCCAAGGCCTCTCCCGATGCTCCGACTCTTCTCGAGCTGGACCGGGCTCGCTGGGAGGCTGTGCTCGACACCGCGCGCGACGCGATCGTCAGCATCGACGCCGCGGGTATCGTCACGCTGTTCAACCGCACGGCCGAGGCCATGTTCGGTTACAGCGCCGACGAAGTGCTCGGCCGCAAGGTCTCCATGCTGATGCCCTCGCCTTATCGCGAGGGGCACGATCAGTACATGGAGAACTACCGCACCACGGGCGTACCGAAGGCGATCGGCCGCATCCGTCACGTGGAGGCCGTTCACAAGTCCGGCGAGGTGTTTCCGATCGAGCTGTCGGTTTCCGAAGCACACGTCGCCAATCAAGTCATCTATACGGCGATCCTTCGCGACGTCTCCGAGCGCAAGCTCGCCGAGGAGGAGCTGCGGCGCGAGCGTGACTTCGCCGCGCACCTGATCGAGACCGCGGAAGCCATCGTGCTGGTGCGCGATCGTGATGCTCGGATCGTGTTGTACAATCGCTACCTCGAGAGAATCTCCGGATGGCCCCTCGCCGAGACACGTGGTCGTGATTGGTACTCGACGTTCGTGGCCGAGCCCGAGCGCGGCCGCTTGCGCACGATCTTCGAGCAGGCCTTGGGCGAGGGAGAAGCCAGGGGCTACGTCAACAAGCTCCTCACCCGCGACGGGTCGCTGCGAGAGATCGAGTGGCACACCAGCGTCTTGCGCGACGCGCAGGGCGCGCCCTCGGGCGTGCTGTCGATCGGGCAGGACATCACCGAGCGCCAGCGCGCCGAGGCGCGGGTGCGCGAGCTCGAGAAGCTCGCGCTGGAGCGCGAGCGGCTGGCGGACATCGGCGCGATCACGGCGAAGATCGCTCACGATCTAGGCAACCCACTCTCGGGGGTGTCGCTTCAGGCACAGGTCGTCTTGCATCGGGCTCGGCGCGACCCCGATCGGCCGCTCGGGTCCGTGACCAAGCCGCTCGAGCAGCTCGTCTCGGAAGTGCGCCGGTTGGAGGAATTGATCCGCGAGTTCTTGAGCTTCGCGCGCGAGCAGCGCCTCGATCTCCATGCGATCGAGCTGCCGGCGTTCCTGAGCGGTGTGGTCGAGCTCTGGGGCCCGGTGGCGTCGGCTCACCGAGTGAAGCTCCAGCTTCGCGGCGAGAACGCCGTCCCGCGGTTGGAGGCCGACGAGAGCAAGCTCCGCCGCGTGCTCGACAACCTCGTCAAGAACGCAATCGAAGCGGTCGGCGAAGGCCCGGGCGAGGTGACGCTGTCGGTGAGCGCGCCCTCCTCGGAGAAGGTGCGCATCTCGGTGGAAGACACCGGACCCGGGATCCCGGCGACCGTGCAGGTGTTCCGATTGTTCGAGACGACCAAGGAACGAGGGTCGGGGCTCGGGCTCGCGGTATCGAAGCAGATCGTGCTCGCGCACGGAGGCGATCTCTTGTTCAATGCCCGCGAGCCGCACGGCACGGCGTTCCACGTCGAGTTGCCGTTGCAGCGGCTGTCTTCCTGAACTCGAAGCGAAGCTTCCCCGCGCAGCCCCTCGCTGCGGAAATCCACGTGGGGCCGTCGCCGCCGAACGCTCGGCGTGGTCAGGGTTGGAGCAGGCGGCACTTCCAGCCGTCGCGCACTTTGACGAAAAGCTCGCGATCGTGGAGGCGGTGGGCACGCCGGCTCCAAAACTCGATCCGCTCGGGGACGATGCGATACCCTTGCCAAGTCGTCGGCCGGGGCACCGGTCGGCCGCTCAGCGACCGTCGCAGGCGGCGCACGGCGTCGAGAAGCTGCCCGCGGCTCGGCAGCGTCGCGCTCTGATGCGATGACGCCGCCGCCAGGCGACTCGGCCGCGGCCGGGTCTCCCAATACGCGTCGGACTCCGGCACCGGCACGACTTCGACGCGCCCCTCCACGCGCACCTGTTTGCCAATGCGATCCCAGTAGACGACGGCCGCCGCCAGCGGATTGTTGCGGAGCTCTTCGGCCTTGCGGCTGCGCCCGTCAGTGAAAAACACGAAGCCCCGCGCGTCGACCTGCTTCAGCAACACGAAGCGCGCCGAGGGCCGGCCGTCACGCGTGCTGGTGGCCACGACCATCGCTTCGGGCATCGCTTCGCCGGAGCGGGCGGCCACCGCGAACCACTGGGCAAACCTCGCGATTGGATCGGGAACACTCGAGGAGCGCTTCACGAGGGCTCCGTTAGCTGTGAATCGCGCGGGAGGCCAGACCTCCCGCGGCCCCAACCGTCCAGCCCAACGCCCCTCGTCTCGCTTCTTGGAAATGTACGTAGCGGATTTTCCGGCATCGGGAAGCAACGCCCAGACAAACGAGACATTCGGTGGCACGGTGCTTGCGGACGGCCACTTAAGCGATGACCTTTCCCTTCCGCAACATCCTCGTGCCGATGGATCTCGACGAGACGGCCGCCGTCGTGCTGAAGCTCGCCGAGGACCTAGCCCGCGACCACGGAGGAAAGGTGTACCTGCTGCACGTCGTAGAACCGAGCGAGCACGCCTTGCTGCAGCAGAAGTACCGACCCTGGGAGAGCGGCGGAGGAGACGTCGCCGCGGCGCGCAAGACCGCGACCGAAGCACTCGAAGTGACCGCTCGACAGCGGCTCGGCGCCACGCCTTGGGAGGTCCTGACACGCGTCGGTGAGCCCGCCGAAACGGTGCTGCGCGTACAAAAGGAGCTCGCAGCCGACCTCGTGGTGATGGGCACCCACGGCCGCCATGGGCTGTCTCAGCTCGTTCTCGGCAGCGTCGCACAGCGCGTCGTGAGAAATTCCCCCTGTCCCGTGCTCACCGTGCGAACCGGCTAGGCCGGCAAGCGGCCCATCCCCGGTGAGAGCGCCCCATCGGGGTTTCCCCACGATTTTTGCCGGGTGCGGCCCACCCGCAGCGCGGCGGCTTTGTCCTTGTCTCGCCCTCCGATAGGCTGAGAATCCGACCGGGACGCCGGGTATGCTGGCCGTGAAGGTCCACAGAATGCCACTCGAGATCCTCCTCGTAGAGGACGATCCAGGCGATGCTCGCCGGGTCGTCGAGACGCTCGGCGAGATGCCCGACGTGAGCTTCACGCTGAACGCGGTCGGCGACCTCGTCGCGGCTCGGCAGCATCTAGCCGACCGGACCGTGGAAATGGTGTTGCTCGATCTCTCGTTGCCGGACTGCCAGGGGACGAAGGCCGTCACGGAGCTTCGCCGTGGAGCGCCCCACCTGCCGATCGTCGTGCTGGCTTCGCTCGACGACGAGGAGATTGCGCTCGGCGCGCTAGCGAAGGGGGCGCAGGAGTACCTCATCAAGGGGCAGATGGACGGCAGATCTCTCGAACGCGCCATTCGCTCCGCCTTGCAGCGCAAGCTCGTCGAAGAGAAGCTGAAGCGCTCCGGTGACTTCGCGGAGCAGCGACGCGCGATCGAGGAGCTGCGCGAGGCACGGCGAGCGGCCGAGGCGGCCAATCGCGCGAAGAGCGACTTCCTAGCCAAGCTGAGCCACGAGATTCGGACGCCCCTCGGCACGATCATCGGCATGGCCGACTTGTTGACCGAGACTCCACCCGGCCCCGAGTACCGCGAGTGCGTCGAGATGCTTCGCCGCGCGAGCCAGGCGCTCTTCGGCTTGGTGAACGATGTGCTCGATCTCTCCAAGATCGAAGCGGGGCGCCTCGAGCTGCATCGGACCGCCTTTTCGCCGCTCGAGCTGATGGAGGGCGTGATCCAGCTGCTGCGGCCGACGGCCGAGGAAAAAGCCATCAGGCTCTTGAGCGACCTCAACCCTGCCGTGCCACCGATGATCGTCGGGGACGCGGGCCGGCTGCGACAGATCTTGCTCAACCTCATCAGCAACGCGGTCAAGTTCACGGACGAGGGTAGTGTGACGGCCGGCGTGCGCGCGGATTCGACTCCCGGCGTGCTGCTCTTCACTGTGGACGACTCGGGCATCGGCATTCCCCCGGACAAGCTCGCGAGCGTGTTCGAAGATTTCGAGCAACTGAGCGCGTCGAACAGCCGACAGCGCGGCGGCACGGGACTCGGCCTCGGTATCGCCAGGCGCCTCGTCGAGTTGATGGGGGGGCGAATCTGGGTCGAGAGCGAGCCGGGTCGGGGAAGTCGCTTCCACTTCACGATCCGCTTCGAGCGCCCGCCGTTGCTCACGGAGGTCGCCGCCAGCAGCTCGCCGCCGACTTCCGCGAGCTCGAGCGATCCCGCCGCGGTGCCCGAGGATGCCCGCAGGCGGCGCATCCTGCTCGCCGACGACTCCGAGGACAACCGCACCCTGATCCGCTACTACCTGAAGAAGCTCCCCTACGACCTCGATTTCGCGGAGGACGGCGAGGCGGCGCTCCGCAGGTTCGAGACCGAGCGGTACGACCTCGTGCTCTTGGACCTCCAGATGCCGATCCTCGACGGATACGACGCGGTTCGCGCGATGCGCCGCTTCGAGGAGAAGGATCGACGACCGCCGACACCGATCGTAGCCCTCACCGCTCATGCGATGGACGAGAAGCTGCAGCGCTGCCTGCGAGAGGGCTGCACCGCCTTCGTCACCAAGCCGGTGACCCGGGCGCAGCTCGTCGCGGTCATGGAAAAGCACCTCTCCGATTGAGTCGCGCGAGGGCTGACTCCCGGGCCGGCGTCGACGGCCGAGAACGGCGGAAACTCTTTCGTTTCACCGTCCCGGAGCATCGAGAGTGCCGGGCCTTAAACGTTTGGCGACGCTGCTGCGTCCAATAGATGAATGGGAACGCCGGATTCCTCGCTGGGTCGGGCGCGGACCTCCGCCCCTGAAGGGGATGCCCGCGACGATCTGGATCTCGTTCAGGGGACACTCGGGGGCCGGCGAGAGGACTTCGTCACGCTCGTGGAGAGGCATCAGCGAACGCTCCAGCGCTTCGTCGAGCAGCAGGTCGGCGACCGCGGGGCAGCTGACGAGATCGTACAGATGGCTTTCGTTCAAGCTTATACCCGGCTCGCCAGCTTTCGCGCCCAGGCGAGCTTCAAGACATGGCTCTACAGTGTCGCCATGAACCTGTGCCGGGACCGCGCGCGATCCGAGAAACGCCGCGCCGCCGTGCCGCTCGAGGACGCGCTCGAGATGATGCCGGCCACGCAGCCGACGCTCGAAGAGGTGGTGATCGGCGCCACCGTACAGCGGCGCGTCGCGGCGCTTCCCGATCGCCAGCGGTCCGTCCTCAGCCTGCGAATCTGGGGCGACCTGTCGTTTCGCGACATCGGATCGCTCCTCGGCATCTCGGAGAACTCGGCGAAGGTGAGCTATCACCATGCGATCCGCCGCTTGAAACATTGGCTCGTGGAGGCCCACTGATGATCGGCGTCACCAAGACCATAGGCCTGCGCTGCTTCCTGCTGCGACCGAGGCTCGTGAGCTTCGCCGACGGGACGCTGCCCGAACCCGTCCAAAGCGGCGTCGAGCAGCACCTGGCCAACTGCCCGCGGTGCACCGAGGACGTGGTGGCGCTGCGAGAGGTTCCCGCCGTGTTGCGGCGTGACGTCACGCCTGTGCGGGACGAAGCGTTCTGGGTGCGCCAGCGCGAGAGCATCGTGCGCGCCGTGGAGGCATCGGCGTCGCCGCGGGCGACCGACCGGCCCGCGTACGTGTGGTGGCTCGCGCCGGCGCTTGCCGCCATGGCGCTGCTGCTGGTCGTCCGTGCGTGGAACCCGACCGACCTGGCGGCTCCCGCCCCGACGACCGCACCCGCGCTCGCGACGACGTCGGCGGTGGGCGGCGAAACGATCGCCGCGCTGGTCGACGAGCCGGCGCCGGTCTTCTCCGAAGACGTCGCGAGCTTGGACGACGCCACCATCGCAAGCCTCGGCGCTTCGCTCGATGAGGAGATCGGCGGACTCTCCGATGCCGGTCTGATCTGAAGGTTCCAGGGGGAACAGCGAATGAGGAAGAAAGCTGCGTTTGCATCGATCCTGGCGGGGGCGGCGTTGCTGCCGCTATTCGCGCACGCCGACGCCGACCAGCCCGGCTTCGGTCCCATGCGCGGGCCCGGCGGCCCCCGCTTGTTCCTCGTGCTGCGCATGGTCGACGCGCTCGACCTCAGCGATGAAAAAGCGCTGACGGTCAACCGCATCCTCAAGCAGGGCGATGAGACGCGCGACGAGCTGCGCAAGAAGCGCATGGATCTCGAGAAGCAGATCCGCGACGCGCTCGCCAAGCCGAAGCCGGATTCCGCGGAGCTCACCACGCTGGTGGACCAAGCGGTCCAGGTCCACAAGCAGCAGAAGCAGATCGCCGACGATTCCTTCACCGCATTGAAGAAGGTGCTCACCGTCGAGGAGCAAGCGAAGCTCGTGCTTCTGCGTTCACGGTTGCGCCACGAGTTCGGCTTCCACTCGTCGGAGGCGGGCGAGCACGACGGCCACCGGCGCCGGGGTCCGGGTCATGAGCATGGACCGGCGGGCGAAGACGGTACCGGGCCAGGCCACGATCACGGACGGGGCGGTCCAGGACCGGACGACGGCGAGGGCTGATCGAATCCGGTCATCTCCGCGCTCCTGTCCCACAGGCGGCGGGCGATCTCCGGATTGCGCGATTCCTGGGACGACCGGGCGGGCCGGCAGTCGATGAAGTAGCCGCCGGTCACCCTCGCGACTTCGGGGGACGCCGCCAGATAGATCGTCGTCGACGCGCCGTCCTCGGGAGTCCGCAGAAATGGTCGCAGCGACGCGATCAGCATGCGCGCCAGCGCCCCGTTCTGCGAGCCGAGACGAGTCGCCACCGTCCCAGGATGTAGACAGTTGGCCGTAACCCCGGAGCCCTCGAGCCGACGGGCGAGCTCGTTGGTGAACAGGATGTTGGCGAGCTTCGAGCGGCCGTAGATTCGCATCGAGCGGTAGCTCTTCGCCCCCTCGAGGTCGTCGAAGTCGACCGTCCCCCAGCGGTGAGCCTCCGAAGCGACGTTGATGATGCGCGCGGGGGCGCTCTCGCGCAGCCGTTCGAGGAACAGGAGAGTGAGCAGGAAGTAGGCGAGGTGGTTCACGGCGAAGACGGCTTCGATGCGATCCGACGTGAGCTTCCGAGACACCTCGAACACCCCGGCGTTGTTGATGAGCACGTGTAGCGGCTCGTCGCGCGCGAGAAACCGCCGCGCCAGTCCGCGCACCTCGGCTTGCGAAGACAAGTCCGCGACGAGGAGCTCCGCGCTGCCGCCTTCCCCGCGGATCTCGCAGGCGAGCGCCTCCCCGCGCGCCGGATCGCGCGCGACGAGGAACACGCGCGCACCGAGCCGCGCGAGCTCACGCGCCGTCACCCGCCCGATACCGGCCGTCGCGCCGGTGACCAAGCAGGTCTTCCCGGCGAGCGTCCAGGACGACATGGAGGACGCCTAGCGAACGGACCTCCAGGGGCCGGCTACTTGCCTGCCCCTTCGTCGGCCGCGCGAACGCGAACGTACTTTTGGATGAGCTTCGCATCGTCGTCGCTCACCCATTTGCCGAACGGCGCCATGCCCGTGCCCGGAATTCCGTTCTTGATGATGATCGGCATGTTCTTTTTGACGTCCTCGCTCGAGTGACGGAGGTCCGGAATGAGCCCGCCCGAGATGCCGCCCGCGCCGTGACAGACCGCACAGTAGCTGTGGTACAGCGCCTCTCCCTTCGTGAACTCGGGATCGACGGGGGGCGCGGCCACCTGCGGCAGCTTGTTCGCCAGCGCATAGGTCAACACCGCGCCGCCGGGTCGTGCTCCGGTGGCGAGAGCGGCGTCACCGGCGACAAGCGCGAACGCCCCTCCCCACCCGGCGCTCACCGTGACGTACTGTACGCCGTCGAGCATGTACGTCATCGGTCCGGCGATGATGCCTGTTTCGACCGGCGCTTCCCAGAGCTTCTTGCCCTTGTCCGCGGTGTACGCGGCGAAGTGCATGTCGGACCTACCCTGGAATACCAAGTTGCCCGCGGTGGCGAGCGTGCCGCCGTTCCACAGGAACTGGTGCTGCACCCGCCAGGCCGGCTTTTGCCGCACGGGGTCCCAGGCCAGCAGGTGACCGGCGCCGGCGTTATACCGATTGAGCCCCTTGAACAGGCCGAGATCGACACCCAGGTTCCAAGCGCCGGGCTTGATCTTGAAATCCTCCTCCTTCTCGAAGGCGCCGCTCGTAGCCTGGGCGGGAATGTAGACGAGGCCGGTCTTTGGACTGAACGACATTGGGTGCCAGTTGTGGGCGCCGAACGCCGACGGCTCGACGACCGCCATGCCCTTCGCGTAGCGCTGGTCGGGATTCTCGATCGGACGGCCGGTCTTCATGTCGATGCCTGTCGCCCACGTCACCCTGTCGGCGTACTGCTTGGCGGAGATGAGCTGTCCAGTCTCGCGATCGAGGACGTAGAAGAAGCCTTCCTTCGGCGCCTGCATCAGCACCTTGCGCGTCTTGCCGTCGATCTTGAGGTCGGCGAGCACCAGTTGCTGGCAAGCATCGAAGTCCCAGGTGTCCCCGGGCACCACCTGGTAGTGCCACTTCACCTTCCCCGTGTCGGCGAAGACCGCGAGGATCGAGGTCAGGTAGAGGTTGTCGCCGCCCCCGGGGCTGCGCTGGTCGCGGTCCCAGGCGATGCCGTTGCCCGTACCGAAGTAGATGAGGTTCAGCTCGGGATCGTAGGTGATGGCGTCCCACGCGGTCCCGCCGGCGCCCTCCTTGAGCCACTCGTTGGCGTTCTTCCAGGTTTTGGCCGCCTCCTCGAGCGCCTCGGATTCGAACGGCTTGTCGGGATCGCCAGGGACCGTGTAGGTGCGCCAGTCGAGCTTGCCACTCTCGGCGTCGTAGGCGGACACGTAACCGCGCACGCCGTACTCGGAGCCACCGTTGCCGATCAGTACACGGCCGGCCGCGACGCGCGGCGCTCCGGTGATCGTGTAGGGCTTGTCTCTGTCCGTGGTTTGCTGCTCCCAGACGACCCTTCCGGTCGCCGCGTCGAGCGCAGCCAGCCGCGCGTCCAGAGTCGCCACGTAGACCTTCCCCTTGTAGACGGCCACCCCGCGATTGACCACGTCGCAGCACGCCTTCTGTCCCCATTCCTTCGGCACCTTGGGGTCCCAGCTCCAGATCTGCTCGCCGGTGCGCGCGTCGATGGCAAACACCACGCTCCAAGGCGCGGTGGTGTACATCACGCCGTCGACCACGAGCGGCGTCGCCTCGAGACCGCGCGTGGAATTGGTCGGGAACCTCCACGCGAGCTTCAGTTCCGGCACGTTCTTGTCGTTGATCTGGTCGAGCGGGCTGTAGCGCTGCTCGTTGGGGGCGCCATTGTAGGTGATCCACTCGCCGACTTTAGGATGCTTGAGGCGTTCGTCGTCGATCTGGCTCGTCGCTTCGCGGATGCGCTCGGCGCTGATCTTGGGGGGTGGCGCGTCCGCGGCCCGCGCGACGGATGCTCCGGACGTGGCTGCCAGGATCGAAGCGAACACGAGCAGTCCCTTTGCCTTCATGGCGAAAATCTCCTGTTCCCCTGGGTGGAAGGGCGGCGGAGTTTCCCGTGGAGCGCGCGACGAAGTCAATCTCGAAGGGACCTATCGAAGGGCTTCCGGGCCTAGTCCATCCGATACTTGACGCGGGCGACGGCACCTTCTACGATCCGGAGTCTAGAGGGGATCGATCATGACCTGGGAAAAGCCCGAGTTCATCGAGATCAAGATGGATTGCGAGATCAACTCGTATCAGGACGATTTCCAGCGCGACGACTTCAACGGCGTGGAGAGCTGATCCAGCTCCACGCGAGCTTCGCACTCGCTTTCACAGCCCTTCGCGCGGCTTTTCCCGCCGGCGCGAAGGGCTGTGACGTTTTTGGGGTCTGAAGGACATGCGCATCCACGTCCTGGGCTCGGCTGCGGGCGGCGGCTTCCCACAGTGGAACTGCGGCTGTCCGAACTGCCGAGGCGCGCGCAGCGGCTCGATCCGCGCCAAGCCGCGCACCCAGGAATGCGTGGCGCTGAGCGCCGACGGCGACTCTTGGTTTCTTCTCAACGCCTCGCCCGAAGTGCGCGCGCAGATCGAGAGCTACCCCCCGCTTCATCCGCGTGATCGACGCCACTCGCCGATATCCGGCATCGTGCTGACCAACGGCGATCTCGATCACTGCCTCGGCCTGTTCTGCCTTCGAGAATCACACCCGCTGGTGGTCTACGCCACGGACGCCGTGCGGCGCGGTCTCATGGAACACAACGTCCTCTACCGTACGCTCGAGCGGTTCGAGGGCCAGGTGACCTGGCGAAGGCTCGAGCCTGGCCGCGAGATCGAGCTCACGTCGAGCGACGGCCGGCCGAGCGGCCTCTCGCTCGAAGCGGTGCCGGTTCCCGGCAAGCAGCCGATCCATCTCGAGGGCATCGCAGCGCCTGGACCAGAGGCGAACATCGGCCTACGCATCCGGGATCGTGCGCGCAGCAGTCAACTCGCCTACGTCTCGTCCACGGGCTCCGTCGATGCCGCCGTGCTCGGGATGCTCGAGAATG
>JBEVNX010000072.1:0-31045 GCA_040507895.1 Binatia bacterium | reverse complement strand
TTCATGCTGATGTCTTTTACATTCACGATGCGGTTCAGCTTGCCGACCTTGGCAAAGAATTCGTCGAGCTGGGAGTAGGTGCCCTTCATCAACATCTCGACCGGGACCTCGGCATAGAAGTCCTGCAGCACCTCCGGCTTCTGGCGGAAGAGCAGGATCTCCAGGCCGGATTCACGACCCAGCGACGATACGGTCGACAACAGATCCGGGATCTCCTTCTGGTCCGGCAGCTGAGCGATCGCTTCACGCAGCTTCCCGTCCAGCTCCTTGACCTCTTTGCGCAGCGCCTCGAGCTGCGCGACCATGCGGGTCTTCTTGGAATGCTGTGCCTCGAGATCCTGGACGCGGCCCGTCTTCTCCTGGAGCGCCGTCGACATCGGCGAATAGAAGAAGTTCCAGTAGATGAGCGCCAGAAGCAGCGTCGCACCGACGTAGACACCCAGCCGCATCTGCGGCGAGAGCGCGAAAAGGCGTTCGAGTAGGTCGTTCATGCCTACGACTTGCTCCCTGGCCCCTCGGCCCTCTTGTCGGTGGCCGCGTAGTTGATCGTCGCCTTGACGATGAACTTGCGCAGCTTCACATCACCGACCTGATCTTGCATCGTCTCCACCAGATCGACGGTCGTGAAGTACGGTGACCCAGATAGATTGCGAAGAAACTCGGCAACGATCTGATTGTCGACCGCCTGCCCGGTGATGGTCGCGGACCCGCTGGTCTCCGAGAAGTCGGTGAGCCACACCCGGTCCGGAGTGGCTGCGGCGAGGTCGGCCATCACGCCGACCGGGCCGACGCGCTTTCGGCCGAGATCGGAGATCACCTTCAGCTTCGACTCGAGCGCCTTCTTCTTGACGTCGAGATCGTTGACGTCGTGGACCTGGGAGTCGAGTGCCTTGAGGGCGGTTTCGAGCTGGGTGATGCGCTCCTCGGCGGCCGCGAGCTCGCGACCCTGTTGCAGTCGGACCGCGACGGCGAGCACGGCGAGCAGACCGAGCGCGAGGCCCGCTCGCGTGATCTCCTGGCGCTGCCGCTCCGCCTGCGCGGCTTGTTTGACGGGTAGCAGATTGATTCGGATCATTTGTCCCCCGGCCGCCGCACACCCAACCCCACGGCGATGGCCAACGACGCGGCGTCCTTCTCGAGCGCCGCGCGGTCGACGCCGTGACCGACCGTCACGTTGGTCAGCGGATTGACCACCTGCACCGGCACCTCGAGCCGCTCGCCGAGAAGGGTCACCAAACCGGGCGCCCGCGAAGTGCCGCCGGAGAGGAGAATCGAGCTGATCTGCTCGTCCGTAGCGGCCGTCCAGAAGAAGCTGAGCGCGCGATGGATCTCCTCGGCGAGGAACTCCTTGACCGGCTGGAGGATCGATTCCACTTGATCCGCCGGATAGGAGGGATGCGTGCCGAGCTTGATCGACTCCGCTTCGGCAGGACTCACGCCGAGATTCCGCACGAGTGCGTCGTTGAATTCCTTGCCGCCCACCGGCACGTCGCCCGTGAACGTCGAACGGCCGCCGCGCAGGATGTTCATGCAGGAGTAGCGGGCGCCGATGTTCACCAGCGCGACGACCTGGTTCTCGCGCGGCGGATAGTTGAGCTCGTACATGTTCTCGAGCGCGAAGTAGTCGACGTCCACCACCGTCGGCTCGAGACCCGCAAGTTGCAGCGTGTTGGTATAGCTGTTGATGATGTCGCGCTTGACCGCGACGAGCAGCACCTCGAACTGCCGTTCTTTCTCGAGAACGTCCGTGACCATGTAGTCGAGGTTGACGTTCTCCAGGCTCTCGGGGATGAAGTTCCCCGCCTCGAACAGGACCGAGTTCTCGAGCTCGTTCGGCGCCTGGCTCGGCAGCTGTAGCTTCTTGATGATCACGGCCGGCCCCGGGACGGCGGTGATCGCCTCGGTCGCGGAGATGCCGGTTTTACGCAACAGATTCCGGATCACCCCTGACACACCGTCCGGCTCGACGATCATGTTGTTCTGGATCGCCGACGGCGGCAAAGCCGCGGTGCCGTAGTTGCGGATCGTCAGTTGGCTCGAGCTGCCTTCGACTTCGAGCAGCTTCAGAGAGCTCGAGCCGATATCCAAACTGACGTATCGGCCCTCGCGTGCGAACAGCCTTCCGAGTACCTTCGAAAGCGATGCCAAGTTGTTATGCTCCCCACCAGTTCCGCCCCGACGCAAATCCGCGCCCAGGGGAGAGTAACCCTCGGAGTTCTAACGACTCCCTGCTCGGGTGATTAGCACACCGGAGAAACGCGTCGCAAACGGAAGGCAGGGACCGGGGGTCCGCCGCGGCAAGAATTTGACTTCGAGTCGGGCGTTCGCTTAGGAGTCGCGCGGGGGGGGTGGCTGATGCGTCTTACCTCTTGGATGGGCGTCCTCGCGCTTCTCGGCGCGGTTGCGGCGAGCGGCAGGACCGTCGAAGAAACGGCCGGCGGGACGCCGTTCAGCCCCGAGCGGGGTCCATTCATACCCTACTTCGGAAGCCCTTGATCGAATCTGGGACGATCCTCTCCCGGCTCGACGGCTCCTCGCTGTCTCCCTGGGTACGAGCGGTTCGAGACTTCCGCACGCATCGCGGACCGGTGAGGGCGGCTTCGCTCTCGTACACGTCGCTTCTGGCGCTGGTTCCGCTGCTCGCCCTCGTCCTGTCGATCTCGAAAGGCGTGCTCCGCAACCAAGATCCGCAGCTCCTGCTCAGCGCCATCGATCGCGTTCTCGACTACGCAGTGCCGCAGCTTCGCTATCTCTCGGCCGACGAGGCCGCTAGCGCTCGTCAAGACGCCCTCGCCCGGATCCAAGAAGGCATCAACCGCATCGACGCCGGAGCGCTCGGGGCATTCGGCGCGATCACGCTGGTGAGCGTAGGAATCTCGCTACTCTCCGCCGTCGAACACGCGCTGAACGACGTCTGGGCGGTCTCGCGCGGACGGACACTCGCCCGGAGCATCGTGTACTACTGGGCCGGCGTCACTCTGGGGCCGATCTTTCTGTTTCTTGCTCTTGGGATCACGGGGTCGAACGCCGTGGCGGCCGTGCTCGGCCACCTGCCCGGCGGCCTCCCCGCGCGGCTCTTTTGGAGGGTGCTGCCCCTCGTCATTCTCTCAGCCGGGTTCACGCTTCTCTATTGGACCATGCCGAACACCTACGTCCCGCCGCGCGCGGCGGTCCTGGGTGGCATCACGGCCGGGGCGCTCTTGCAGCTCAACAACGCCGGCAGCGCTCTATATTTCTCGCAGGTGGTCCAGTACAGCAAAGTGTATGGAGGGATCGGCGCGATCCCCGTGATGATGATCGGCCTCTACGTTTCGTGGATGATCGTCTTGTACGGCGCGGAGGTCGCGCATGCGGCGGCGAGCCCGGAGGTGAAGACCGATCCGTTCCCGGAGGGCGACGCCGGGCGCTCGCAGGTCGTGCTCGAGGTGGCGCGCGCCGCGACCGTCGACTTCCTCGCCGGACGCGGCGGCACGACGCGAGAAGAGCTGGCGGAACGCCTCCGCTTTCCGGATTCGTGGGTCGCGAAAGCGCTCGAGCTCCTCTGTGAGGGCGGCTTCCTCGTCGCAACTGGCCACGAGGAAGCGCCCGAGGAGCCGCCGCGCTACTTGCCGGCTCGCCCACCAAGCACGATCGCGGTGATCGACATCTTGACCGCCGTGCGCCGGCCGGCGAGCGATTCCCGAGGCGCGTGCGAGCCAGCGCTGGCGGTCGACGCGCTGCTCGCTCGGCAAGGAGTTGCCGAACGCAGTGCGCTCGGCGACGTGACCCTAGAGGCGCTCGCTGCCGAGGAGCCCCGGTCGTGAGAGCGCTGCCAGGGCCGACGAGCCTGCGCGACCTATTTCCGCGCGCCGGAGCGCTCCGTCTCTCTCCGATCAAGGAGATGGAGCTGCGCGCCGCGCAAATTCCGGGCACCGTATCGCTGGCGCAGGGGATTCCCAGCTTCGACACGCCCGAGCCGATCGTCCGCTACGTCCAAGAGAAGATCGCCACCGGCGCTTGCAGCCGCTACTCGCTCACACCGGGACTGCCGAAGCTTCGCGAAGCGATCGCCGAGGCGCTCCTGCGCGACGGCATGCGCTACGATCCCGAGAACGAGATCGTGGTGACCTGCGGCTCGATCGAAGCGATCTCCGCGACGCTGCTCGCAGCGCTCGAGCCGGGCGACGAGGTTCTGGTGCCTTCGCCGAGCTACCCCTCGTACGTGGAGGCGATCCGCATGGCCGGCGGCTCGCCGCGCTTCGTGCCGCTCGTCGAGGAACAGAACTTCGCCCTCGATCTGGATGCCCTCGAGCGGGCCATCACGCGGCGCACCGTCGCGATGGTCTTCGCCAACCCGAACAATCCTACCGGCACCGTCTACTCGCGCTCGCAGCTCGAGCGACTGGTCGAAGTTGCAGAGCGACGCGACTTACTGCTCGTCAGCGACGAGGTCTACAAGGACTTCCTGTACAACGACACGGAGCTCTTCACGCCCGCGCGGATCGAGGCGGCGAGAAGCCGAGTTGTACGCGTCTTCTCGTTCTCGAAGGCCTACGGCATGACCGGCTGGCGCGTCGGATTCCTGCACTCGGACCGGCAACACGTCGCCGAGATCCTCAAGGTCCACGATGCGCTGGTGACCTGCGCTCCCGTCGTCTCGCAGTATGCGGCGCTGGCGGCTCTGGAGCTCGGCGACGAGACCATCCAGGCGTTTCGCCGCGAATTCCTCGAGCGGCGAAACCTCACGCTCGGCCACCTCGACCGCCTCTCGCACATCTTCGACTACCAGAAGCCGGGGGCCTCGTACTTCGTGTTCCCACGAGTCAAGGACACCGTTCCCCTAGCTCGCGACTCGCGCCGCCTCGCCCGCGACATCCTCGAGCGCGGGCACGTCGCACTCGTGCCGGGGATCGCCTTCGGGCCGAGCGGCGAGTCGCACTTGCGAATCTCTTACAGTCGACGGGGCGAGGAGATCGAGGAAGCGTTTGCCAGGCTCGCCGACTACTTCCACGGGGGGAAGCGAAAGCCAATTCCGGCCACGGCAGGCGATCCTGCTCGCCTACCGCTCGCACCCCCGCAGGCGTCGCTTGCCGCGCCGCCACCCTGGAAGCGCTCGCTCCTGTTTTCCCGCGCGCGCATCGCCGCGATCGCCCTTCTCGCCTGGCTCGCCCGCCGCTACCTCGCCCGCGTGCGGCCTCGCTGCGTGGCCATCGCCGGTCTGCAGGGTAAGACCGTGATGAAGCGGTGGCTCCGGGAGATGCTCGACTCGACGCTTCGCGTGCGAGCCAATCCACGCTCGTACAACACCGAACTCGGCTTGCCGCTCGCGATCCTCGACACCTCGGTCGATTCGACCACGCTCGGTGGCCTTCTCGCGACTATCGGCCGGGCGATGGCCGGGGGCCTGTTCGACTCTCGCCCACTCGACGTGCTGATTCTCGAGATGGGGTTGCGGCGTGAGGGAGACGCCCGCGCGCTCGTCGCGGCCGTCGTGCCGGACGTTCTCGTGCTCACACCACTCGCGCCGAGCTTCTCGAACGACCTCTCGTTCCTCGATACCGTGGAGCGTGAGATCACTTGGCTCGCGCGCGAAGTGTCCGCCCGTGGCGGCACCGTCATCGCCTGCGGAGACGATCCTCGGCTGCTCGCTGCCGTCGACGCTCACGGGCCGCGCTTACGGACCTACCGGGGCGCGCAGGCCCGGCACGAGCCGAATGGCCTTCGGCTCGACGTCGGAGGCGAGAGCTTCGCGGTCGGCCTCGACGTGGTCGGCGACAGCGCGCTCTATGCGCTGCTCGCCGGCATCGAGGTCGCGCGAGTGCTCGGCGTCGACGAGACGGCCATCCGGCGGTTCCTCGCCGGCCGCTAAGCCCGCATCCCTCACCAGCGTTCGTTCGGAATGCGTCGAGCGTGCGTCAGCTGCGGCCGAGCGCCGCGTGACCCAACGCAGGCGCACTCGACGGTACGTCGAGGAGGGTCGCACGGCCCGGGATGGCGCGCGATCGGCTTTTGTGAGTGATGCGGCTATACGGTCCTATTTCCCCTGAAAGCGCGCCGGCCGCTTCTCGCGCATCGCGGCCACTCCCTCGATCACGTCTTCGCTGCGCGCGACGCGCGCGACCTCGGCCGCGTAGTCCTCGTGCTCGATCGTCCGGCGAAACGCATTGGCGCGATGAACGGCGCGCTTCATCGCCGCGATCGACAGCGGGGCGTTGGCGGCGATCGTCTCGGCGAGCTCATAGGTCGAGCGCTCGAGGTCGGCGAGCGGGACGAGCCGATTCACCATGTTGAGCGCGGTCGCGCGCTCGGCGCGAAAGAACTCGCCGGTGAACAGCAGCTCCTTGGTCTGCGCGGTGCCGATCGTGTCGAGGAGCTTCTGGATCAGCGCGAACGGCAGCGCGAGCCCGAGCCGGGCGAGCGGCATCGCGAACTTGACGTCGTCGGCGGCGACCCTGAGGTCACAGTGCAGCGCCAGCTCGCAGCCGCCTGCGATCGCCTCGCCCTGCACCATCGCGATCGTCGCCTGCGGAACCCGTTCGAGCGCGTGGAAGACGTCCTCGATCTCGGTGAGCCCGACCGCGCCACTCGAGGCACGGGCGGCCGCCATCTCTCCGAGGTCGAGGCCCGCACAGAACGACTTGCCGGCGCCGCGCACGACCACGACTCGCACGTCGCGCTGTTCGGCGAGCGACTCGAAGACCTCGAGGAGACGGGCCAAGAGCCCCGAGGTCATCGAGTTGCGCTTTTCGGGACGATTCAGCGTGACCGTGAGAATCGAATCCCGGCGGCTGAGCTCGACTTCGGCCACAATCCCCTCCTCAACGTACGAGCTTCGCGTGGTTGTCGAGGATCGGTAGAACTTTGTCGCGCGGCGCGGGCGGCAAGGCCAGAATCGAGCGCTCCACGCCCATCTCCTCGTAGGCGTCGATCTGCGCACGATCGGCCGGCGCCCAGAAGACCGAGATCGAGATCGACTTGGGTTCTCGCCCGGCTCTCTTCGCCGTCTCGCGGAGCTCGCCGATCTGCTTCTTCAGGTCACCGGCGCGCAGCGAGATCGGCATCCATCCGTCGCAGTAGCGCACCACGCGCTCGAGCGCCTTCGGCCCGTGACCGCCGAGCAGCACCGGCGGGTGCGGCCTCTGCACGGGCTTGGGGAACGACCAGATCGGATCGAAGTCGACCAGCTTGCCGTGATACTCGGCGCGCTCCTGCTGCCAGATCGCCTTCATGGCCTCGACTCGCTCGCGCAGCAGCTGCCAGCGGTTCTTGAAGCTCGTGCCGTGGTTGCCCATCTCCTCGACGTTCCATCCGGCGCCGATGCCGAGCATCGCGCGACCGCCCGAAAGGTAGTCGAGGCTCGCCACCTCCTTGGCGGTGGTGATCGGGTCGCGCTCGATCACCAGGCAGATGCCGGTGGCGAGCTTGATCTTCTTCGTCACCGCTGCCGCCATCGTCAGAGCGACGAAGGGGTCGTGAGTGCGCGTGTACTCGCGCGGTAACTCCCCGCCGGCGGGATACGGCGTCTTGCGCGAGCACGGGATGTGGGTGTGCTCGGGGAAGAACAGCGATTCGAAGCCACGATCTTCCGCGGCGCGAGCCAGCTCGTCGGGTCGGATCGCTTCATCGGTCGGAAAGATCGTCAAGGCGTATTTCATGCTCACCTCCGCTTCATGTCTTCGTCACTTCGCGCGCGTTCCGTCGCCTTGTCTCAGCCGTCTTGTCAAGCCGCTTCCGTTAGTCGCGTCGTCGTCTCCGTTCGAACACCCTGCTGTCTCTCAGCCGTTTTGTCACGCCGCTCCCGTTGGTCGCGTCGTCGTCTCCGTTCGAACACCCCTGCTGTCTCAGCGGCTGAGTTTCCTATATCGAATCCGGTGCGGCTGGTCAGCCTCGGCCCCGAGGCGCTTCTTCCGGTCGGCCTCGTAGTCCTGGTAGTTGCCCTCGAACCAGATCACACGGCTGTCTCCTTCGAACGCGAGCATGTGCGTGGCGATGCGATCGAGAAACCAGCGGTCGTGGCTGATGATCACCGCGCACCCGGCGAAATCGAGGAGCGCGTCTTCGAGAGCGCGCAGCGTATCGACGTCGAGATCGTTGGTCGGCTCGTCGAGCAGCAGCAGGTTGCCGCCGCGCCGAAGCAGCTTGGCCAGGTGCGCGCGGTTGCGCTCGCCCCCGGACAGGTCGCCGACCTTCTTCTGCTGGTCGGTCCCTTTGAAGTTGAACGAGGCCACGTACGCGCGCGAGGCGACCTCGCGCTGGCCGACCGTCAGCCGATCGGCGCCGCCACTGATCTCCTCCCACACGCTCTTCGTCGCGTCGAGAGCGTCGCGGCTCTGATCGACGTAGGCGAGCTCGACGGTCTCGCCGAGACGCAGCGTCCCTCGATCGGGCTTCTCTTCGCCGATGATCATACGAAAGAGCGTCGTCTTGCCCGCGCCGTTCGGGCCGATCACGCCGACGATCCCGCCGCGTGGCAACGAGAAGGAAAGATCGTCGATCAACAAGCGATCGTCGTAGCCCTTGCGAAGGCTCTTGGCTTCGACGACCAGATCGCCGAGACGCGGTCCCGGCGGGATCGAGATCTCGAGATCGTTGGCGCGCCGGGTTCCGCCGTCGGCGAGCAACTCTTCGTACGCCTTCAGCCGAGCCTTGCCCTTCGCCTGCCGAGCGCGAGGCGCCATGCGCACCCATTCGAGCTCGCGCTCGAGCGTACGCTGGCGCGCGGACGCCTGCTTCTCCTCGCTCGCCAGCCGCTGCCGCTTTTGATCCAGCCAAGAGGAGTAGTTGCCCTTCCACGGAATGCCCGCGCCGCGGTCGAGCTCGAGGATCCAGCCGGCGACGTTATCGAGAAAGTAGCGATCGTGCGTGACCGCGACCACCGTTCCCGCGTACTCTTGCAGATGACGCTCGAGCCAGGCCACGGACTCCGCATCCAGATGATTCGTCGGCTCGTCGAGCAGTAGCAGATCGGGCTTCTGCAGCAGGAGCCTGCAGAGCGCGACGCGGCGGCGCTCTCCGCCGGAGAGCGTACCGACGTCGACGTCCGGCGCGGGAAGCCGCAGGGCTTCCATCGCGATCTCGAGCGTGTGGTCGAGCTCCCAGGCATTGACGGCGTCGATGCGGTCTTGGAGGCCGGCTTGCTCGTCGAGAAGCTTCTGCATCGCCTCCTCCGACATCGGCTCGGCCATCTTCGCGCTCACTTCTTCGAACCGATGCAGGAGAGCGCGAATCTCCGCCACGCCTTCCTCCACGTTGCCGAGCACGTTCTTGTTCGGGTCCAGGGCCGGCTCCTGCGAAAGATACCCAACTCGCGCTGCCGGCGCGGCGAAGGCTTCTCCCAGGAATTCCCTCTCGAGGCCCGCCATGATCTTCAGAAGCGTCGATTTGCCGGCGCCGTTGGCGCCGAGCACGCCGATCTTCGCGCCGGGGAGAAACGAGAGCCAGATACCCTTGAGGACTTCGCGATTGGGCGGGTAGACCTTGCGGAGGTCCTTCATGGTGAAGATGAATTGCCGGGCCATCGTTACGGAGCCTCTCCCTCCGCCCGCGTGAGGTCGTGGGACGTCACTCGCGAAATTTCCTTTCCGCCCACCAGGGATAGAACTCGGGCATGGCGCTCGGCTTGAGCGTGAACTTGGCGGCGCGCTTCTCCAGGAACGCGCTCACGCCTTCGCGGGCGTCCGGGGAGCGGCCCATCCAGTGGACCGCCTTCGAATCGATCCGGTGCGCTTCCATCGGGTGGTCGGCGCCGAGCATCTTCCACAGCATCTGCCGGGTGAGCGCGACCGACATCGCCGAAGTGTTGTCCGCGATCTCGTGAGCGATGCCCCGCGCGGTGGGCAAGAGGTCCTCGGCCGCGACGACGCGGCTCACCAAGCCTCCGGCCAGGGCCTCTTCCGCGCCGAACACGCGCCCCGTGTACACCCATTCCGCGGCTCGGTTGATACCCACCACGCGCGGCAGAAACCAACTCGAGCACGCTTCCGGCACGATGCCTCGTCGGGCGAACACGAAGCCCATGCGCGCAGCGCTCGACGCGATGCGTACGTCCATGGGGAGCGTCATGGTGATGCCGATGCCGACCGCGGCGCCGTTGATGGCGGCGATCACCGGCTTTTTGCTGTCGTAGATCCGCAGCGTCAGCAGCCCGCCTCCGTCGCGCGGCTCTTCGATCGGCTCTCCGCCGCCGCGAGCAGAGGAGTCGAACGTCCGGCTGCCGCCACCGAGGTCGGCGCCGGCGCAGAATCCCTTCCCGGCTCCAGTGACGACGACGGCGCGCACGGCGTCGTCGGCGTCGGCGCGATCGAAGGCATCGAGCAGCTCGCGACACATCTGCCCGGTGAAGGCGTTCAGGCGGTCTGCTCGATTCAAGGTGAGCGTGAGGACCCTGTCCTCGACCGAATAGAGAATTTGCTCGTATGCCATCGCGCTCTCCTTCGCCCGCAAAGGGCAAGCCACAGTCCCTATGATCGTTCTCGACGAAAATCGAGGGGGGCCCTTCGCCCGATTCTCCCTCGCAAACTCCGGTTCCGTTTGAGAAAAGGGCCTCGGTGGCGCGAAGTGACAGCGGGCGGGCGGCGCTCCTCTCCGGCCTGATCTGGCTGGCGTCGCTCGGGGCTCCATCGTGGGCGCGGGCCGGCGCCGTCGTCGAGGGAACCGTAACCCTCCCGGATCGCCCGCCCCCGCCGTTGCCCAATTCGCGCTACCAGACGAAGACCGGAGCCGAGGTCGGCCCTCCCGACGCGCCCGCGGCCGTGATCTTCGTCGAAAGCTCCGTCCGCCCGTCGCGCGCAGACACGCGGCGCGCGGAGATGGCGCAGCACCACTATCAGTTCGCGCCGGGACTGCTTGCGATCGAGCGCGGCAGCGCGGTCATGTTCCCGAATCTCGACGACGAGTACCACAGCGTGTTCTCGTACTCGAAGCCGAAGCGCTTCGACCTCGGCCGCTACCGAAAGAACGAGCAGCCCGCGGAACTCGTCTTCGATCAGCCCGGCCTCGTGAAGCTCTTTTGCGAGATCCACGACCACATGCGCGGCTGGATCCTAGTGCTCGATACTCCATACTTCGCGAAGACCTCGAAGGAAGGGCGCTACCGGCTCGATGGCGTCCCGGCCGGCCACCAGCTGCTGAAGGTCTGGGTCGATGAGGACCTGGTGTGGGAACGCCCGGTCGATCTGGTGGAGGGCGGCACGCTCCACGCCGATTTTCCATGAGCCTCTCCCTCACGGCTCTGAGCTTCCGCTGGAAGCTCTTCCTGGCGATGATGCTGGTCGTGACCGCCGTCGCCGGCGGCGCGCTGCTGGTCACGCAGCAGGCCGTGGCCGCGACCTACGCGAAGATCTTCCGCGAGAGGTTCCGTGCCGAGGCGGATCTCTTCTCCGCCGCGCAGGACGCGCGGCTCGCCGCCGTCAAGGACAAGTGCCTGGAACTCGCGCGCTCGGTTCGCCTCGTCGCCGCCTTCGAGGAGAGTGACGCCGCGCTCCTCTATACGATCGCCTTCGACGAACTGCGCAAGGTGATGAGCCCGGACGTCGGGCTGCGTGCGCTGCGGCCTGCGACGTTCTTCCGCCTGATCGATCGAGGAGGCGCCGTGCTGCCTCCTCCCGATGCGCGGGCCGGCGTGCTCGATCGAGCAGCGGTCGAGCCCACGAAGCGCGCGCTTTCGACCGCGGCTCGCGCGATGGGAGAGAACGAGACCCAGGCATTCGGCTACCTCGCCCTCGCCGGCCCCGAGCGTTCCGAGCTTCACGAGGTGGTGCTCACGCGCATCGTCGACCCGGTGCGGCGGCGCCCGCTCGGCGCCTTGGCGATCGGATTCCCGCTCGTGGAGTCACCTGTGACCGGCGCTTCGACACTCGTGCGAAGCGCGCTCTGGGTCGGCGGCGAGCTTCATTCGCGGGCCCTGTCCGAAGCCGCGCGGCGGCAAGTGAGCGGTGAGCTGGCCCGCCGGACGGCGACGGCGAGCGGCGAATGGCGTACGGCGATCGGCGGCGTTCCGCAACAGGTGCTGTTCCGCGCGCTGCCGCGGGGCGATGGCTTTCCCCTCGCGGAGCAAGTGTCGCTCTATTCACTGGCCGAGCCGCTCGCCGAGGAAGCGCGCCTGCGCCGACTCGTGCTCGCCTTCGGCGCGCTCGGCTTGGCCGCCGCGCTCGTGCTCAGCCTGCAGATCTCGCGCGGTCTGTCGGTCCCGATCCGCGAGCTCGTCGCCGCGACCTCGGAGATTCAGCGCGGCAACTTCTCGATCCAAGTACCGGTGCGCGCTCGTGACGAGGTCGGCCGCCTCGCGGGCTCCTTCAACGAGATGGCCACCGGGCTCGAGCTCAAAGAGCGCTATCGAAGCCTGCTCGATTTGGTCGCGGACAAGCAGGTGGCCAGCGAGCTCTTGAGCGGCGGCTTCGCGCTCGGCGGCGAGCTCCGCGAAGTGACCGTGCTCTTCTGCGACATTCGCGGCTTCACGGCGCTCACGGAGCAGATGAGCCCGACCGACGTCGTCGAGCTGGTCAACGAGCACATGACGGCGATGACCGCGATCGTCTACGAGCATCGCGGCGTGGTCGACAAGTTCGTCGGCGATCTGGTGATGGCGCTGTTCGGGGCCCCCAAAAGCTACGGCGAAGACGCGCTCAGCGCCCTGCGGTGCGCGCGCGGCATGGTCGCAGCCCGCCAGCGGCTCAACGCGACCTCGCGCCATCGGCTCGAGGTCGGGATCGGCGTCGCCTCGGGAATGGTGGTGGCGGGCCGCATGGGGTCGAGCGACCGCCTGAGCTACAGCGTGCTCGGCGAGCGCGTGAACTTGGCTTCTCGGCTGTGCTCGGCAGCGGGCCCGATGGAGATTCTCGTCGACGAGACGACGTATTTGCACATCGGCAGTGAGATCGGCGCCGATCCGCTCCCCGGGCTCACGCTCAGAGGCTTCAGCGGCCTCATGCCGGCGTTTCGCGTGCGGCCGGAATCCGGCGCCCCATGAGACTCGCTCGCCTCGCGCCGCTCCTCGCGCTTCTCGCCGCCGGGGCCGCGGGCGCGCAGACGGAAATCCTCGACGAGGTCAGCGAGCGGCTGCGCTGGGTGAGCGCCGATGGGCTCGCGCAGCTTCAGCTATCCGGGCTCTTCGACATCGAAGGATACCGGCTCGACCAGCAGGCTCCCGGTCTCATCTTCGGCGGCAACGACAACTTCGCGAATCCGCGGCTGTGGCTCTTTCTCGACGGCCGGCTCGGTGATCACCTGTCGAGCTTCGTCGAGTTACGCGCCGATCGCGGCTTCGATCCCCGCGAAGATTCCGCGTCGGTGCGGTTCGACCAATACCGGCTCCTCTACATGCCGTTCGACGACGCGCGCATCGCCCTGCAGATCGGCAAGTTCGCCACCGTGTTCGGCAATTGGGTCGGCCGCCACGACTCCTGGGAGAACCCGCTGATCAATGCGCCGTTGCCTTACGAAAACGTCACGATCATCGCCGACCGCGCGGCGCCGACCTCGCCATCTAATTTTCTGTCGCGACGGAACAGTTCCGACAAAAAGCGCCAGTGGCTGCCCCTTCTCTGGGGCCCGAGCTACACGAGCGGAGCCGCGGCGCTCGGCCGATGGCGAGAGCTCGAATACGGCGTCGAGTTCAAGAACGCATCCCTCGCCTCCCGGCCCGACAAGTGGGACTTCCGCTACCGTGGCTGGAACCATCCGACCGTCACGGGGCGCCTCGGCTGGGACCCCGGGGCAGCGTGGCAAATCGGCGTATCCGGGAGCCGCGGCAGCTACATGCTCGAATCCGCACAGAGCACCCTTCCTCCCGGCAAGCATGTCGGCGACTTCTCTCACACGATCCTCGGCGTCGACGCCGCATACGCCTGGCGCCACTGGGAGATCTGGAGCGAGCTATTCGCCTCGCGCACTGAGGTCCCGAACGTCGAGGATTGCGACGCGATCGCTTACTACGTCGAGACCAAGTACCAAGTTGCGCCGCAGTGGTTCGGCGCCCTGCGCTGGAACCAGGCGATGTTCGAGAAGATTTCGAACGGCGAAGGACGCGACATCCCTTGGGATCGCCCCGCTTGGCGCATCGACACCGCGATCGGCTACCGATTCGACCGCCACGTGCAGTACAAGCTGCAATACAGCCTCGACCGGCAAAGCGGCCACCAGCAGCAGGGCGAGCAGACGGTGGCGATGCAGCTGACGCTGCGATTCTGAGCTACGCGTTCGAATCGCGCGGCGCCGGCCGGCGTCTCCGAGCTCCGCCGTCGCGCCAGAGCGCCGCGCCGCCCTTCATCCCGCACTCGTTCGACACGAGCCGCACGTCGGCCGGGAGCTCGAGCGTGACGTGCCGGGAGTTGCCGCCGCCGATGTACAGCGTGTCGAAGTGGGTGAGCGCACGCAGCGCCTCGATGGCGCGCTTCACGCGGCGGTTCCACCTCTTCTTGCCGACCGCCTTCCGCGCGGCCTGACCGAGCTGTTCGTCGTACGTTTCGCCGTTGCGAAACGGAATGTGCGCGATCTCGAGGTGGAGCATCAGCTCACCGTCGACGAGCAACGCCGAGCCGAAGCCCGTGCCCAGCGTGATGACCACTTCGACGCCCGTTCCCGCGGCCGCTCCCAGCCCTTGCATGTCCGCGTCGTTGACGACGCGCACCGGCTTCTTCCAGAGCTTGGCGAGAGCTCGGGCTAGCTCGAAGCCCTTCCATCCCCTTCCAAGGTTCGCCGCCGTCAGTACCTTCCCGTTCCGAATCACTCCGGGGAACCCGACGGAGACGCCCGTGACGGACTCGACGTCGAGCGAGCGAACGAGCTTGGCAAGCTCGCGCAGCACGGCTTGTGGCGTGGCGCGCGCTGGCGTCGGCACGCGCGCGCGCTCGGTGAGCATGCGCCCGGATCGATTCACGATCGCGGCCTTCAAGCCGCTGCCGCCGATGTCGACGGCGAGGATCTTGTCATTCCCGTTTGGCGAGGATGCACCCTCCGTCATCTCGGCATCTTCCTCCGGACTCCAGCGTATCGCAGCGGATCGCCGCCGGAAAAGAGGCTGCGTGACCGTGGTTGCACCGAAATCGGCGACGACGTCGCGATAGCCCGTCGCGCTGGCGGTGAAACTCTGCTCTTCTTGCGGCATGCCGACATGGAAGGACTCGATCGACAACCTACGGCCGCACGGAGAGGCCGCTGAGCGACTTCACGACCTCCTTCGGGTGGTCCCGATCTCGCTCCTCGTAGTGGCCGGTGTGCGGAGCGCGTTCGTCGCCGTCGGCCTGTTGCGGCTGATCGGTCTGTTCACGAACCTCTTCTTCCAGCGCTGGGAGACCGGGCTCATAGCCCCCGGAGCCGAGGCAACCCGATGACCGTAGCCGACGTCCGCGAGTACCGCATCGAGGCGCGCTCGACCGAGACGTTCGGTCGTGTGCTCTGCGACACGCGTCACCACCATTTCGTCGTCGACGGGCCCGTGCAGAACGGTTGCCCCGGGGAAGCCGTCACGCCGGCAGAGATCTTCCTCGCCGGTGTGGCGGCCTGCGGCGTGGAGCTCGTTCAAGTGATCGCGCGAGATTCGCAAATCCCGCTGCGCGCGGTTCACGTGGCCGCGCGAGGCATCCTGGACCGCAGCCGACCGGTGCGGGAAGACGTCAACGTGTTCAACGCGGTTCATTTGAAGTTCACGCTCGAGGGGGTCACGCCGGGGAAGGCGGACGAGCTCGTAGCGGCGTTCAAGAGACGCTGACCGCTCTACGGCACGGTCGCGGTCGCGACCCCCGAGGTGACGATCGAAGTTCGCGCTCAGTCGTAGGCGAGTCGCGGGACCCAGTCGGTGCCTCGGCCTTCCGGCAAGAGGTCGAAGAGGTTCCACAGCGGGAAGATGAGATCGAGGTGGCGGGGATGCTGGCCGGCCTCGGGGGCCGCGAATAGCAACTCCGTCGCGTAGTAGTGCTGGATCGCTCCGGCTCGTTTCACGAACACGTTGAGCATGGGAAGCTGCGAGCCGTCGGGCGCCTGCGCGTGGTAGTCGCGGTTGTAGGTGTTCGCCGCGGAGGAAAGCAATCGGAGGTTGCGCCATCCGCGCGCGCGGGCATACGCGCGAACGCGCTCGATCGGCGAGCTCGCCGCCACCGCGAGGTTGACGCGCTGGGTGGCATGGGGCGCGGCCCCATTCAACGAGTCGAGCATCGCCGTGCACATGGGGCACGGCTTCTCCATCGCCGGGCCGTACATGAAGCTGTAGAGCACGAGGCTGTTTTTTCCAGGCGCGAAGAGCTGCGCGAATCGTACGGTTCGGACGGTCGTGGCGTCGTCTAGATCCCCGGCACCTTCCTGGAACGCGTAGTCCTCGACGACCTCTCCGCCGAGCGGAAGCTGGCGACGGAGCTCGGCGATACGCTCGATACGCTGGCGGAGCTCGGCTTCCGCTTCGAGAAGGGCGTCGCGAGCCGCACGATACTCGGAGCTCTCACCCGGAAGGCGCATCTTCGTGGCGCTGCTCATCCTTCGTCTCCTTCCCCCTGGAACATCCGAAATCGCTCACTCGGGGTTAGGGACATAGCTCCACGCCCTCGTTCCATACAAGACGATCGACGAGCTCCCCGAGAGCTTCGTATCGCAGACGACTAGCTTGCCCGGATGCTGGGGCTGTGGCCGAGGACAGGAGGTCTCGCCGGCGGCTTGCGAAGGCGCTTGCCGGCTCGTTGCTCATCTATGCGCTGCCATTGGTCGGTCCGCACGCCGTCTGGCTCGTCGGCGAGTACCTCTTCGCCGACGTCAGCCGCGCGCCCGGGCACAAGCCGCGCGCCTGGATCGCCCTCGATTTCGCGGTCGCCCTGGGCGCACAAGGAGCACTGGCGCTGCTCCTCGCGTGGGTGCTCGCCCGCCGCGGCGTCGCGCGCTTCGCCCTCCTCGTGGCGCGCCCATTTTCTTCCTGGCGCTCGAATTGGACGTACCTGTCGGCGCTGCCCTCGTACTTCCTGATCGAGACCGACGTCGCGCGCGAGTGGTCTGAGTGGCCGACGGAGTGCTTCTTGCCGGGCGTCTCGCTGGCAACCGTCCGCTCGCCTCCCGATCTACCTCTCGAGCGCGCCGAGCGTGCCTGGGCAACCGAGTCCTCCGGCAGCTGCTCGAGGCTTGCTCGACGACGACGAATCTCGAGCTCGACGCAGTGCCGCTGACGGTGCCATTCGTACTCGCCGACGGACGAGCCCTGTTCGACGTCTGGGATCGCGTTGCCGGCCATCTCACCCTGGTGGTACGCGCCGGGCGGCGACGACTGCGTCGCTTGGGACGCTTACCGCGAGGACGGCCGGTACCGCCTGCGCTGGCGGGTGACCGGCGGTGAGGGCGCTCATGAGGTGCCACTCGGCCGTTCGATCACCGCGGTCGATGCCACTCCTTCCGGCTCATATATCGCCGCGAGCACGACAACCGCCCTCAACATCGGTCGCATCCGCGATTCGGTATTCGTGCTCCGCGCGCGCGACGGCGCGGAGATGTTTCGCCGCTACCTTCCGACCTACGCGCGAAGCCGTGTAGCGTTCCTCGGAGACTCACGCCTGGCCTTCGACGACCGGGAGGGCGAGCGCTTCGGAGCCCGCGTCCTGCAGATCCCGGCCCGACAGCGCTGACGTTTGCGCGAACCGCGAGGATGGGGCTCCGCTCACCGCCGGAGAGCAGCCAGCAGCGGCGCGTCCGGCGGAATGATGCCCGAGGGCACCAAGCGCTCCACCAGCAAGCTCCATCGCGGATTCGTCTCGCAGGCACGCGAGAGCTTGGCGCGCGCCTCCGCGGTCCGACCCGCCTTGGCGAGCAGCACGGCCTGCCAAAAGGTCGGCTCGCGGTTCGGCTCGAGCGCCGCCTGCGTCGCATCGAGCTCGGCGAGCGCGTGCGCGAG
Organism: Binatia bacterium; assembly: GCA_040507895.1. Lineage (GTDB taxonomy): Bacteria > Desulfobacterota > Binatia > JACPRU01 > JACPRU01 > JBEVNX01. The sequence continues at coordinate 13,206 of JBEVNX010000072.1, read as the reverse complement.
CGAGGGGCTCTCGGCGCTCAGCGGCCCGAACAAGATTCCGCTGACGAAGATCCGCGCCAGGCGTTCGAACGCGACGTGGAGCTCGAGCAAGCGTCGCAGCTCGCCGAGGGGATTGGGATGGTCGTCGACCCTCAGATCGACCAGCCGTTCTCTCCATGGCGTGTCGCTGCGGATCGCGGAAACCACCAACAAGGCCGCCGACTGCCGGCCGCGAAGATCCCCGCCCTCGTGCTCGGCGGCGTCCAAGGCGGCGAGCAATCGATGGGGGAACGGCTCGGACGTCGCCTTCTCGTACGCGCCCAGCATCGCTCCCCACGCGGTCGCGCGCTCCATCAGGTTCGCCTGCACGCTCACCTGCTCTCCGGTCGCGTGCCCTGCTTCCGCAAGGCAATGCTCCCCCGTGTGGACGGCGACTTTCCCTTGCGCATCGATCATGCCCACCTGGCGAAGCGCGCGCTGCGGATCCTCCGCGAGAAGGCTTCCGAGCGCTTCGGATGCGGATCGTCCGGAGCCCATCCGCTCGAGCCCGCGCGGGCCATAAGCGACCTCGGGAATCGACTGGGTCGCGACGGCGCCGACCCCCGCCTCGGCCCAGGTCACGACGCGGCCGGTGCCGAAGTAGTGAGACTGCACGGCAACACCCAGCCAGCCATTGGCCGGGTCCCGCGCTACGATCGAATACGTCATCGGAGCTTCGCCGTGTCTATTCCGACTCCTGCAAGTGTAGGCGCTCCGCCTTGGCGTACGTGTGCTTCTCGCTGATTAGCCCGCCCCGCACGTGCAGAACGTCGAGGCCGCGCCAGAATCGCGACCGGCCCCCCTTGTCGATCACGCAGCGCCAGCGGATCAGCGCGCGTCCGGCTCGCTCGTCGACGAAGAGGTCCTCGGTCTGGAACCGGATCCGTCCGAAGTCGCCGCGGAACTGCGGTTCGAAGGCCGCTCGGATCTCGCTCCGACCATGGCGCCGGCGGCCGTCGAACTCGTCGTAAATGGCGTCTTCGGACATCATCGAGAGAACCTGCTCGAGATCGTCTCGATTGAAGGCGTCGGTGAAGCGAACGACCAGCTGCTCCAGAGTTTCTCGCTCGGTCACGGATGAACCTCCTCGCCGCCGGCCTAGCACACCACCGATGCAGCGAAACGCCGTGCCGCCGCCGCGGCACGAGCGCGGCCCGCCTCACACGAGCAAGCGGTCGAGGCGCACGAGCTTCTCGCGGATCGCGATCCCGAAGGGACAGGCGGCCTCGCACGGGGCCGGGCAGCTCGCGCAGCGCGACGCATTGCGATCGACCGGCAGCGCCGCGTAGCGCTCGCGCGCCTGCGCCCCCCAACCATAGTCTTCGGCGTACATCCCGTAGCGCAGCACGTCGTCGATCGGCACCCCGTTCGGGCAGTGGTCGAGGCACTCGCCGCACCCCGGCCGGCAGTACTCGTGCGCGATCCGCCGGTCGTAGTCTTCGAGTAGCGCCAGATCGGCGTCGGAGAACGACTTCCCGGAAGCGTAGAGGTACTCGTCGATCTGTTCGAAATCCTGAATCGAGACCACCAGACCGCTGACGTGCGAGTTCGACAGCACCCACTTAAATGCCGCTTGGCTGAACGCCTGCCTCCCGCCGGCGAAGTCCTTGAGCACCGTGGCGCGCGCGCCCTTCAGCGTCTTCATGGCCACGACGCCGATGCCGCGAGCGTGCGCGTCGCGGAAGATGTCGGTGAGGTCCGGCCAGTTTTTGAAGTTGTACGCGACCAGCAGCATCTGGAAGCGCCCGGAATCGACGGCGTGGCGCATCACCTGCTCGAGGTTCGGCGTGTGCGAGCTGACGCCGAGGAAGCGCACCTTGCCCTGCTCCTTCAAGCGATCGAACGCCTCGTGGAAAGTCGGCGCCATCAGTCGGTCGAGGGCGTTGCACTCGTGGATGATGCAGACGTCGAGATAGTCGGTCTGTAGGCGGCGAAGGCTCGCCTCGACCGAGGCCACGATGTCGCCGACGGGCGTATCCTTCGGCAGGTGGCCCTCCGCGTTGCAGAACTTCGAAGCGATGAACACCTTCTGGCGGTGGGGCTTCAGCGCCTGGCCGATCACTTGCTCGCTGCCGGTGCGGCTGTAGTCCGGCGAGGTGTCGAAGTAGTTGATGCCGCGCTCGACGGCCCGGGCCACGACCTCCGGGCTGCCGATGCCAGCGCCGCCGAACGAGATGTCCGACATCTCGACGCCGGTGTGGCCGAGCGGGCGGTAGCGAGCGACTCGTGAGCCTCGCCACGTCGGATCGACCCGGCCCGCGTGTGTCGGCGCTTCGTGCAGGAGGAAGAGGTAAGTCGAGTTCCTCCATGCGGAGTACGCGGCCGCGCCGACGCCGCCGGCTGCGGCCAGCCCGGCCGCACCGGTGAGTACGCGCCTGCGCGTGAGACCCTTCGAGCCGTCGTCGTCGGCCATGGGCGTGCCCTTCCCGGACTGATGGTAGTCGCGCCGGTGGCACCAGGCAACCCGCGGCGCCGCTCGTCGCAGCGCGGCGGCCACAATGGTAGACAGTGCGCGTGAGCGAGGCTCAACCGGCGAGGCAGCATTGGTCGGAGCTCTCCGACGATGAGCTCTTGAACCTCCGATTGTGCGACCTCGGCCTGGTCATCGAGAATACGTGGCTCGAGTCATGCGTCGCCGAGCTCCACGGCGAGCTCAGCGCCCGTGGCATCCTCCTCCGCCCGCGATGCTATCTCGGCGACGAGTGGTTCTCGCCCGCCGGCGTGCCGGCGATCGCCATCCCCTTCTATCTCGCCCACCCGCGCCTGCAGCAGCTCGAGAAGAAGATGATGATGGAGGTCGAGGGCGGCGGCGGGCACGACGATACGATGCGTTTCCTTCGCCATGAGTGCGGGCACGCCATCTGCCACGCGTTCGTGCTCGCCGACCGGCCGGACTGGACGGGCGCCTTCGGTTCGCCGGCCCAGGAGTTTCGCGACCACTACCGCTACCAGCCATACAGCCGAAACTTCGTTCGTCATCTCGAGAACTGGTATGCCCAGAGCCACCCCGAAGAAGACTTCGCCGAGACCTTCTCCGTGTGGCTGACGCCCGGCCTCGATTGGAAGGCGCTGTACCGCGGCTGGCCGGCGCTGCGGAAGCTCGAGTTCGTCGATCGGCTGATGCGCGAGCTGGCCGGCAAGCCACCCGCCGTCCCGCGGGGGCGCAAGACCTACGACGTGCGCACCTTGCGGAGTCGTCTCCGGACGCACTACGAGCGGCGGCGCAAGCTCTACGCCGAGGAGTCGCCGAGCTTCTTCGACGCGGACCTCGAGCGCATCTTCGTCGAACGCGGGGCGTCGGGCGCCATACCGGCGTCGCGCTTCCTGCGCCGCCATCGCGGTCAGATCGTCGATGCGGTGGCGTTTTGGACCCGCGAGCGAAAGTTCACCGTGGACCGCCTGCTGAAACAGCTCGTCGCACGCTGCGACGGCCTCAAGCTCTTCGTGCCGCGCGACGAGGACCGGGCGAAGCTCGAAATGGCCGCTTACCTCTCCGCGCTGGTCTCGAACTATCTGTTCACCGGTCGGCTCAAGCGGGGACCATGAAGCGGGCTCTCAAAATCCTCCTCATCTTCGACTTCCCCAATCCGCCGCCCAAGGACGATTACGGCGAGGTGCTCGCGCTCGACGACTGGAAGTGCGAGCGCGACGTCGTCGAGGCGTTGCGCGGTCTCGGCCACGAGGTGCGTCTGCTCGGCATTCACAACCACATCGATCCGTTGATCGCCGAGATCCGCGCCCACCCGCCGGAGATCGTCTTCAACCTGGTGGAAGCGTTCGCCGAGGACCGCGAGCACGAGTCGAGCGTCGCCGGCCTGCTCGAGCTGCTCGGCGTACCGTACACCGGCTGCGGCCCCGCCTCTCTGACAATCTGCCGCCACAAGGCGTTCACCAAGCGCATCTTGACTCCACATCGGATCCGGGTGCCGAGCTCCATGCACTTCTCGCGCGGCCAGCCGCCTCGCTCGCTGCGGTCGCTGCGCTTTCCGGTGTTCGTCAAGCCGCTCGGTCTCGAAGGCTCGGACGGAATCGCGCAGAGCTCGTTCGCCGAGACCGAGGAGGCGTGCCGCGAGCGCGTGAGGTTCCTCCACGAGAGCTTACAGACCGACGCGCTCGTCGAAGAGTACGTCGACGGGCGAGAGTGCTACTCCGGCGTGCTCGGCGTCGACCGGCTGCGCGTGCTGCCGCTGCGCGAGATGGTCTTCACCAAGTTTCCCGAAGAGCGCCCCAAGTTCGCCACCTTCAAGGCCAAGTGGGACGACGCCTTCCGCAAGCGATGGGGCATCGAGAACACCTTCGCCGTGGCGCTGCCGGATGGCCTCGAGGCGAGGATCGCACGCATCAGCCGAACGGTCTTCCGCGCGCTCGAGCTCGAAGGCTGCGCTCGGGTCGATCTGCGCATCACGGGCGCGAACGAGATCTACGTGATCGAAGTGAATCCCAACCCCGCGCTCGCGGCCGACGACGAGATCGCGCAGGCCGCCGCCAAGGCCGGCGTGTCCTACCCGCAGCTCATCCAGCAGATCGTGAACTTCGGCCTGCAGCGCTCGCGCTTCGGCGCGCTCGACTAGGCGGGTCCTTCGCCGATGGGCCCGTCCGGACACCCGGCATGGACTCCGGGCCGCCGTCAGTAGAGAAGTCCGTAGCCGGTCGCGCGCCGCGTGGTTCCCTCTTCTTCGAACGCCTCCATGACGTTGCGCGCGATCTGCATCATGTGCACCTCGTCGGCGCCATCGACGAGCCGCGCCGCGCGCGCGTGGCGAAGCATGCGCTCGAGCGGCGAATCCTTGGAGTAGCCGAGCGCGCCGTGGACCTGGATGGCGCGGTCGATGATCCGCCACAGCATGTTGGCGACGTGGTGCTTGGCGATCGACACCTCCTGCTTGAAAGGCAATCCCTTCTCGATGAGGTACGCAGCGTGAAGCACCATCAGCTTGCCCGCGTAGAGCTCCATCGCGGACTCGGACATCATCCACTGGATCGCCTGCTTGTCGGCGAGCTTGCCGCCCTGCACGTGACGCTCGAGGGCGCGCTTGACGAGCAGCTCGAGCGCGACCTCGGCGTTGCCGATCCAGCGCATGCAGTGCGCGAGACGCGCCGGACCGAGCCGGAACTGGCCGAGCTTGTGCCCGCCGCCGCGTTCCCCGAGCATGGCATCGGCGCCGACCACGCAGTCGGCCAGCCGCACCTCGCAGTGGTTGCCGTGCCCGGCCATGGTGTTGACGTCGCGCACGATTTGCCAGCCCGGATTGTCGCACTTGACGAGGAAGGCGGAATTGCGCGCCTGAGGCGGATCGGCATCGGGATCGGTCTTGGCGATGACGATCGCGAAGGCCGCTCCGTTGGCGCCCGAGGTGAACCACTTGTGCCCGTTGATCACCCAGTGATCGCCGCGCTTCACGGCGCTCGTGCGGATCTGCGTCGGATCCGAGCCGGCCACCTCGGGCTCCGTCATCGCAAAGCACGAGCGCACCTTTCCCTCGGCGAGCGGGCGCAAGTACTTCTCGTTCTGCTCGGCCGTGGCGTTGTGCAAGAGCGTGTGCATGTTGCCTTCGTCGGGCGCCATGCAGTTGAGCACGTAGGCTCCCCAGCGCGTGCGGCCGCACTCGGCCGACACCGTGGCCATCGCCATCGGCCCGAGACCGAGCCCGCCCCATTCGGGGGGCAGATGAGGATTCCACAGCTTTTCGCGCTTGGCCTTGTCCCGTAGCTTCTGGATCTCCGCGCGCGGGTCGGCGTACTCGCGAAGACGCGACTCCACCGGGCGTACTTCGTCGTCCATGAATCGTCGCACTCGGTCGCGGATCGCGACGACGTCCGGGGGGAGCGTGAAATCGATCGACATGGCAAACCTCCTGGGATTCGGCGCTCAGAGTCTGTGAGTCACAGACTCTCTGTCCTATCGACTCGACGCGATGCCCCGCAAGACCGAGCGCGCGCTGACGGGATCACTGCCGCTGTGCTAGCAGTGGCGCAGACGTGGACGGAGGCAACGAGCGGCGCGGGCGTTCGCTGACGGGCGCGGACCTCTCCGGCGAGGATCTCCGCGAATCGCGTCTGGCGGGCGCCGATCTCACCGGCGCGCGGCTCGTCGGCTCGAACCTGCACGGCGTGGATCTGCGCGGCACGTGCCTGCGGGACGCTCGCCTCGACGGCGCCGATCTCCGAGACGCTCTGCTCGAAGGGGCGAGCCTGCGGGCGGCGAGCTTGCCGGACGTGCTCGCCAACGGCTCGCGGTTCGGCCGAGTCGATCTATCGCTCGCGCACCTCGCCGGGGCCGACTTTCGCTCCGCCGACCTCGCCGAGGCGCTGCTCACCGATGCCGACCTCTCGCGGGCGCGCTTCGAGCGCGCCAATCTCTACGACGCCAACCTCATCGGCGCCGAGCTCGGTGGGGCGAGCTTCCGCGACGCGGTGCTGATCGGCGCCAACCTCCGCGAGTCCCACCTCGACGGCGCCGACTTTCACGGCGCGCGCTTCGCGTTCACGGTGCTCGCCGCGTCCGACCTGTCTCGAGCGGCCGGCCTCGATGCGGTCGTGCACGACGGCCCGAGCACGCTCGGCGTCGATGCGTTCCTCATGTCGCGCGGCGAGATCCCCGACGCGTTCCTGATCGGCATCGGCCTTTCGCCGCTCACCATCGAGTACCTGAAGGCGGTGGCCGTGGCGGAGGAAGGTATGCTGGTCGGCGACGCCCTGTTCCTGCTCTTCGCCGATGCCGACCGGCCGCGCGCACGCCGCCTGCGGGCCTATCTCCGCATGCACCGCCACCTCGCCTGGTACCGCCACGAGGCCGAGGAGCTGGTCGGGCGGCACAACCCCGACCTCAACTTGCGAATCCGCTTTCACGATCGTTTGATCGTGCTCGGCTCGCGAGCGGCGGCCGCGGACGAGAAGCTTCGCGATGCGCTCGAGTGCGCGCTCGAGAAGGAGCGGGCGGAGCGGCGGCGCATCGTCGTGGCGGTGCGCATCGACGACTTCGACGCGCCGGGCATGCTCGCGCCCCTCGGTGCCGATCGCTTCGTAGCCGACTTCCGCGGCGGCGACTGGGAAGACCCGCGCGATCCGGTGTTCCGGCGCGAGCTCGAGCGCTTGCTCGGCGCGCTCGAAGAATCAACCGAGTGATTCCCCGGCGAGGCGCATCTCGACGATGCGCCGATACACCTCGCGCGGCTGCGCGCCGCTGACCTTCCAACGGTCGTCGACGATCACCGCGGGCACGCCACCGATGCCGAGCGAGACCGCCTCGTTGTGATCGTCCACCACCTCGCGGCCGACCGACGGGTCGCGCAGCGCGGCGACGAAGGCCGCCACGTCGAGGCCCGTCTCCTCGGCGATGTGCACGAGGTTCGCGGGGTCCGTGATGTTGCGGTTCCGATAGAAGTAGCTGTCCATGAGCGCGAGGTGATAGCGCTCGAACGCCTCCGCCCCTTGGCGCGCCGCGGCCTTCGTCGCGACCGCGGGGGGCACGGAATGGCTCGGCGGCGGCTCGTCCGTCGACCATACCGTGAACCGGCCGGATTCATCTTGGGCGGCGGGGCGGCGCCATGACTCGGTGTAGACGCGGAACTCTTCGAGCGTGCGCGGCTCGGGGCGTGGACGGAGCAAGAAGCTCTTCCAGCGGACTTCGCACGAGCCCGCGTACTCCTTGGCGATCTTCTCGAGGCGCACGGCCCCGTTGAAGCACCAGGGTCAGAGAACGTCGGAGAAGACGGTGAGCTTCACGACGGCTTGCGGCATGGGCTCGAGTCTGACAGGCGGCTCGCGTGCGAGCAATGCGCGAGCCGACGCGGCACGGATCTTCGGAGCGGTGGATCTCGTTTGACCGCGTCGACGGCTTTCCGCTATCGCGGGCGTCTCGCGCGTCGAAGTGGATGGGCCGATCCCGAGGAGGTGGCATGATGAAGCTCTACGAACACCCGCTTTCGCCCTACGCTCAGAAGGTCAAGATCGCACTCTACGAGAAGAACGTCCCGTTCGAGCCGGTGGTTCCAAACCTCTTTGGCTCGGACCCCGGGTTTGAGTCCGCTAGCCCGCGGCGCGAGGTCCCGTGCCTGGTCGACGGCGGTCTCGACGTGTTCGATTCGACCATCATCCTCGAGTACGTCGAGGAGCGCTGGCCGACGCCGCCGATGTTGCCGAAGGAGCCGGCCGAGCGCGCCCGCGTGCGCATGATCGAGGAGCTCTGCGACACGTACTACGAGGCGATCAACTGGGCTCTCGCCGAGGTCCGTTACTTCCGGCGTGCCAGCGGCGCGCTCGCCACAGAGCTGACGGCGCGCGCCGGCGCGCAGATCGCCGGCGTGCACTCCTGGCTCGAGCGCGCGCTCGGCAAGCACGCCTGGTTCAACGGCGACGGATTCGGATGGGGAGATCTGAGCGTCGTTCCGTACGTCGCGAGCTCAGGTGGGTTCGGCTTCACACCGCCCGCCGGCTCGAGCCTCTCCGCCTGGATGGAGCGCGTGCGACAGCGCCCGAGCGTCGCTCGCTGTCTCGGCGAGGCACAAGCGGCCATGCCGGCGTTCGAGCAAGTCGGCTCGCTGATCGAATCCGGCTCCTTCGTGCGGGAGTATCGCGATCATCGCCTCGAATGGATGATGCGCAGCGGCGGGCGCGACATCGTCCTCGACGGCATGAGGAAGAAGAACATACGCTTCGCGGTGGAGATTCGCTGAGCCTTGCCGCGCCGCTCGCCCGCTCGTTTTACGATCGCCCCACGCTCCGGGTGGCGCGAGATCTGCTCGGCTGCCTCCTCGTGCACTGCGCCGCCGCCGAGCCCGCCGTGGGCATCATCGTCGAGGTCGAGGCATACTGCGGTCCCCGCGACCTCGCCTGCCATTCGGCCGGCGGCCGGCGTACGGCTCGCAACGAGGTGATGTATGGCCCCCCCGGCCACGCGTACGTGTACTTCACCTACGGCATGCACAATTGCCTGAACGTGGTGACTCGCGCCGCAGGCATCGCCGAGGCGATCCTGATCCGCGCCGTGGCACCGACCTTCGGCCTCGGGTCGATGCGTGCGCGGCGACAGCTGTCCGAGAAGATCTCCGCGTTTCGACTCGCTCGGGGCCCTGGCAACCTTTGCCGTGCCTTCGGCATCGATCGAACGCTGAACGGCGCGGACCTGACGGCATCCGCGCTCACGATCCGCCCCGCACGCTCCTTCGCCGCGTCCGAGGTGCGCCGCACGGCGCGGATCGGCATCGACTACGCCGGAGCGTACGTCGACAAGCCCTGGCGCCTGTGCGTCCGCGACGAGCCGGCCGTGTCGGGCCGGCGTTGACCCCGGCGGGAACCGATCCTCCCCGTTGCACCGCGGCGCGCACGGACTAGAATGTGCCGTTCACCATGGGGAAGAGTCTCTTTGACAAAGTGTGGGAAGCGCACACCGTGCGCACGTTACCGAACGGCCAGACGCAGCTGTTCATCGCCTTGCACCTCATCCACGAGGTGACGAGCCCGCAGGCCTTCGGCATGATCCGCCAGCTCGGCCTCTCGGTCCCCCACCCCGAGCGCACCTTCGCCACCGTCGACCACATCATCCCGACTGACACGCGCCGCCGGCCGTTTCAGGACGCGATGGCCGAGCAGATGATGGTGGCACTGAAGGACAATTGCGACCGCTACGACATCACGCTCTTCGACACGCCGAGCGGCAAGCAGGGCATCGTCCACGTGATCGGACCCGAGCAGGGCTTGACCCAGCCGGGCATCACGATCGCGTGCGGTGACTCACACACCTCCACGCACGGTGCCTTCGGCGCGATCGCGTTCGGCATCGGCACTAGCCAGGTGCGCGACGTGCTCGCCACCCAGACTCTCGCGATGGGCAAGCTGAAAGTGCGCCGCATCCGCCTCGACGGCCGCCTCGGCCCCGGCGTCTACGCCAAGGACGTGATCCTGCACGTGATCCGCACGCTCGGCGTGAACGGCGGAGTCGGCTACGCCTACGAGTACGGCGGCTCGACCATCGAGGCGATGTCGATGGAAGAGCGCATGACGATCTGCAACATGTCGATCGAGGGCGGTGCGCGCTGCGGCTACGTCAATCCCGACGAGACGACGTTCGCCTTTCTGAAGGGCCGTCCGTACGCGCCTCGCGGCGGTGCCTGGGACGCAGCCCTAGATCGCTGGCGAGGGTTCGCCTCCGATCCCGACGCTCGCTACGACGACGTGGTGGCGATGCGCGCCGAGGACATGCCGCCGACAGTCACCTGGGGGATCAACCCCGGACAGGCGATCGCGATCGACGAGCGCGTGCCGACCGTCGAGGGCAGCGAGCCCGAGGAACGGGCGTCGATCGCCGAGGCGCTCGAGTACATGAAGCTCGAGCCCGGCGCTCCGATCAAGGGGACGAGAGTCGAGGTGACGTTCATCGGCAGCTGCACCAACGCGCGGCTGTCGGATTTCCGCGAGGTGGCACGCCACATCCGCGGCCATCGAGTGGCGCCGGGGGTGAAAGCCCTCGTCGTGCCCGGCTCACAGCTCGTCGACCAGGCCGCTCGCGCCGAAGGGCTCGACGAGATCTTCCGCGATGCGGGCTTCGAGTGGCGGGAGGCCGGCTGCTCGATGTGCCTGGCGATGAATCCCGACAGGCTCGTCGGCGATCAGCTCTGTGCGTCTTCGTCGAACCGGAATTTCAAAGGCCGGCAGGGGAGCTCCACGGGGCGCACCGTGCTGATGAGCCCGGTGATGGTCGCCGCGGCTGCGGTCGCCGGGGAGATCGCCGACGCCCGCGAGGTGTTCGGCATCGAGGGGAGCAGCTGATGGCGCTCGCCAAGATCACGTCCGTTCGCGGCCGCGGCGTCGTCGTGCCGGGCGACGACATCGACACGGACCGCATCATCCCGGCGCGCTATCTCAAGTGTGTGACGTTCGACGGCCTGGGAGCGTATGCCTTCCAAGACGTACGCTTCGACGAGCACGGCCGCTCGCTCGGCCATCCGCTCGACGACCCGCGCCACCGCGGCGCGAGCATCCTCGTCTCCGGGCGCAATTTCGGCTGCGGCAGCTCGCGCGAGCACGCCCCCCAGTCGCTCTACTACTCCGGCATCCGCGCGATCCTCGCCGAAGGCTTCGCGGAGATCTTCTTCGGCAACTCGACGACGCTCGGCATCCCGTGCGTCTCGCTCGAGCCTGCCGAGCGTGAGGAGCTGGGTCGCTGGATCTCCGAGCACCCCGAGCGCGAGATCGAGATCGACCTCGGTGCACCGGAGCCGGTCGTCCGCTTCGGCGCTCGGGAAATCCGCGGCAAGATTCCGCAGAGCACGCGCCGGAGCCTCGTCGAGGGCCAATGGGACGCGCTCGGCCAGCTACTCGACGGGCGCGATGCGACCGAGGCGCTTGCGGCGCGTCTGCCGGGGCCCTCGAAGGCCGCTTGACCGCCGACCGCGCGACGCGCCGCTGCTCCGGAGGCTTCCCACTCGGACCGGCGCGGGTTACACTTCTCGCGGCATGAGCGAGCGTGGCACTGCGGATACGCCCGACGTAATCACTCGGACCAAGACCGAGAAGAAGCTCAAGCGGCCCCCTCTCTACAAGGTGTTGCTGCACAACGACGACTACACCACGATGGAGTTCGTCGTGCATGTGCTGCAGAGCGTCTTCAATCATCCCGAAGCCGAGGCCACGGCGATCATGCTGCACGTCCACCGCAAGGGGATCGGCGTAGCCGGCGTGTATCCCTACGAGGTGGCGGAGACCAAGGTCGAGAAGGTGCACTCGTTGGCGCACGCGCACGAGTTCCCCTTGCGCTGCAGCATGGAAGAAGACTGACTCATGCGCATCAGTCGAGCCCTCGAGCAGGCGTTTTCTCTCGCGGTCAACGAAGCACGCCGACGGCGTCACGAGTTTCTGTCCATCGAGCACATTTTCTATGCCTTGCTGCACGACGTTCAGGTCGTGGACATTCTCCGCCACTGCGGCGGTAACGTCGCCGCGCTGAAGCGGGACATGGAGGGCTATCTCGACCAGAAGGTCGAGCGCCTTCCGGAAGGCGTCGAAAAGACCCTGCAGCAGACGCTCGGGTTCCAGCGCGTGGTGCAGCGCGCCGCGGCGCATGTGCAATCCGCCGGCAAGGAAGAAATCGACGTCGAGAACATCCTCGTCGCGCTCTTTCGCGAGCCCGAGTCGCACGCCGCGTTTCTGCTCGCTCAGCAGGGCGTCACGCGCCTCGACGTGGTGAGCTATCTGTCGCACGGCATCTCCAAGATCGCGCAGCCGACCGACGCCCGCGAGACCCCCGCGGAGCCCGAAGAAGCCGAGGGGGACGAGGCGGGGCCGATGCGGCCGAGCCGCAAGCCTCTCCAGGCGTTCACGACGAACCTCGTCGAGCTGGCCGCGCAGGGCAAGATCGACCCGTTGATCGGCCGCGAGAAGGAGATCGAACGGACGATCCGCGTGCTCTGCCGACGCCGAAAGAACAACCCAGTGTTCGTCGGCGACGCGGGCGTCGGCAAGACGGCGCTCGCCGAGGGCTTCGCGCTCAAGGTCAACCAGGGCGAGGTCCCGGAAAAGCTCCGCGGCGTGAACGTCTATGCGCTCGACATGGGCTCGCTCCTCGCCGGCACGCGCTTCCGCGGCGACTTCGAGCAGCGCCTGAAGGACGTGCTCGCGGCGCTCAAGAAGGAGCCAGGCGCGATCCTGTTCATCGACGAGATCCACACCGTCGTCGGCGCCGGCGCCACCAGCGGCGGATCTCTCGACGCGTCGAACATCCTGAAGCCCGCGCTCGCCTCGGGCGAGCTCCGCTGCATCGGCGCGACGACCTACCACGACTACAAGAGCTTCTTCGAGCGCGACCGCGCGCTGGCCCGCCGCTTCCAGAAGATCGAGCTCTCCGAGCCGACGATCGACGAGGCACACCAGATCCTCAAGGGCCTCAAGTCGCGCTACGAGGAGCATCACGGCGTCACTTACACCGACAACGCGCTGCGCTCGGCGGCAGAGCTCGCCGCCAAGCACATCAACGACCGCTTCCTGCCCGACAAGGCGATCGACGTGATCGACGAGGCGGGCGCAGCGCAGAAGATCCTGCCCAAGTCCAAGCAGAAGAAGGTCATCGGCAAGGTCGAGGTCGAGGAGATCATCGCCAAGATCGCCCGTATCCCGCCGGCCACCGTATCGATGGATGACCGCGCCGCGCTCAAGAACCTCGACCGCGACCTCAAGGCGGTCGTGTTCGGGCAG
>JBEVNX010000169.1:0-11623 GCA_040507895.1 Binatia bacterium | reverse complement strand
TTGCTCACACCTTCCGCCGCCGCTGCGGCCGCTTCGATCCACTAGGCCGTCCTGGATACTTCATTTGCGCCCCGTCGTCATCTCGCCAAGGAGGCGATGTACCCCGTCCCCTTGGCTGACTCTCGCCATCGTGGTTTGGCTCGCGGCGGGCTCGATCGGCGCCGAGCGGGAGACCGATTCCCTCCCGCGCCCGATCCTCAAGCGTCTGGTGCTCGACGACTTCGAGGCTCCTCCGGGGGTGCGATCGTACGGAATCCTCGACGAGACTCTGCCGGAAAGGGCGCGCGGCCGCCTCGACTGGAGTCGCCAGGCCTGCCGCCGGTCGGGCGCCGCCGGCCACTGCATGCACCTGCGCTACGCTTTCGAATCGGCGCGTCCGGCACAGGTGAGCTTTCGCATCGATCTCGGCGACCTGGACGCTTCGGCCTATGATCACGTGGAGCTCTGGATCAAGGGCGATGCCGAGGGATTCAGCCCCGCGCTGAAGATCGGGTTCCGCCGCCCGAAGCCCGATCAGCCGAGGCTCATGCAAGACGGCACCGCGGTCATCACGGGAATCGGTGACGGATGGAAGCGCATCGTCGTGCCGCTCAACACGATGGCCGGCATCAGCGATTGGAAGCATCTGCGCTCCTTCTTCGTCGCCCTCGAGTCGCGCCGGGCCGGTTCCGCGCGCCGGGGGGGCTACCTGATCGACGACGTCGTGCTGCTGAAGGTGGGCGGGCCGGGACCGACGATCGTCGACGAGGTGATGCCGCGAAGGAAGCTCGCGTGGCAAGCGTCGGTCGGCGGCGCCGAGGAGGCGCAGCGCCTCGCCAAGCAACGCCTTGCGGGCTGGCCGAAGCGCCTGCTGGTCGATCGGTCGGACCTGCCGCGCGACGACCGGGAGTTTCTCGAGCGCGTGGCGCGGGACACCTGGCGGGGTCTCGCCGAGCTCACCGATCGCGAGAACGGCCTGCCCATCGATCACGTGCGCCTGTCGGTTTCGCTCGAGCCGCCCGACTCTCGGGTCGGAGACTACACGAACGTCACCACCGTGGGTCTCCATCTCGCCGCCGTGGTCTCCGCTTACGAGCTCGGCTTCGTCTCCGAGAGCGATGCGATCGCACGCCTTGCGAGGGTGCTCGATACGCTCGAGGGGCTCGAGACGCATCACGGCTTCTTCTTCAACTACTATGACACCACCTCTCTCGAGCGCACCAGCAACTTCCTCTCGTTCGTCGATTCGTCCTGGCTCACGGCCGGGCTCATGGTGGTGCGAAGCACGTTTCCCCCTCTGGCCGCGCGCGCGAGCAAGCTGATCGACGCCGGCGACTATCGCTTCTTCTACGATGAGGTCGCCCAGCAGATGTCCCACGGCTACTACGTTAACGTGCCGACGCGCTCGGAGTATCACTACGGGCTCCTCTACACGGAGCCGCGCCTCGGCAGCTTGATCGCCATCGGCAAGGGCGACGTGCCCGAGGAGCACTGGTTCACGCTGGTGCGCGCCTATCCACCGGAAGCGGATTGGCAAACCCAGCGCCCGCGAGGGTGGCGGACGTACCGCGTGCGCGGGCACGAGATCGAAAGCGGGACGTACGAATGGCGCGGGGAGCGCTATATCCCTTCGTGGGGCGGCAGCATGTTCGAGGCGCTGATGCCGACGCTCGTGCTCGACGAGCGACGATACGCGGCCAAGAGCCTCGGCCGCAACGACAGGGTCCACGCTTCGGTCCAGAAGCGCTGGGCCACGGAACAGGCCGGCTATCCGGTCTGGGGGCTCTCGCCGGCGGCGAATCCTGCCGACGGTAGCTACGGCGAGCACGGCGTCAAGATCCTCGGCGCGCTCGGCTACGGTGCCGGCGCGGTGGCGCCCTATGCCGCAGCCCTGGCGCTCGGCGAGCTGCCGGAGGAGGCAACGGCCGATTTGCGCGAGCTCGCCGCGCGCTACGACGTCTACGGCGACTACGGATTCTACGACTCGGTCGACCCCCGCTCCGGCAAGGTCGCGTACCTGTACCTCGCCCTCGATCAATCGATGGTCTTGATCTCCGTGGCGAACCTTCTCAAGGATCACTGCGTTCAGAAGCGCTTCGCCGCCGACCCGATCGCTCAGCGGGTGCTGCCGATCATCGGCGAGGAGGACTTCTTCGGCGTGGGTCCCTGATGACGTACACAGCCACGAAAGCGGAAAGTTCGCTGACTCCCTCGATCCGAAATTCGCGCAGGTCACGTCGTCAGCGCCTCCCGCGCCGTGGCCGGCGACGAGTCCGGACCCATGCGATCCTCGCCGACTCCGCTTGCTCTTCCGCCTCGGTCGCTTTTCGCCAGTAGGAGCCGAGATGGCCAGCGTCGATTTCGAACACGTCGACAAGGCGTACGCGAGCGGCAGCCTCGCCCTCTCGGATTGCACACTCCACGTGGAGGACGGTGAGCTGATGGCCGTGGTCGGACCTTCGGGCTGCGGCAAGTCGACGTTGCTCCGACTCCTGGCCGGCCTGGAATCGGTGACGCGGGGGACGCTGCGTATCGGAGAGCGCGTGGTGAACGACTGGACGCCGCAGCAGCGCAACGTCGCCATGGTGTTTCAGGACTACGCTCTGTATCCGCACAAGAGCGTGCGCGGGAACCTCGAGTTCCCGCTGCGCATGCGCCGTCTGACCAAGGACGAGATGCGCCGTCGCGTCGAGTGGGCGGCGGACCTTCTCGGGCTCGAAGCCAAGCTCGATCGGCTGCCGAGAGAGCTCTCGGGCGGCGAGCGCCAGCGAGTCGCCATGGGACGGGCGCTGGTGCGCGAGCCCGCCGTCTTCCTCCTCGACGAGCCGCTGTCGAACCTCGACGCCAAGCTCCGCTCCGAGATGCGCGCGGAGATCGGCGAGCTGCAGCGCCGTACCGCGACGACCATGCTGTACGTGACGCACGATCAGGTCGAGGCGATGACGCTCGGCACCCGCGTCACCGTTCTGGACCGCGGGCGCGTGCAGCAGATCTCGGCGCCCCGCGAGCTCTACGAGCGGCCCGCCAACGTGTTCGTCGCGGGCTTCATCGGCAATCCGCCGATGAACCTCTTCCCCATGCGGGTCTCGATCGACGGTGGGAGCCCGCGCGTCGAGCTCGATGGGCAAGCGCTCCGCGTCGACGGCGAGATCGCATCCTCGCTGGCCCCTTTCGCCGGCCGGCGGCTGACGGGCGGCGTCCGGCCGGAGGCTCTGCGCCTCGCCAAGCCCGGCGAAGCGTCGATCCGCGCCGTCGTCGAGCACACCGAGGCGCTCGGCTACGAGACGCTGGCCGCCGTGCGGCCGGGCGGCGCCCACCCATCGGAGGGCGGGCGGTGGATGGTGCGCCTGCCCTCTGCCGCCGAGCTCGCCAAGGGGCAGACGATCGAAATCGCATTCGACCGCGCCGCGCTTCATCTTTTCGACGAGCACGGCCAGGCGCTCGGGGGCGCGGCACCGCGATGAGTCGGCGCCCGGCCGGGCGGCGTCAGCGCCCGCGCGCGCCCGCAGCGCCCGACGCCTTCGGAGTCGCTGTGCGTGGCGGCTTGGTCTTCTTCCCCGGCCGCTTCGGAGCCGCAGGCGTGGGGATCGGCGTGAGTGTCGGCGTCGGCGTCGGCGGAGGCGGAGACGAATCGAGCTCGACCGTCGCAGGCAGCTCGCTGACGACCGCTTCGTCGGCGGAGAACGATTGGATCGGCTTTCCGTTCACGCGCACCGCCTGGAGGGGCCGCTCGAGCGGCGGGCGCAGCACGAGGTTCCCGGGCGGAAGACGGAGGTCGCCGGAGAGCTGCATACGTATCAAGTCGGGTGCGATGCTCTCGACGCTGTAGCTTATCACGCCGAAGTACGTCGGCAGGCGGCGCACCGCCGAACGCTTGCCGTCGGTGACCCACCCGAGGGGAATGCCGGCGGCGAGCACGAGCGCCTGGTCGTGCTCGCGCTCGTAGGCGAAGAGCGAGCGCACGGCGCTGATGAAGCTCGACCCGACCCACGTGTGCGGCATGTCGCCGATGAAGTTCGCCCCCGCGGCGTCGCGCCAAACCACCTCCGGCCACTCGTTCCAGCCCGTCGGCCGCTGATGGCCGATGATGTAGTCGAGCACTTGCAGCGCCTCGTCTCGTCGGCCGAGGCGAACCAGCGCTCCGGCGATGCGCACCTCGTACGGCGAGAAGGCGTCCCAGCTCTCGGGATCCTCGACTCGCCTGAGGAATTCCTCGAAGTACTTCGCGAACGTTCGATCGAGCGCCGGGCGCGGCAGGTTCGCCAGCTCGCCCCCCGGGTCGAGCGCGATCGCCGTCGAGCTCGGATCGAAGTCGCCGAGCTCGACCGAGCCGGGAATGTAGTCGATGGAGTGGCCCTCGATGGTACGCGCGATCGAAGCGTATAGATCGGCGCGGAAGGTATCGCGGAGCTCGGCGAAGCTCTCGGCGTGCTCGTCGTCGCCCATGGCGACGGCGAGCGCCGCGGCGTCCTTCAGCGCGCGCAGCGCAAAGAAGTCGTCCCAGTACGAGTGGACCGGCCGGGAAGCGTAGCCCTCGTGGCTGATCGAGGCCGGCAACAGGCCGAACAGGGCCAGCTTGTCCGGGGATCGGAAGGCGTCGGTGGTGCGCTGGCGCCGCAGAAAATCGATGTGGTCGATGGCGCGAACCACCCGCGGCCACATCTCGGAGAGAAAGCCGATGTCTCGCGTGTAGCGATAGATCTGGGCCACTGCGAAGACGAACTCGCCGTTGCTGTCGTTCTCGGACACGGGGTCGGCGCCGCGGCGGTCCACGCAGCACGGCACCTTGCCGTCGGGCAGCTGGTACGGAGCGAACCATTCGATGAACCGGCGCGGCTCGCTGGTGAATCCCATCTCGAGGAGCGCCGACGAGGTGAGCGCCCCGTCGCGGATCCACGAGCGCGCGTAGCTCCGCGGCCCGGGCTGCAGGCGCGGCCCGTCGCGATTCACGAGGATGTAGCCGAGCGTGCTCTTGATGGTGCTGACCATGCGCGCCGCATCGATCGGCAGCTCGAAGCTCACGTGCCCGAGCCGCTCCTCCCAGCCGCGGCGCACCTCGGCGAGCCGGTCGCGCACCTCGGGCATGGGGTCGCCTGCCGGCGGGACGAAGGTGTCGCCGGGATGGAACGGCACCACGACGGCGACCTCGGCTTCGCTCCCGGCATCGATCGTCAAGTCGTATCGAGCGGCCGCCGAGGCGAAGCCGAATCGGTCGGCCACGGCTGTCTGCGGCGGCACTTCGCCTTCCTTCAGAAAGTCGGTCAGCGAGCCGCGTTCGATCGAGGTGGCCCCGAACTGGTCCGGCGGGCGCCCGAGGATCACCGGCTTGTCCCGGTTCACCCAGGCGGCGCCCCCGTCGAAGCGGATCGTGTGGATCGGCGCCACGCCGCCGACCATGTTCAGCGATTGCCACGGCGGGTCGACCTGGAACGGACGGATCGCCACGAAGAGCCGCACTCGGCTCGGCTCGGCGCGCCGATTCTCCACCCGATAGATCGCATAGAGAGTCGACGCTCCCGGCTCGCCGGCGGCGAACGCCGTCACGTGCAGCGCGACGTCGCGGCCCTCCCAGCGCACCGACGGGATCGGCAGATAGCCGTGATCGAGCGCCTGCGTCGTTTTCACCGCGCTCCAGTCGATAAGCTTGTCGTCGACGTAGAGGAACGGCTCGATCGAGAAGCCGCCCTTCTCGACCTCGAGCATGCCCTCCTCGTTCAGGAGCGCGTTCTTCTCGTCGCCGTCGACGCCGACGACCGTCCAGTACGTCTGCTTGCCGGTGAAGTACTTGGGGAACGTGCCGGGCGGCGATTCCGCGGCGACCGCTTCCATGAACTGGTTCGGCGTGTCGGAGAACTCGAGAGGCTGCACGAGGATCGCCAAGACGCCGTAGCCCTGCCCGCGGCTGCTCTTCTCCAACACCAGGCGCACGTAGCGGGATTCTGCCTCCGGCATGTAGACGTAGTCGCGACCCCCCTTGCCGTTGCGCATCGCCCAGGCGGGCGACCATCGGACCCCGTCGTCGGAGACCTCGACGCGGAACGCGGTGGCGTAGTCCTCGGGATCCCAGTCGATGCGCAGGCCGCCGTAGTCGCGCTGGCGCACGAAGTCGACCACCATCCACTGATTCTCGCCGGGCGCACTCTTCCAGCCGATCTTCGGATCGTCGTCGAGAGCTCGCTCCGGAGGATGCCCCGGCTGTGAGCTCGACGCCCGCACCTTCGCCGTACGCTTGTACTGACTCGCGGGCTCGCGCTCCTCGAATTGCAGGGAATCGATCCAGATCGTGCCCTTGCCGCCGTTGCCGCTCGAGATCGCCAGCTCGATCGCTCCGACCCGCTTCGGGGCTCCGGGTGCGCCCCAAGCGAGCTTGATTCGCGCCTTGCGGATCGTGACGGTCTGCCACTCCGTGGGGAACGGATAGTCGCGCTGCACGCGCCACCAGACGTTCTTCCCCGCCGGATCGACGAGCTTGAACTCGAAGTTGTTGCGCGCCGCCTCGCCGCGGAGCTGGAAGCTGAACGCGTAGTTCTCCGGCATCGTCAAGTCCACTTCACGGCGCACGATGACCCAGCCGCCTTCCTTCGGAAGGTCGAAGTCGACGCGCATCGCCATTCCCGCAGGTCCAGCCTCCTGCGAAATCTGCACGGTCGAGCCGTCGGCGGCGTTCGTCGTCCAGCTGCTCAGCTGATCGAAGTTGTCCAATAGCAGGGTCTGACCCGTAGCGGGCTCGCTTCCCAGGATGAGACCCAGGAGTAGGAGACCCAAGCTCGTCGCTCTTGCGAACTTCGCCCGAGCCAATCGCACGCCGTTCAGCCCTTCAGCGCTCCGCCCATGATCCCGGCGATGTAGTATCGTTGCAGGGCCACGAACAGCACCAAGACCGGGAGCATGGTCAGCACCGAGCCCGCCATCATGAGCTCGGTGTCCTGCACGTGCTCGCCGAGTAGATTGGCGAGCGCCACCGGCAGCGTATAGAGGTCGCCGTCGGCCAGCACGATCAGCGGCCAGAGAAAATCGTTCCAGGTGCCGAGAAACGTGAACACCGCGAGCGTCGCCAGCACCGGGCGGCAGAACGGCAGCACGAGGGACCAGTAGATGCGGAGCTCCCCGGCGCCGTCGATCCTCGCCGCATCGAGCAAGCTGTCGGGAATCGACAGTGCATACTGGCGGACCAAGAAGATGCCGAACACGCTGGCCATGCCCGGGATGACGACGGCGAGATACGTGTTCACCAGACCCATCTGTTTGAGCAGCAAGAACAGCGGCAGCATCCCGACCTGTGCGGGGATCACCAGCGCAGCGAGCAAAGCCGCGAAGAGGCGATCGCGGCCCGCGAAGCGAAGCTTGGCGAACGCGTAGCCGGCCATCGAGTTGAGCAGCAGCGAGACGAGCGTGGTCGCCGTGGCGACGAGCGCGCTCGCGGCCACGTGCCGGGCCACGTGCAGGCGGGTGAACAGATCGCGGTAATGCTCGAGCGTGAACCGGCTCGGCAGCAGCCGGGGCGGCACGGCGGTGGCCTCGCCGCTCGGCATGAACGAGGCAGAAACCATCCACAGAAGCGGCGCCAGCGTGAGCAACGCCCCGGCCGCGAGTGCGACGTGAAGCACCGAAGCGACGAACGCCCTTCTCACGTGAGCCTTCTCTGCAGCAGAGTGAGCCCGAGGATGATGGCGAAGAGGACGAAGGCCACCGCCGCCGCGTAGCCCATGCTCCACCAGCGGAAGCCTTGCTCGTACATCAGGAGCACGATGCTCAGCGTACGGTTCGACGGCCCGCCCTGCGTCATCACATAGGGCTCGGCGAAGAGCTGGAAGTAGCCGATGATCGTGATCAGGGTGACGAAGAAGAGCGTCGGGCCGAGCATCGGTAGCGTCACGTGGCGAAGCTGCTGCGCATCGCTCGCGCCGTCGAGGCGCGCCGCCTCGTAGAGATTGTCGGGAATGCTCTGCAGCGCGGCGACGAGCACGATCATGTTGAAGCCGAAGTTCTTCCAAGCGGCCATGATGATGATCGCCGGCATCGCCCAGTGCGGATCGCCGAGCCAGTCGACCGGGCCGAGGCCGAGAGCTGCGAGGCCCTGATTCAGAAGACCGAAGCGCGGATGGTACACGTAGCGCCACACCACCGCGACGGCGACCAGCGTGGTGACCACGGGAAGGAAGAAGAGCGTGCGGAAGAGCCCCCGGAAGCGCACCAGGCGCGAGCTCAAGAGCAGCGCCGCGCCCAACGAAAGCCCGATCGTCAACGGCACGCCGACCACGACGAAGTAGAACGTGTTGCCGAGCGCGATCGAGAACAGCGGGTCGCGGAGCAGCCGGGCGTAATTTCCAAGGGCGACGAAGCGGAGGTTCCGCCAGCTCGCCACCGCGTAGATGTCGAAGTCGGTGAAGCTGAGGGCAAGCGCCGCGGCGACCGGCACGAAGAAGAACGCGACGATCGCCGAGGTCGCGGGCATGGCAAACCAAAGCCCGGGCGCGATCCTGCGCCGCGCGGAGATCGGATCGGCGTCCCGGGTCACGAGGCCGCCTCGCGGCGCATCATCCAACGCCGCTTCTCGAGAATGACGTCGACGTCGCGGTCGAGCGCGTGCAGCGCCTCGTCGATGCCGAGCTCGGCGCGCACGGCGCTCTCCGCATAGCGCGTGATCTGGTCGGCGATACGCTCCCATTCCGGGATCTTCGGGGTCGGGCGCACGCGCTCGAGCTGAGTCCTGAAGGCTTCTGCGCTCGGGTCGGCTCCCGGGCCCGGCCGCGTCCAAGCGCTCTTGCGCGCCGGCAGATCGCCCGTGAGCCGGTAGAGCGCGAGCTGTTGGGCCGGCTCGCTCAGGAATTCGACGAGCGCCCAGGCAGCCTCCTTCCGCGGCGAGCCGCGGAAGATCGCCAGGCTCGCGCCGCCCGCGAGCGACACGCCGGGATAGTCGCCGTCCGGCGCGGGCCACGGCGCCGTGGCCCACGGGACCCCGGTGGGCAGGCGAGTGCGAAACTCGCCGATGTTCCACGGCCCGCTGACGTAGAAGGCAAAGGCGCCGCGCGCGAAGTCCTGATAGAGGTTCGCGACTTGCACCTGGCTGGTGAGCGGTGCCAGGCCGCGGCGAAACAGGTCCACGTAGAACGCGAAGGCTTCGCGAAACGGGGCGCTGCGAAAATCGCCGCGCGTGTCGCCGTCACGCAGCAGCGTCGCCCCGCGCTGCAGGGCCATGATGACCAGCGGTTGCCACTCGTTGATCGGCAACAGCGCGGCGAAGGCCGAGCCGGTCGCCTGCTCCTGGATCTTCGTCATCGCCGCGACCCAGTCGTTCCAGCTCCGCGGCGAGCTGGGAAAGCCCGCGGCGGCGAGCAGGTCGGTGCGGTAGAAGAGAAGGCGGGTGTCGACGTACCACGGCAATCCGTAGGTGCGTCCGCCGACGACGCTCGCGTCGAACACGCCGGGAAAAAAGTCGTCGGCCGGCACGGCGGTCGACCGGCGCAAGCGTTCGTCGAGCGAGTCGAGCGCGTTCAAGGCGACGAACTCGGGGATCCACGTGTTGCCCAGCTGAAAGACGTCCGGCATCGAGCCTCCGACGTAGGCCGTGAGGAGCTTCTCGTGCGCCGCGCTCCACGGAATCTGTTGGACGAGGACGCGGATGTCGGGATGCGCGCGCTCGAACTCCGGCACCAAGCTCTGCACGACCTCGCCCTCGCGCCCGAGCGCCCAGAGCCTCAGGACCGGCTCGGCCTGCCGGTCATGGCAGCCCACGGACACCGCCATGCAAACGGACAAGCCGAAGACCGCCAGCCCCCACTTCACCTTCCGACGCGTCGCTTGCCCCCCCTCGCTCCCGCAGTCGAGACTAACGGGCGCGCGGTGTGGCCGCCAGTCGCGCCGCGCGAATTTGACCTTTTCCGCGGCACGCCGGACATGACACACTCGGCGAGTGCGGAAGCCTTTCGGTCCCTTCAGCCGCCTCTGCCACGTCCCTGACGACCTCGAGTCGGTCACCACGCGGGGCGAGGAGGTCGAGCCGAGCGCCGTCGATTTGTCCCGGGACGACGTCGAGTGTCTGTGGCGCGCGGTCGAGGCGGTGTATCGCACGGGCCTCCATCCGGCGCTGCAAGTATGCATCCGGTGCGAGGATCAAACCGTGCTCGACCGCGCCATCGGCTACGCCCGGGGCAACGGTCCCGACGATGCGCCGCAAGCGCCGAAGACGCCGATCTCCCTCGACGCACCGTTCATTCTCTACTCCGCCTCGAAGGCCATCACCGCCTTCCTCGTGTTGAAGCTCGACGAGGTGGGTGCGTTGCACATCGAGGATCGCGTCGTCGACTACATCCCCGAGTTCGGCCGCCACGGCAAGGATCTCATCACCATCCGGCACGTGCTCACGCATCGCGCTGGCATTCCGTCCGTGCCGAAGGCGGCGGATTTCTTGAACGATCCCGAGCACGCGCTCGAACGGCTGTGCGACGAGCGCCCGCAATCGCGGCCGGGATCGCGGCTCGCGTATCACGCGACCTCGGGTGGCTACGTGCTGGGGGCGGTCATCAAGCGCGCCACCGGCGAGAGCCCGCGCGCGGCGCTGCGCAAGCTCATCGCGGAGCCGCTCGGCCTGCGGTGGATGAACTACGGCGTGCGGGCCGAAGACGTCGACCGAGTCGTGGACGATGCGTTCACCGGTCCGCCCGTCATGCCGCCGCTCTCGTGGCTCCTCGAACGCGCTCTCGGCGACTCGGCGCCGGGCGTCGTGCGCACGGCCAACGGCACGGCGTTTCGCACCGCGATGGTGCCGGCCGGCAACGTCGTCACCACCGCGCGCGAGCTGTCGCGCCTCTACATGTGTTTGGCGAACGGCGGCGCGCTCGACGGGGCGCACGTCTTCGAGCAGAAGACGATCCGCCGCGCCACGTCGGAGCAGAGCTACTACGAGATCGACCTGACGCTCGGCGCGCCCGCGCGCTGGGGGCTCGGCATCATGCTCGGCGGCCCACTCAGCCTCTTCGGATTCGCCACGCCTCAAGCCTTCGGGCATCTCGGCTTCACGAACATCCTCGGCTGGGCCGACCCAGAGCGTCGGATCGGCGTGGCGATCCTCAACAGCGGCAAGCCCGTGGTGAGCCTCGGCTTCATCCCGCTCACCAATCTGATCATGCAGCTGAGCCGTACGTTCCGAAGAAGATGACCTCGCGCCATTCCATCTTGCCGGGGGGTCTCCTCGCTCTGATCGCGACGCTCGCGGCCTGTGGCGGTGGAGGCGGATCCGAGCCGAAGACGGCCAGCGACGGACAGGAGCGCACGGCCAGCGTCAGGCTGCAGCGCGTCGCCGATGGCCTCGTGTTTCCGCTCGACTTTGCCGCGCCGCAGGGCGACCCGTCGCGCCAGTTCATCCCCGAGAAAGGTGGCCGCGTCCGCGTGCTCCGCGACGGCCTCCTCCTCGATGCGCCGTTCCTGGATCTCTCGGGCAGGGTCTCGGGCGGAAGCGAGCAGGGGCTTCTCGGCATCGCCTTCCATCCCGGCTATCCGGGCGATCGCCGGTTCTTCGTCAACTACACCGACCGCGCGGGCGACACGCACGTCGCGAGCTTTCGCGTCTCCGCGAACCCCGACGTCGCGGAGGCGGGGAGCGGCGCCGACCTGCTCTTCGTCGACCAGCCCTTTGCGAATCACA
>JBEVNX010000151.1:0-32452 GCA_040507895.1 Binatia bacterium | reverse complement strand
TCGGCGCGCACCATGTAGCGGGCCGACGTGTGTGCCGGTACTACGTTGGCCGCGTCGCCGCCCTTGAGAATGATGCCGTGCACGCGATCGGTCGGCCGAATGTGCTGCCGCAGCAGGCCGATCGCCGTCTGCGCGACCGTGAGCGCGTCGAGCGCGTTGATGCCGAGCTCGGGGAACGCCGACGCATGCGCGGCCTTGCCGTGGTAGTGAACGTCGAACTGCGACCACGCGAGCATCACGGGATCGACGATGTCGAGCGGGGCGGGGTGCACCATCAGCGCCGCCTGCACGCCGGCGAATCCGCCGCGCTCCAGAAGGAGGATCTTGCCGCCGCCGGATTCCTCGGCCGGGGTGCCGATCACGCTCACGGTCAACCCGAGATCGTCGGCGAGCCGCGAGAGCGCCGACCCGGCGCCGACCGCGGACGACCCGATGACGTTGTGACCGCAAGCGTGGCCGATGCCGGGAAGCGAGTCGTACTCTGCACAAATCGCCACGTGAACCGGACCCGAACCCGCCCGTGCCAGGAAGGCGGTCGGCATCTCGCAGACTCCGCGCTCGACGGCGAAACCGCAGTCGACGAGTGCTTCGCAGAGCCACGTCGAGGCGCGCTCCTCCTCGAAGCCTATCTCCGGATGGGCGTGGATGCGATGGCTCAGTGAGACGAGCGAGGCTCGCGCCGCTTCGATCGTCTGCCGGGCCTCGCCTTTGGCGTCCATCGAGCTCAGCGGGCCGCTTCTTCGGCCTTGAAGCCGCAGGTCTTGTGCGTTCCGTCGCAGAACGGCTTGTTCTTCGATTGCCCGCAGCGGCAAAGGTAGATCGGATCCTCGCTCAGCTTGAACTCGCCGCGGTTGGCATCGACCAACTGGACGGCACCGCGAACTTCGTAGGGGCCGTCCTTGAGCGTGCGAATGCGAACTTCCGCCATGATGACCTCCTGTAGGCCGTTGGAGAGTCTCTATGCTGCGCGCGCAGGCAGCGTCAATGGGCTCGGGCGGCCGCCAGAGCGCCTTGAATCGCTGCCGAGCGTATGGTCGCATGATCCTTCGACGATGATCCGTCTCACCAACGTCTCGCGCCACTTCCAGCGGGTCCGGACATGGTCAAAGCGCTCGACGGGGTGACGCTTTCGATCGCGGATGGACGATTCGTGGCGCTGGTCGGTCCGTCCGGTCGGGCAAATCGACCTTGTTGAATCCCCTCTCTGGCATCGGCCACGCCGACGAAGGGGAGGCCGAGGTTGCCGGGCAGCGGTTGAACGACCTCACGGAGGACCAACTCGCCGCATGGCGCGCCCGTCACGTCGGCCTCGGAGTTCGGCGAGGGACGGTCGGTGCGTGCGGAGCCTTGAAGACGAGCGGCCGCCGGTCAGGTAGCTTGTGACCAGCTGGCCATGGCCCGAGCGCCCGACATGACGAACCACTCGATAGAGACCGGTCGATTCCGTTGCGGGACGGTCACGCTCGCCGGCCGATCGAACGTCGGCAAATCGACGCTTCTGAACCGCCTGCTCGGCGAGAAGGTGGCGATCACCAGCAAGAAGCCGCAGACCACGCGCTCCCGTGTCCTGGGTATCAGCACGCTGCCGCGATCGCAGGTGATCTGGATCGACACCCCGGGCATTCACCGCGCGCGGAGCCTCCTCAATCGCCGCATGGTCGCCGCCGCGCATCGCTCGATCCTGGACGCCGATGCCGTCGCCCTTGTGGTCGATGCCGCGCAAGGGCTGGAAGACGAGGACCGAGCCGCCATCGCAACGGTGGTGGAGGCCAAGCATCCTTGGCTCGTCGTGCTCAACAAGATCGATCGGGTCGGCGATTCGCGACTGGTGCCGCTGCTCCACCGCATCGGCCAGGAGATTCACGGCGTCGACCTCGTGCCTGTGAGCGCGAAAACGGGCAAGAACGTCGAGGCGCTCGAGCGTGCCGTCACCGAGCTGCTGCCGGAGGGCCAACCGATGTATCCCGAGGACCAGCTGACCGACCAGAGCGAGCGCACGCTCGTGCAGGAGTTCGTGCGCGAGCAGATTTTCGCGGTAACGGACGGCGAAATCCCGTACCGCACGGCCGTCGTGGTCGAGCGCTTCGAAGAGAAGGCGCAGGTCAACGTCGTGTCGGCGACGATCCTCGTCGAGCGAGACTCACAGAAGAGCATCCTGATCGGTTCCGCTGGTTCGAGGATCCGCCAGATCGGCACGCGCGCGCGCCTGGAGCTCGAGCGCTTCTGCGGTAAGCGATTTTTCCTCGAGCTCTTCGTCAAGGTGCGGCGCGATTGGACGAAGAACCCGCGCATGCTGACCGAGCTTGGCTTGTGAGTGAGAACGTGCCCGGGTCGCCCGCGGTCGCCATCGTCGGCCGCCCGAACGTCGGCAAATCGGCGCTCTTCAATCGCGTCCTAGGCGGCCGCCGGGCGCTCGTCGACGATGAGCCCGGTGTCACGCGCGATCGGCTCATCGCCGACGCTCATTGGGCCGGGCGCGAATTCGTACTGACTGACACCGGCGGCTTCGAGATCGGCAGCGACCACGAGCTCGCCGGGCGCGTGCGCGAGCAAAGCCTTCGGGCGGTGGAGGGAGCCGACCTGGTGCTCTTCGTGGTCGACGGCCGTGCCGGGTTGTCGCCGCCCGACCAGGTCGTCGCGCGAGTTCTGGCCGAAAGCGGCAAGCCCGTGATCTGTGTCGTGAACAAGATCGATGGGCCCGGCCAGCGCGATCTCGTCTACGAATACTACCGGCTCGGCCTCGGCGAGCCGCAAGCCGTGTCGGCGGAGCACGGCCGCGGGATCGACGAACTCCTCGACCGAGTCGTGTCGAGCCTCCGGGGAGGATCCACGACCGCGCGGGAGCCGACGTTGCGCCTTGCGCTCGTCGGACGTCCGAACGTCGGGAAATCCTCGATCTTGAACCGGCTCCTCGGCGAGGAGCGCGCGCTCGTCGACAGCGCCGCCGGCACGACCCGGGACCCGGTCGACACGCTCTGGACGGTCGGCGGCGAAACCGTCTTGCTCGTCGATACGGCCGGCATCCGCCGCAAGAGCCGGATCGAGCGGAGCCTGGAGAAGGCGACGGTCGCCAGCGCGCTCCGCTCGCTCGAGCGTGCGGACGTCGGCCTGCTGGTCGTGGATGCGAGTGAAGGAGTCACGGAGCAGGACGCGCGCATCGCCCGCTTGGCATGGGACCGCGGCAGGGGTGTGGTGCTGGTCGTCAACAAATGGGATGCGGTCGCGGGTGCTGCCCGCGGCCCGCGAGCCTTCCTCACCGAAGCGCGCCGTGTGTATCCGCACCTCGAGCACGTGCCCGGAGTGGTGGTCTCGGCACTTCGTGGCTCGGGTCTCGAGGAGATCCTGCCTGCCGCGCGTCGCGCCGCGGCGGCGCACCGCTTCCGGCCCCCGACGCGTCGCCTCAACGAGGCGCTCGAAGAGGCACTGTCCGCGGTCGAGCCGCCGCGGCAACGCGGTAAGCGTGTGCGCGTGTACTATGCCACCACTCTCGGCAGCACTCCTCCGACGATCGCCCTCTTCGTGAACGACCCCGAGCTCATGACGACGGGCTATCTCCGCTACCTCGAGAACCGCCTGCGCGCGGCGCTTCCGCTCGAGGGCACGCCGCTGAGGTTCGTGCTGCGAGCCCGCCCGCGGGCAGCTACGGGCCGACGGCCCGCTCCACCGGCCAAGCCTTCGCGCTCCGCGCGCAGGCGGATCGCCGAGAGCCGCTAGCGCTCCCATGCCGCTGCGGCGGAAGCTCACCTGGATCGCGCTTCTCTACTTCGCCGAGGGGTTTCCCTTCGGAATCGTCAACGACAACCTCCCCGTCTACTTTCGCGTGCACGGCGTCTCGCTTCGCGAGATCGGCCTCATGGGCCTGCTCGGGTTACCGTGGACGCTGAAGGTGCTGTGGGCGCCGCTCGTCGATCAGCTCGGGCACCCGCGGCGTTGGATCGCCTGCTCGCTCCTCACGATGGCGGTGCTTCTCGTGATGCTCCCGGCATTCGACCCGAGCATCCCGACGAACACTCTCTGGGCGCTCCTCTTCGCGCTGACGATCGCATCCGCCACACAGGACATCGCCATCGACGCCTACTCGATAGGGCTTCTCGAGCGCGGCGAAGAGGGCGTTGCGAACGGGATCCGGGTCTCGGCGTATCGCGCGGCGCTGATCGTCGGTGGCGGCGGCCTGGTCGCGATTGCCGACTATGCCGGTTGGCCATTCGTGTTCGCGACTGCGGCGATGACGTCCGTGCTGCTCGCCGCGGCGGCCGCGCGCGCGCCCGCCATGGTCGTCGAGTCGGGGCCCCGTCCTCATTGGCTGGAAAGCTTCCAGGAATGGCTCACGCGGCCGGGTGCGGCCTTCGTGTTTCTCTTCGTGCTCACCTACAAGCTCGGAGACGCGAGCATGGGGCCGATGGTGAAGCCCTTCTGGATCGACCGCGGATTGACCGTGGCGGAAGTCGGGCTCATCTCGACGACGCTCGGCGTGGCGCTCGGTGTGCTCGGCGCGCTCTCGGGCGGCGTGCTCACGTCGCGCATGGGCATTTTCCCGAGCTTGTGGATCCTCGGCCTCACGCAGGCGGTCTCCAACCTCGGGTATGCCGCCGCCGCAGCGACGGGAACTGGTCGGGCAGGGATCTATGCCGCCTCCGCGATCGAGAGCTTCACAGGCGGGCTCGGCACCGCGGCTTTTCTCGCGTTCCTCATGCGCGTCTGTGAAAAAAAGCAGGCTGCGACTCAGTACGCGCTTCTCTCTGCAATATTCGGCCTGACACGGACCCTGGCCAGTGCGGCGAGCGGGTTCGGGGCCGAGCGCATGGGCTACGCGTCGTACTTTGCCTTTACCTTCGTGCTCTCGTTTCCCGCTTATTTGCTGCTTCCGTGGGTCAGGGCCTGGTGCGAGGGAGACGCGGGGCGCACCCAGAGAGCACCGTCGTAGTCGCGGGCGACGAGCTCGACGACGACGCTTACAGGCTCGGTGACCATAGATCTGCCGAAACGGAGATCTGGACGGGTGCCGACCAAGAGCGGCGGGCGGGTCGAGATAGAAATGCGGCGCTTAGAGAATATTTGCCCACAAAGTCCGTCAGAGGCATCGCTCCCGCGCGACACGCGACAGAGAAAGAGGACGAGGGCGGCCGTAGCGACCGCGAGGCCTCGAGCCGTCCAAGGCGGTGGGATGGAGCGGTCGATCGTGCTCGTGCCTGGCCACCGTGTTGCCGGAAAGGCAAGCTACCGCTCGCGGGGGTGGCGCGCCATGACCGCTCGCGGGTTCACGGGGTCAGGCTTCGTTGACGCTTCCGGAGTGAAAGGCTATCAGGGGTAAACCCCTGGAATATCGCGGGTCTCAGCGAAAGATGGCGCTGCGTGCCACGTCGGAGTCCAAACCTCCTCTGCCCCGCCGGGTGGGAGTGAGCGTGGTCGTGCCGGTGTTCAACGAGGAGGCGAGCTTGCGCGAGCTCCACCGCAGGCTCCGGACCGTGCTCGATCAGATCGGCGAGTCGAACGAAGTGGTGTACGTGGACGACGGCTCGACCGACGGCTCGCGCGAGGTGCTCGAGGAGCTCGGCCGCGACGACCCCGCTCTGATCGTCGTCGAGCTCGCCCATAACGCGGGTCAGCACGGCGCGATTCTCGCCGGGTTTCAAGTCTCGCGAGGCAAGGTCGTGGTGACGATCGATGCCGACCTGCAGAACCCTCCCGAGGAGATCCCCAAGCTGCTCGCCAAGGTCGCCGAGGGCTACGACGTCGTCGGCGGGGTGCGTCAGCGACGCAAGGATTCCTGGATGCGGCAGGCGGCTTCCGGCATGGTTCGCGCCGTGTCGGCGGGCGGCGGCCCGGTGGCCCTCGACTACGGGTGCATGCTGCGGGCCTACCGCCGCGAAATCGTGCAGCGCGTGCTGCGCTGGCGCGAGCATTCGTTGTTCATCCCTGCGCTGGCCGGGCGTTTCACCAAGCGAGTGGCCGAGGTGCCGGTCGCCCACGCGGAGCGCCAGTTCGGCCGCTCGCGCTACGGCGTGTTCCGCCTCATGCGCCTCGGCTTCGATTTTCTCACGGGGTTCTCGGTCTTGCCCGTGCAGTTCGTCACGCTGTTCGGCATCTTCACCGCGGGCGCCGGTCTTTCGTTCGCTCTGTTCCTGTTCCTCCGGCGGCTGTTCGTCGGACCGGAGGTCGAGGGCGTGTTCACGCTGTTCGCGATCCTCTTCCTCTTCGTCGGAGCCTTGTTCGTCGCGATCGGCGTGGTCGGCGAATACGTCGCGCGCATCTACAACGAGGTTCGCCGCCGGCCGTTGTACGTGATCGAATCGATCCGGCGCCACCCGGAGTAGGACGCCGAGCTGCGTGCGTAACGTCCTGCTCGCCTATCACGACATCGGCGCCGCTTGTCTGGAAGAGCTGCTCGGGGCGGATGGCGAGATCGCGCTCGTGATCACCCACGAAGATTCGGCGGGCGAGGAGTTGTGGTTTCGCTCGGTCCGTGAGCTCGCCGGGCAGCGCGGCATTCCGGTGATCGCGCCCGCCGACGTCAACGCCGGCGATGTGGTCGAGCGGGTGCGGGCCCTGGCGCCCGACTTCCTGTTCTCGGCGATGTTTCGCCAGATGCTGAAGCGCGAATTACTCGAGGTGCCACGCCGGGGCGCGCTCAATCTCCACCCGTCGCTGCTGCCGAAGTTCCGGGGCCGGTCGCCCATCAACTGGGCGCTGATCGAAGGCGAGACCGAGACCGGGGTGACGCTTCACTACATGGTCGAGAAGGCCGACCGCGGCGACATCGTGGCTCAACGGACGATCGCCATCGAGGAGGACGACACGGCGCTCGCGCTTCATCGCAAGGCTACGGAGGCGGCCCGCTTGCTGATGCGCGAAGCCTACCCCTTACTCGCCGCGGGGCGCGCGCCGCGGATCGCGCAAGATGCTTCGCGCGCGAGCTACTACGGGCGTCGCACGCCCGCGGACGGGGAGATCGACTGGAGTCTCCCGGCCAAGCGCATCTACGACTTGGTCCGCGCGGTGACGCATCCCTATCCGGGCGCTTTCACATGGTGCTTGGGCCGCCGGCTGTTCGTGTGGCGCGCGCGGCTATCCGACCTGCCGCGGCCGATCGGCGCGGGGGAGGTGGAGGTCACGGGCTCGGGAGAAGTCTACGTCGGCGCCGGGCTGGGCGCGCTCCGGTTGGAGAGCGTGCAGCCGGAAGGCGGCGCGGAAGTGACGGCGGCCGAATGGGCGGCGCGGGGCGGCTGCCGGCGCGGGCAAGTCGTGGGGAAATCGCCATGAAAGTTCTCATTACGGGCGGGGCCGGATTCCTCGGGTCGCATCTCACCGATGCCTTCCTCGATCGTGGAGACGAGGTCTTCATTCTCGACACGGGAATGACGATCAAGGTGAAGCATCGCATCGGCGATCCGCGGGCGCATTTCGTCCGCGACAGCGTCTTCAACGAGGCCATCCTCGAAGGATTGATCGCCCGGGTCGATCTCGTCTACCACCTCGCTGCCGTGGTCGGGGTCGAACACTACGTCGGCGATCCCTACCAGGTGCTGAACGTCAACGTGAACGGAACGCAGAACGTCCTCAAGCTCGCCTTCAAGCACGGCAAGCGCGTCGTCTTCTCCTCCACCTCCGAGGTCTATGGCCGTAATCACAAGATCCCGTGGAGCGAGGACGACGACCGAGTCCTCGGCTCCACGCGCATCGACCGCTGGTGCTATTCGACGTCGAAGGCGGTGGGCGAGCATTTCTGCTTCGCCTACGCGAAGATGGGGCTCAAGACGACGGTCGTGCGCTATTTCAACGTATACGGCCCGCGTCTCGACGCCATCGACGTCGGCCGCGTGATCACGATCTTCCTCGGTCAGGCGCTGCGGGGAGAGCCCGTGACGGTGATCGGCGACGGCAGCCAAACCCGCTGCTTCACCTACGTGACGGATGCGATCGCGGCGACCGTGCAAGCGGGTGTGCGTGAGGAAGCCGTGGGCGAGATCTTCAACGTCGGCAACGAGCGCGAGTACACCATCCGCGAGTTGGCCGAGCGACTGATCGCGATCGCCAGGTCGAAGTCGACGATCCGCTTCGTGTCGCAGCAGGACGTGTACGGGCCGAGCTACGAGGACATTCCGCGGCGTATCCCCAACGTGGAGCGGATGCACAGCATCCTCGGCGTCAAGGCCGAGGTCCCGCTCGACGAGGGACTACGGCGCACCATCGACTACTTCCGACACGCGGCCCCCGCGTGAGATGGATGAGCTGGCGCTCAAGGTAGACGTCGACACGTACTACGGGCTCGCGCAGGGTGTTCCACGCCTGCTGGATCTATTGGCGCGCCGCC
The DNA here is from genome assembly GCA_040507895.1 of Binatia bacterium. GTDB lineage: Bacteria > Desulfobacterota > Binatia > JACPRU01 > JACPRU01 > JBEVNX01. Next base: position 24,141 of record JBEVNX010000151.1, on the reverse strand, counting down.
GCGTGAAGGCGAGTTTCTACGTCGCCATGGGCCCGGACAACTCGGGCAGGGCGATTCGTCGCATTTTCACGCGCCGCGGATTCGTCGCGAAGATGTGGAAGAGCGACGCCGTGCGCCTCTACGGGCTGCGTACGGCGTTGCACGGCACGCTGCTTCCCGCGCCGCAAATCGCGCGATCGTTTCCCGAATTGCTGCGCCGGGTCGTCGAGGAAGGGCACGAACTCGGCGTACACGGTCACGACCACGTGTACTGGCACGACCACGCCGTGTCAGCCTCCGAGGGTGCCGTCGCGCGCGAGGTCGACTCCGCGCTCGCCGTCTTCCGCGAGATCGTCGGCGCCGAGCCGGCCGGCTTCGCGGCCCCGGGTTGGCAGTGCGGCGCCGCGTCGCTGGCGGTGATCGAACGCGGACCGTTCACCTATCACTCGAGCACGCGCGGCTCGCACCCGTATCGGCCGCGCGCCGGTGGAGTCCCGGGCCGGCTTCCCGAAATCCCCACCACGCTGCCGACGATCGACGAGCTGCTCGGGCAAGGAATCGGCGGCGAAGAGCTACTCGACCGCTGCCTGCCACCGATCGGAGCCGCCCGGCTCGAGGTCCTGACCGTACACGCGGAGGTGGAGGGCGGGCGCTACGTCGGGCTCTTCGACCGACTACTCGAGCGCTTGAGCGGGCGCGTACGCGTTCGCCGCCTCGTCGACGTCGCGCGCGGCCTCGACGCGGATGCCTTACCCATCTGCGCCGTCGTACAAGCGACCCGGGCGGGACGCGCGGGGACCGTATCGTGCCAAGCGACCTAGATCAGAGGCCCTGAGCACGATAGCTCCTGGCGTAGCCGACGTAGAGATCCGCCGAGTGATGAAGTCGCTGGATCTCGTCGGGTCGGAGGTCTCGCACGGGCTTCGCGGGGCTGCCGATCACGAGCACGCGGGGCGGGATCTTTGTCCCCGGCGCCACCAGCGCACCCGCACCGACCAGCGCTTCCGCCCCGATCTCGGCGCCGTCGAGGACGATGGCGCCGATCCCGATCAGCGCGTGGTCCGCGATCGTGCAGCCGTGTAGCACGACGCGATGGCCGATCGTGACGCCGTCGCCGAGGATCGTCGGCCAGCGCTCGTTTGTGACGTGGATCGTCGAGTGGTCCTGCACGTTGGTGCCGCGGCCGATGCGGACTTTCTCCACGTCGGCACGGATCACGACTTGGAACCAGACGCTCGAGCCGGCACCGATCTCGACGTCGCCGATGACGTGCGCCGAGGCGTGTACGTACACGTCAGGAGCGAGCCGAGGAGTGACGCCTTTGAAGGGGACGATCACGCTCGCGACAGTCCTCCGAGGCGCCGCGCGGAGATTGCCGACGGCTCCGAGTGTCCGACCCCGAAGAATGCAATCGTCATAGGCCTACGTGGGTGCGCGAAGACTATCGGCGATCGCGAGTACGTTCACGGATGCGACTCAGTGGCCCCAACCCCAACATGTTGGGGTCACCGGACCTACCTTGTCTTATCGGTAGTCGTCTGCTAGGTGAAGCCATGGTCGCTCCAGATTGCGAAATTCGCGACCGAACACGCGAGCCCGGATGTCCGCCCGGGCTTTTTTTTCATCTCGAAGCCCGGAGGTTCCCGCGATGATGCCCTCGGAAGTGCTCGAAGGCCTCACGTTCGACGACGTCCTGTTAGTGCCCGCGGCCTCAGAGATCCTGCCGAAGGACGCCGACACCGCCACGCAGCTCACCGCCGAGATCCGGCTGGCGATCCCGCTGGTCTCGGCGGCCATGGACACCGTCACGGAAGCACGCACGGCGATCGCGCTCGCGCAGGAAGGGGGCATCGGCATCGTGCACCGCAACCTTCCGGTCAGCGCGCAGGCCAAGGAAGTCGAGCGGGTGAAGAAGTCCGAGAGCGGCATGATCAGCGATCCGGTCACGGTTCGTCCCGAGCAGCCGATCCACGAGGCGCTCGATGTCATGAGGCGATACCAGATCTCCGGTCTGCCGGTGACGCGAGACGGCGGCGAGCTCGTCGGCATCCTCACCAATCGCGATCTGCGCTTCGAGAAGCGGCTCGATCGTCCGGTCTCCGAGGTCATGACGAGGCAGCGGTTGGTCACGGCGCGCCCCGGCGTGACGCTCGACAAGGCCAAGGAGATTCTCCACGAGCACCGCATCGAGAAGCTGCTCGTGGTCGATGAGCGGGGCCGGTTGAAAGGGCTCATCACGGTCAAGGACATTCAGAAGGCGATCCAGTTCCCGCACGCGTCGAAAGACGGACAGGGGCGTCTGAGAGTCGGCGGGGCGATCGGCACGGGCATGGATCGCGATGAGCGGGTCCAGGCGCTGGTGCGCGCCGGTGCCGACGTCGTGGTGATCGACACGGCGCATGGGCACGCGAAGTCCGTCATCGACGCGGTCGGCGATCTCAAGCGCACCTTCCCGGGCATCCAGCTCGTCGCCGGCAACGTCGCGACCGCCGAAGGCACGATGGCGCTCATCCGTGCAGGCGTCGATGCCGTCAAGGTCGGCATGGGCGGGGGCTCCATCTGCACTACGCGCGTCGTGTCGGGTGTCGGCGTGCCGCAGCTCACTGCGATCACCGACGCGGTCAAGGTCGCCGAAGCGAAGGGCGTACCGGTGATCGCCGACGGTGGGGTGAAGTTCTCAGGCGACATCACCAAGGCGCTCGCTGCGGGCGCCACCACGGTGATGATCGGCAGCCTCTTCGCGGGCACGGAAGAGAGCCCGGGCGAGACGATTCTCTACCAGGGGCGGACCTACAAACTCTACCGCGGCATGGGCTCGATCGAGGCGATGCGCGAGCGGGAGGGCAGCCGCAATCGCTACTTCCAGGACGAGGAAGAGGCAATGAAGCTGGTTCCGGAGGGCATCGAGGGGCGGGTTCCGTACAAGGGCCCCGTGACCTTCATCATCCAGCAGCTCATCGGCGGGCTGAAGGCCGGCATGGGGTACGTCGGCTGCGCGACGCTGAAGGAGCTGCGGAGCAAGGCCAAGTTCGTGCGCGTGACCTCGGCGGGATTCCGCGAGAGCCACGTACACGACGTGTCGATCACCAAGGAAGCGCCCAACTACCGGCTCGAATGATCCTCGTCCTCGATTTCGGCAGCCAGTACACGCAGCTCATCGCGCGCCGCGTGCGCGAGGCGGGGGTCTATTGCGAGATCCATCCCTTCAACGTCGGAGCGGATCGGCTCGCCGCACTCGATCCGCAGGGCCTGATCCTTTCGGGGGGGCCGGCGAGCGTCTACGATCCCGAGGCACCCAAGATCGACGCAGCGCTGCTCGATGGCCGGCCGGTGCTCGGAATCTGCTACGGAATGGGCATTCTCTGCCAGCTCGGCGGTGGCCGTGTGGCGCGCGCCGAGCGGCGCGAGTACGGACCCGCCGATTTGACGATCGATGACGATCGCGACTTGTTCGCCGGCCTCGATGGCGGACGGAGTCAGCGGGTGTGGATGAGCCACGGCGATCGCATCGAAGCCATGCCGCCTGGCTATCGGGCGATTGCACACAGCCTGAACTCGCCGGTCGCCGCGTTCTGCGATACCACGGGGCGCCGCTTCGGCCTGCAGTTCCATCCCGAAGTCGTGCATACGCCGCACGGCGCTCAGGTGTTGCGCAACTTCCTCTTCCGCATCTGCCGCTGCACCGCGGACTGGACCATGGAAGGCTTCATCGAGCGCGAGGTGGCGGCGATCCGCGCGCGTGTGGGAGAGCAGCGGGTGATTTGCGCGCTCTCGGGTGGAGTCGACTCGACCGTCACCGCGGCGCTGGTGCAGCGCGCAGTGGGTGACCGTCTGGTGTGCGTGTTCGTCGACAACGGCCTGCTGCGCAAGAACGAGTTCGCCGAGGTGACGAGCGTCTACCGCGAGCACTTCGGCTTCAACCTGCGCGCAATCGACGCCTCGCAGCGCTTTCTGAAGCGCCTCGCCGGCGAAGAGGATCCGGAGCGGAAGCGCAAGATCATCGGCGTGACGTTCATCGAGGCGTTCGAGGAAGAGGCGCGCTCGATCCCCGGGGTCAGCTTCCTAGCCCAGGGCACGCTCTATCCCGACGTGATCGAGTCGGTGTCGTTCAAGGGACCGTCGGCCACCATCAAGAGCCACCACAACGTCGGCGGCCTCCCCGAGCGCATGCGCCTGTCGCTCATCGAGCCGCTGCGCGAGCTCTTCAAGGACGAAGTGCGAAAGGTGGGCGCTCTCCTCGAGATACCCGATTCGATCCTCCACCGCCAGCCGTTCCCTGGCCCCGGATTGGCGATCCGGGTGCTCGGCGCCGTCTCCGCCGAGCGACTCGCCGTGCTGCGCGAGGCGGATGCCATCGTCCGCGAGGAGATCGCCGCGTCGCCGCTCGCCTCGTCGATCTGGCAGGGGTTCGCGGTTCTCCTGCCGGTGAAGACCGTGGGGGTAATGGGCGACGAGCGAACCTACGAGAACGTCATCGCGATACGCGCCGTCGAGAGCCTCGACGGAATGACGGCCGACTGGGCCCGCTTGCCATACGACCTCCTGGCGCGAATCTCGAGCCGGTTGACCAACGAAGTCCGCGGCGTCAATCGCGTGACCTACGACATCTCCTCGAAGCCCCCCGCCACGATCGAGTGGGAGTGATATGGGAGACCGTGCGAAGTAAAGAGGCGAGAGCGAGTGCGCAATCCTCGCCGCCGTGTACGGCCAAGAGTCTGGACCAAGGCGCGGGTTCGGCGCTCGCTCTCGCCGAGACGTAGATGAGCTTCGTACACCTCCACCTCCATACGCAGTACTCGCTGCTCGACGGCGCCAACAAGATCTCGGCGCTCATCCCCCACGTCAAAAAGCTCGGCATGCCGGCCGTGGCCATGACGGATCACGGCAACATGTTCGGCGCCGTGGAGTTCTACAAGAAAGCCGTCGACGCCGGCGTCAAGCCGATCCTCGGCTGCGAGGTCTACGTCGCGCGCAAGAGCCGCACCGACCGCATCGGGCGAAGCGACGACTACGAGGCGGCGGGCAACTTCCACCTCACGCTGTTGGCGATGAACGGGGACGGCTACAAGAACCTCTGTCGGCTGGTGACCGCGGGGTTTACCGAAGGCTTCTACTACAAGCCGCGCATCGACAAGGAGATTCTCCAGGCACACAACGCGGGCATCATCGCGCTCTCGGGATGTCTCTCGAGCGAGGTGAACTGGGCGATCGCCGAGCACAGCCTCGAGCGCGCCCGCAAGGTGATGGAGGACTACGCGGCGATCTTCGGCGACCGCTACTACGTCGAGATCCAAGACAACAAGCTCGCTGCGCAGAACCAGGCCAACGTCGAGCTCGTTCGGCTCGCCCGAGAGCTAGGCCTCGGTCTGGTGGCTACCAACGACTGCCACTACCTCCGCGCCGAGGACGCCAAAGCCCACGAGATCCTGCTCTGCATCCAATCGAAGAAGACGCGAGACGATCCGAAGGCGTGGAAGCTCGGCACGGATGAGCTCTACGTGAAGGGGCCGAGCGAGATGATCTCGGCCTTCCACGAGCTTCCCGAAGCCGTTGCGAACACGCTGGCGATCGCCGAACGATGCGACGTCGAGCTCGAGTTCGGGCGCTATCAGTTTCCCGTCTTCCAGACCCCGAGCGGAGAGTCGCTGGAGGCTCACCTCGAACGCTCGGCGCTCGCGGGGCTGGAGCGCCGGCTCGCGCCCCGACGCGTGCAGCCAGAATGGAGCGCGGAGCGCGAGGCGGCCTACCAGGACCGCCTGGCGTTCGAGCTCGCTACGGTCTGCGAGATGGGCTTCGCGGGCTACTTTCTCATCGTCGCGGACTTCATCGGCGAGGCGAAGCGGCGGGGCATCCCCGTTGGCCCGGGGCGCGGGTCCGGCGCCGGGAGCCTGGTCGCGTACGCGCTCGACGTCACCGACCTCGACCCGATCCCTTACGGGCTCTTGTTCGAACGCTTCCTCAACCCCGAGCGCAAGTCGATGCCCGACATCGACGTCGACTTCTGTTTCGAGCGTCGCGACGAGGTCATCGCCTACGTGAAGCAGAAGTACGGCGAAGACCGCGTGGCACAGATCGTCGCTTTCGGAACCTTGAAGGGCAAGCAGGCGATCAAAGACGTCGGCCGGGTACTGGGCTTCAATTTTGCCGAGACGGACCGCATCGCCAAGCTCTATCCGGCGCCCAAGCAGGGTAAGGACTATCCTCTCGAAAAGGCGCTCGAGATGGAGCCGCGACTCCGGGACGTGCGCGACGCCGGAGCGCGCGAGAAGGAGCTCTTCGAGAACGCGCTGAAGCTCGAGGGCCTCTTCCGCCAGACCACCAAGCACGCCTCGGGCATCGTGATCTCGAATCGTCCGTTGGTTGAGGACGTGCCGTTGTTCGTCGATCCGGACGGGCTGCTGCTCACGCAATACGCATACAACGAGATCGATGCGATCGGCCTCATCAAGTTCGATTTTCTGGGGCTCAAGACCTTGACGTTGATCGAGAGCGGGGTACGGCGGGTGCGAGAGGGGAGAGGGGTCGAGCTCGACGTCGCCCTACTTCCTCTCGACGACAGGAAGACGTACGAATGCCTCGGTCACGGCGACACGGTCGGCATATTTCAGATGGAGTCGGGCGGAATGCGCAAGCTCCTCTCCGATCTTCGTCCGACCTGTTTTGAGGACCTGATCGCTGTGCTCGCGCTGTATCGCCCCGGGCCGCTGGACTCCGGAATGGTCGAAGAGTTCATCAAGCGAAAGCGCGGCAAGGAGCCGATCCACTATCTACACGCCGCGCTCGAGCCGATCCTCAAGGAAACCTACGGAGTGATCGTCTACCAGGAACAGGTGATGAAGATCGCGCAGGTGCTCGCGGGCTATACGCTTGGCGACGCAGACAACTTGCGCCGTGCAATGGGCAAGAAGAAGGCCGAGGAGATGGCGCTCGAGCGGGTTCGCTTCCTTGATGGGGCAGCGAAGCAGGGGTTGAAGGCGGCTCTCGCGGGCGAGATCTTCGATCAGATGGAGACCTTCGCGGCGTACGGCTTCAACAAGTCGCACTCCGCCGCTTACGCCTTGGTCTCGTTTCAAACCGCCTACCTCAAGGCCCATTTTCCCCAGGAGTTCATGGCCGCCCTGCTCACCATGGAGATGGGCGACACCGACAAGACCTACAAGAACATCGCGGATTGCCGCGAGCGCGGCGTGCGGATCTTGCCGCCCGACGTCAATCAAAGCGGCGAGGACTTCACGGCAGCGGGGAACGACATCCGCTTTGGGCTCGGCGCCGTGCGCGGCGTCGGCGGCAAGGCGATCGAGACGATCCTCGCCGCCCGCACCACACCCTTCGAGTCGTTCGCGGATTTCTGCCGGCGCGTGCGCGGGCCGGTGATCAACAAGCGGGTGGTCGAGAGCCTCGTCGAGTGTGGCGCGTTCGATTCGCTCGGAGAGGGACGCGCCCGGCTGGTGGAGGCGGCCGAAGACATGCTCCGCTGGGCGGAGCGGACGGAGCGCGAGGCGAACTCCGATCAGCAGAGCCTGTTTGGACGTGGCGGCAGCGCCGCGCTGACGGACCCTCCGCCGATCCCGGTCGTTCCCGAATGGTCCGACAAGGAGATGCTACGCGCCGAAAAGGAGGCGATCGGCATCTTCCTGACGGGTCATCCGCTGGACAAGTTCGACCGCGATCTGCTGCGTCTGACAAACGCCTCGACCGGCACTCTGGCGGGGCGGGCGCATCAGGAGAAAGTCGTCGTAGCGGGCGTGATCCACACCGTGAAGACCAAGAACAGCAAGAAGGGCGATCGCTACGCGACGTTTTCGCTCGAGGACAAGGAAGGAGTGGTCGAGGTCATCGCCTGGCCCGAAGCCTACCGAAGGTTCGAGACGACGATCCACGGTGACGAGCCGGTGCTGGTCGCGGGCTCGCTCGACAAGCGCGACGCCGCGGCGGCGCGGAGCGACGAGGGCGATGCGCTCGCAGAAGGCGCGGAGATCGCGCGCGAGCGCTCGCAGATCATCGCCGACGAGATCCGGCCGCTCGCGACGGTGCGCGAACAGTCGGTCCGTCAGGTGCATCTGCAGGTGAGCGCGGACTCCTTGACCGACGAGCGGTTGGTGCGCTTGCGAGACACGCTGGCGCAACACCGCGGCTCGTGCCCCGCGTATCTCCACGTCATCGTGCCCGGCAACAGCGAAACGGTCATCGAGCTCCCCGAGAGCTTGCGCGTGGTCCCGTCCGAAGCCATGCTCGACGCCGTCGAGAACATCTTCGGCAGCGGTGTGGCCGTATTCCGATAAGCGCATGGACATCCTGCAGGGCATCCGCGTCCTCGATTTCACGCAGCATCAAGCCGGCCCCTACGGCGCCGCGTTGCTCGCCGATTTCGGTGCGGACGTCGTCAAGGTCGAGCGGCCCGGCGGCGATCCGGCTCGTACGAATTTTCCCGAGATCGACGGCGTGAACACGTTCTTTCTCGTCAACAACCGGGGCAAGCGCAGCATTTGTCTGGACCTGTCAAAGCCGGCCGCGCAGGTAGTCGCCCGCCGCCTCGCTTCGAGCGCAGACGCGCTCGTCCACAATCTGAAACCGGGCGCGATGGAGAAGCTCGGGCTCGGCTACGCGGATCTGGGGCCGCTCAATCCGCGGCTCGTCTATGCCTCGGCCTCGACGTACGGCCCCCACGGATCGATGAAGAACGCCTCCGGCGTGGACCTCATCGCTCAGGCCGAGAGCGGCATCATGAGTGTCACCGGCTTGCCTGACGGCGACGCCCTCCCCGTCGGTGCCGCCGTGGCCGATGCGCTCGGCGGCGTCAACCTCGCCTTCGCGGTGATTGCGGCGCTCTATGGGCGAGAGCGCTCCGGTGTCGGGCAGGCCGTGCAGGTTTCGCTGGTCGGCGGCCTACTTGGCTTGCAAGCGTGGGAGCTACAGAATCACGTGCTTTCGCGCGCGCTGTCGCCTCGCGCCGGACGCTCCCATCCGTTTGTCAAGACGCTATGGCAGAGCTTTCGCGCCTCGGACGGCGAGTTCGTGATCGCCGAAGTGAAGGATTCGTGGCCCGGTATCTGCCGAGCCATCGGTCGTCCCGAGCTCGGCAGCGAGGAGCGCTTCCGCTCCGTCGGCCGGCGACTCAAGCACCGAACCGCGTTACTCGAAGTCCTCGGGAGCGCGTTCGCGACCGCGCCCTCGGGCGAGTGGGTGCGACGTCTGCGCGCCGAGGGAGTGCTCGCCGCCTCCGTGCGCACCTATGCAGACATCGCCGCGGATCCCGATACGCTCGCGAACGGCTATCTCCGGCGGTTGACGCATCCGAAGAAGGGTCCGATCGAGACCCCTGGGCCATTCCTGCATTTCTCGGCTGCGCCCCCGGAGATCCGCGCCGGCGCGCCGGACCTCGGCGAGCACACGCTGGCGGTGTTGCGCGAAGCGGGATACGGCGACCGCGATATCGATGAGCTCCGCTCGGCGGGTGCCATCGCGTGACCCGCACAGCCATTTTACGCTTGACGAGACGGACGGCGCATGCGAGGCCGCTAGGGCACAGAGCGATCGATCGGGGATGCGCTGGCGGGGTCGCGGCGATCTCTCTTTCTTTCAGGAGAGGGGAGCGTACCGCAATAATGACGTTTGACCTCGCGGGGAAGGAGAGCGGCGCAAGGACGATCGACCGTGTGGATCTCGATCTGCGGAAGCTATTCGCACTGAACGTGCTCCTGCAGCTGGGCGATGGTATGCTCACCTACCAGGCGCTGCAGTTCGGTTTCCCGGAAGGCAACCCGCTGATCAAGGCATCGATGGCGACCGTGGGGTCGGGCCCGGCGCTGCTACTGTTCAAAGCCAACGCCTGCGGCTTGTTGCTGCTACTCCGTCGCTCCGCGCCGCCGCTTCTCGGCGCGAGTGTGCTCCGCGGCGTGGCGCTCGGTGTTGCGCTGCTCGCGGTCGTTCCCTGGCTCGGTAAGTATCTCGCACTCGCTGCGTCGTGGAGCCCATGAGGCTTTCACGTGAATCAGGATCGAGGCGGGGGCGCGCTGGCGACGAAGCGGCCTGCGAGCAAGCAAAGCGCGCCCGAGAGAGCAAGGATCGGCGAGAGTACGGCGAGCCCCAATCGTAGGCCGAATTGGTCCGAGAGCGCCCCCACGATCCACGGGGAAAGGGCGTCGCCGAGCAGACCCGGAGGTAGCCGCGGGGAAGACTGCGTAGAGCACCTGTCGGTCGACGAAGTTGGGCAGGTTGACGACGCTGAGGGCGCCGAGCAGCAGCAGGGGCCGACCGCTCGCATGGGGAGCAGCCAAGGGGCGCTCGCGTCGACCGACCGTTTGGCGGCCTACTTGGCGCGCGACAGGTAGGCGCCGGTCTCGGTATCCACCCGGATTACGGCGCCGGTTTCGATGAAGTTCGGCACGGAGACCACGAGGCCCGTCTCGGTGGTCGCGGGCTTCAGGACGTTGGTCACGGTCGCGGTCTTCATGGCCGGCACGACGTCGGTCACCTTCAGGTCGACCGTCTTCGGTATCTCCACACCGATGGGCTTGTCCTCGTAGAACTCGACGGAGACCTTGAGGTTCGGAGTCAGATAGCCGATGACTCCGCCGAGGTCGTCGCGCGACAGCTCCACCTGCTCGTAGTTCTCCGTGTTCATGAAGTGGAAGACGTCCCCGTCCTGGTAGAGGAACTCCATTTCGTGCTGCTCGAGCGTCACCTTCTCCACCTTGTCTTCCGAGCGGAAGCGGTTCTCCGTGGAAAGGCCCGTGCGGAGGTTCCGCATCTTGGTCTGCACCATGCCGCGCCAGTTTCCTGGGGTGATGTGGGTCACTTGGGAGACGCGGCAGAGATCGTTCTGGTACTTGATGACGGTTCCGACTTTGAGCTGGGTGGCAGGGACGAGCATCGACGGTCGGGGCCTCCGATTCGAGAGTGGAACCGCTCCCCTTAACCCGTTTGCCCGGCGAGCGTCAATTCGCCTACTCCGTGCCGGGTTGGACCTCCTCCCGCAAACGGCGGAAGGCTTTGCCGTCGCCGCGGCCGCCGGGCGGCAGGCCTGCGACGAGCTCTTCGAGATTGTGCAGCCGCTCGGCACCGCCGAAATGAGCTGCGCTCGCTGCGGAGCTTCCCCCGACCAGCTCGGCCACCGAGACGGCGGCGTGCGGGTCGTATCCGGCCCGGCGCAAGATCTCGATCGAGATCCGGTCCGCTTCGAGCTCCTTCTGCGGGTCGATTCGCTGGCGCACCGAGCCAATCACCTCATCCTTCGCCGGGGGAGAACCGCGTAGCCCGTCGAGCCAGGAAGCGTCTCGCGACGAAGAGCGAAAGTGCCCGGCGAGCTGGTGTCCCATCTCGTGCGCAAGGATCGCAGCGACCTCCGCCTCGTCGCGGCACACGAAGGGGGTTCCCTCGTTGACGTAGATGCGACCGGCGCCGATCGAAAAGGCATTCGCGGAACGGTCGCGAATGACCGTGAAGCGCCAAGGGAAAGCGGATTCGCCAGCCGCTTCGCCGAGCCTCGCGCCGAGCGCCTTGATGAAGCGAGTGACCGGTCCGACCGGAGCGATCGGCCGTTCCATTTCGATGCGCGCGGCCGTCGCGCGCGCCCGACTCGCCTCCGCCGCGACGGCGTCTTCGCGCGGCTCTGCCGCGCGGGCTGCAAGCAGTAGGAACGTGGCGAGCAGCCCGCAGCTCCGTCGCGCCCGCGCGAGCCGCGAGCTATCCGTGGCGCGGGCTCTCAGCGGATCGTGAACGTGGCGATACGCTCGTCATAGCTGTTACCCGCTTCGACGCGGTTCTTCACGACGTAGGTTCCCTTGCTGGCGTTCTTGGGAATGTCGATACCGGCGCGGGTTTGCCACCCGCCGGGCGCGCGGTTCTGTTGCTTGGGAGGCACGGACGCGAGCCGCTCTCCGTCCTTCTCGAGCGTCCAGATCTCGCTCACCGGCACGCTCGAGGTGCCTTGTGGGGCGAGCACCGCGTAGTCCATGGTCAGATTCAGATTGTCGCCTGGCCTCGCGCGCTCGGGGCTCACACTGGCGCCGCGGATCTTGACCACCGTCCCGTCGGACGAACGATAGCCGAGCGCCTTGGCCTCTTCCTTGGCGCTGCGTTTTTGCTCCGAGTGGTATTGGACAAGCTTGACGGTCGCCCAGCCGGCCACGGCGCCGGCCGCGGCGCCCGCGAGCACAGCCGTCGTGTCACCACCGGTGGCCAACGCGCCGATGCCGGCGCCGAGCGCTGCGCCTCCGAGCCCGCCGAGGACCTGATCTCTCGACTCGGTCGAAGTCGAGCAAGAGGCGATCATTGCCGAGCAGAGGACGCCACACACGAGATTCCTCATCCTACCCATCCCTGGTCTCCTCCTCGTTCATTCATTCGGTTTGTTCGGCGCCGCCGCGGCGGATCTCCCACACGGGCGCTGGTTCCGCGGACGGCGCCAAGTCTGCGCGGTCGGCCGAGTCGACGTGTCGTGACGCCGGGCGGCGCGGTGCCTGGCGTTCCGGCCGCTTCGCCGTGCGAATCGAAGTTTCGATGCTGAGAGGCTCGTCGCTGACGCTTCCGGCGACGGCGCTGGCGCGGGCGGCTTCAGCCTCGTCTGGGAGGTTGGCGAGACGAACACGGCCGTCCGGCTCGACGCGCACCTCGACGTAGCCCATGCCCTGATCGCGCAGCGCTTCACGCACGGCGTTGCGAAGCTCGGCGCCCGTCGGCCGTCGTGGCTCGACCGGCTCCTCGGGCGGGACGCTGGCGAGGGCCAGGCTTTCGGCGGGGGTGGGCGCAACCGCGGCATTCGAAGGGGCGACCTCCGCAGCGACGCTCGGCTCGGCGATCGCGGGCGGCACTGGCGTAGCGGCTAGCGCAATCTGGGCAGTCGCCGGAGCCACGGCGGGCGTCGGGCCAAGCGCCAGTGAAGGAGTGGTCGGCGTGGCTGCCGGCGCGGGCTCCGTCTGAACGAAGGTTTGCGAAACGGAAGGCTTGAGGGCGGGTCGGCCGAAGACCCACGCCCCATAGCCGAGGGCCACGATACCGGCGAGGGCGCCGGTGCCGAGCATACCGATCGTGGTCGGCTTCAGGCCATCCGCGATCGCGACCGGGGAGGCAGCGGGAGGCCGAGACCGCTCGTTCGGCACAGCTTCGTCCCGAGCGTCCGCCGGCTCTAGAACGGCGAGCAACCGGTCCCGCGCACCGTGATCGGCGACCGTGGCGCCGATCATCGCTCGTAGAAAGCTCGTCAAGTCGGCGAAGCGCGCGGCGGGCTCCTTCGCGAGTGCTCGCTCGAAGAGGGCGCGCTCGGCGCTCGGCATCGAATCCGGGAACGTCGGCGGCGAATGAGCGATGTTGTAGAGAAGCGTGGCGGTGGTCGCGCCGACGTATGGCTTCGTGCCTGTGAACAGTTCGAAGGCCATGACTGCGAAGGCGTACCGATCGGTGGCTGCGGAAGGCTCCGCGCCCGTCAACTGCTCAGGCGCCAGGTACGAGGGCGTACCCATCACCGAGCCCGTGACGGTCAGGCCCGAATCGCCGCTGCGAGCCACCCCGAAATCCATGAGCTTCACGCGTCCGTCACGCGCCACCATCAGGTTGCCGGGCTTGATGTCGCGATGGACGATGCCGGCGGCGTGTGCGGCGTCGACCGCGTGCATCGCGGGGATCAGCGCCCGCAGGCGCTCTTCGGCCGTCGACAGCCGTCGATCTCGGATCAGGTCCGCCAGGCTCGCGCCGTCGACGAACTCCATCGCGATGAACGGGCCGACCGCCGGGTCCTCGCCGACGTCGTAGATCGTGATCACGTTCGGGTGGTTGAGGTGCGCCGAGACCTCGGCCTCCCGCTGGAAACGCGACAGAACTTCCTGCTGGCCGGTGGGCGCCTGGACGATCTTGATCGCCAAGCGGCGCTTCAGCGCCGGGTCCTCGGCGAGATATACCGCCCCCATTCCGCCAGCGCCGAGCAGGCGCTCGACGTTGTAGCGGCCGATCTTTCGTGGCTCGGACAACGCGATGAACCGCCAGCAGATTCTGACAGGCGCGCGAGGCCTACTGCAAATGCGGGCTCGGCTCCCCGGAGCCGGGCATGACCACCACGGGAGAACCGTGGTGGAGCACCATGCGCCAGCGGCCGTCGTGGCGCTCGAACACATTGGCGGCCTCGACCTGGGAGTGAGAGATCCCGTCGTAGGTGCGGCTCGTGATGTTCTCCGTACACACCACCCAAGCGAGGTCGCCGGCGACCGAGATCTCCACCGAGGTGAGGTCGAAGGACATTTCGAAGGTGTTCTCGAAGATGCGCTCCCAGCTCTCCATCACGGCTGCGTAGCCGACCAGCCGGCGCCAACCGGGGTGCGTACATTGCACGCGCGCGGAGTGAAGCCACACCTCGCCCATCCGGGCGGCTTCGAGGCTTTCGAAGGCGCGGTAGAACGACTCGTTCGCGCGGCGAACGTCGTCGGATTCGCTCGGCGGTGTCACCGGGGCGGCGGAGCCATGAAGACGAGCAACGCCAGCCGCTCGGGGCCAGGATTCGCCACCGCGTGGTCGGTGCCAGCGGGGCAGAACACGACGGCGCCCGCTTCGAGCCTCCGCGTTCGGCCGTCGACCGCGAAGTCGCCCGCACCCCGCAGCACGTAGTAGATCTTGTCCGAGCCCGCGTGGCGATGACCGGCCTGACCCTGCCCGGGCTCGAACGCGTAGACGTCGCAGAAGAACCGTTCGGTGGCAAACAACGCGTTCTTCTTCATCTTCTCGGCGCTGAACTCGAGCGCCTCGGCGATCGTCCGGAAGGGTTCCATGACGCGGAGCATAGGTGCGCGGCGGCTCGCCCGCAAGGCGGCCGGCGCGATTGACGCTCGGAAAGCTGCAGGCTATACGCGCCCTTGGAGGGCGACGCGACGTGAAGGAACGTACGGGAGCGGTCGGCTACTCGGCTGGTCCCGAGGCGCTGCTCAGCGACAGCGTGATCGTCACGCAACTCGAGAAGGCGATCGGCTGGGCCCGCAAGTACTCGATCTTTCCGTATCCGTTCGCGACCGCGTGCTGCGCGATGGAGTTCATGTCGACCTCGATGGCGCCCTACGACATCGATCGCTTCGGCGCCGCATTGCCACGCTTCACCCCGCGCCAGGCCGACCTGCTGATGGTGATCGGCACGGTGACGATTCGCCAGGCGCCGATCTTGCGGCGCGTATACGATCAGATGGCCGAGCCCAAGTGGGTACTTTCGTTCGGCGCCTGCGCATCGACCGGCGGCTTCTATGACAACTACACGACGCTGCCAGGCATCGATCGCATCATTCCCGTCGACGTCTACGTGCCCGGCTGTCCCCCTCGTCCCGAAGCCGTGCTCGATGGGCTGATGATGTTGCAGAAGAAGATGCAGAACGAGCGCCAGCGGGTCTTCCGGCGAGAGGTCCTGGAGCCCGATACCCTCTGAGCCCGCCGCTCCCTCCGAGATCCGGCGTTCATGAGCGAGCTCGTCCTGCTGAAGCACCGGGGAACCCCGGACTACCACAAGATCGAGGTCTACGAGAGTCACGGCGGATACCACGCCACGCGCAAGGCTCTCGTCGAAACACAGCCGGAGCAGCTCGTGGAGCTGGTGAAGGCCTCGGGGCTGCGCGGCCGCGGTGGCGCCGGCTTTCCGACGGGCCTCAAGTGGAGCTTCTTGCCGAAGCAGACCGAGAAGCCCGTCTATCTCTGCGTGAACGCCGACGAGAGCGAGCCCGGTACGTTCAAGGATCGCGAGATCATCGAGTTCGACCCGCATCAGCTGCTCGAAGGCATCATCATCACCGCGTACGCGATCCGCTGCCACAAGGCGTTCATCTACATCCGCGGCGAGTTTACCTTCGGCGCCAAGGTGCTCGAACGGGCCGTCGAGGAGGCCGTGGCGAACGGCTATCTCGGCAAGAACATCCTCGCCAGCGGTTTCGACCTCGACGTCGTCGTGCATCGCGGCGCCGGGGCCTACATCTGCGGCGAAGAGACGGGGCTCATCGAGTCGCTCGAAGGCAAGCGCGCCTATCCGCGCGTCAAGCCGCCGTTTCCCGCCACCTATGGCGTGTTCGGGTCGCCGACGATCGTCAACAACGTCGAGACGCTCGCTTGCGTGCCGCACATCGTCGCGCGCGGCGCGGAGTGGTTCAAATCGATCGGTCCGGAGAAGGGTCCCGGTCCCAAGCTCTACTGCGTGAGCGGACACGTCGAGCGGCCGGGCGTCTACGAGCTGCCGATGGGTACCTCGCTTCGCTCGATCCTCTACGACCACTGCGGCGGGATCCTCGGCGGGCGGAATTTGAAGGCGGTGATACCCGGAGGGTCATCGGTGCCGGTCTTCACCGCCGCCGAGATCGACGTGGCGATGGACTTCGACTCGGTCGCCAAAGCCGGGTCGCTGCTTGGATCGGCGGGCATCATCGTGATGGATGAGACGACGTGCATGGTGCGCACCCTTGAGGTCATCGCCCGCTTCTATCATCACGAATCCTGCGGGCAGTGCACGCCGTGCCGCGAGGGCACCGGTTGGCTCCACAAGGTGTTGCGGCGTCTCGAGGAAGGGAGCGGCCGAGAAGAGGACCTGCAACTCCTCCTCGACATTTCGGACAACATGATGGGCAACACCGTGTGCGTTCTCGCCGATGCCGCGGCGATGCCGACGAAGTCGTTCGTCACTAAGTTCCGCGCCGAATTCGTCGAGCACGCGAAGCGGGGCCGCTGCCCGCTGTTACCGGAGGGCGCGCCGCTGCGAGCTGCAGCGGGGGCGCACTGAGGCCATGCCGAAGGTCACGATCGACGGCCAGGAAGCAGAGTTCGAAGAAGGCCTCACGGTCATCCGTGCCGCGGAGCGCCTCGGGATCGAGGTGCCCCACTATTGTTGGCATCCAGGCCTGACGATCGCGGGCAACTGCCGAATGTGTTTGGTCGACATCGAGAAAGTTCCCAAGCTGCAGATCGCCTGCAACACGCGTGTTACGGACGGCATGGTCGTGCACACGCGGAATGAGAGGGTGAAGAAAGCGCAGGAGTCGGTGCTCGAGTTCTTGCTGGTCAATCATCCGATCGACTGCCCGATCTGTGATCAGGCCGGTGAGTGCAAGCTCCAGGACTACTACATGGACTTCGACCAAAAAGCCTCGCGCTTCGCCGTCGAAGAAAAGGTGCGCAAGCGGAAGGTCGTCGAGCTCGGCCCGCAGGTCGTGCTCGACCAGGAACGTTGCATTCTTTGTCTGCGCTGCACGCGCTTCCTCGACGAAGTACCGAAGACCAGCGAGCTCGGAGTCTTCGAGCGCGGCGACCGTTGTTACATCGATCTAGCGCCCGGCAAGCGACTCGACAATCCGTACGCGGGAAACGTGGTGGACATCTGCCCCGTCGGGGCGCTCACCAACCGGGATTTCCGCTTCCAGTCGCGCGTCTGGTACTTGAAGAAGACCGAATCGGTGTGCCCGTTCTGCGCCAACGGATGCAACATCGAGATTCATCACCGCGAGGGCCAGATCTACCGGTTTCGTCCGCGCTACAACCCCGAGGTCAACGACTATTGGATGTGCGACGAAGGCCGCGTCGGCTACCGTCGCGTTCAGGGCGAGGGCCGGCTGCTGTCTCCGCTGCTTCGTCAGGACGACGATCTTCGGGCGGTGCCGTGGCCCGAAGCGTTGGACGCGGTGGCCGCGCGGCTCGGGGTCATCCGCCGCGAAGCGGGCGAGGGCGCGGTCGGCGCCATCGTGTCGGCGTTCGCGACCAACGAGGAGGCGTTTCTGGTCCGCTCTCTTCTCGGCGGCCCGAGCACCCGACTGGCGGGCCACGCCTGGTCGCCGCCAGACGCGCGCGGCGACGATCTGCTGATCAAGGCCGACAAGAATCCCAACCGCCGCGGCCTCGAGTCGCTGGGCATCCCGACGTCCTCCGAGGCGGTCGAACGCATGCTCGAGGAGATGCGAGCCAGGGAGCTGAAAGGGCTCGTCCTGTTCGGCGCCGACCTCGTCGGGAATCTCGGGCGCGAAAGAGTCGAGGAGGCTCTGGAAGCGCTCGAGCTCTTGGTCCTGATCGACACGAGGCGTACCGAGACTTCGCTCTACGCGGACGCCGTGCTGCCGGCCGCCTCCTTCGCCGAGACCGACGGCACCTTCACCAACCACGCCGGGCGGGTGCAGAGGATCCAGCGCGCGTTCTCACCGCCCGGTGACGCTTTGGAAGGCTGGCGGCTCCTCGCGGACCTCGGCAGAGCGCTCGGCGATTCCCGTCCTTGGCCCAGCGCCGAGACGGTGTTCGACGCCTTATCCTCGGAGATCGAGGCTTTCTCCGGCCTCGACTATGCGAGGCTCGGCGTTCTCGGCGCCCCGGCGAGCCACGCGAACACCGGGACTTGAGCGACTACGACGCCGCGGCCGAGCGCCGCGCGGTGGGCATTGCCGAGCCTGCACGATCGAGACTTTCGCCGATCCGCATCGCGTAGAACGACCTCCAAACGAACACTAGGGATGCGGCGAAGAACGCTGCGGCCAGCATGCGGGTCAGCGTTTGCTGGCCGTTACGCGTCATCTCGACGGCGAGCTCCACGGCGAGAAGGCCGAAGAGGGTGGTGAACTTGATCACGGGGTTCATCGCCACCGACGACGTGTCCTTGAACGGGTCGCCTACGGTGTCGCCGACGACGCAGGCGGCGTGCAGCGCGGTGCCCTTCTGCTTGAGCTCGACCTCGACGATCTTCTTGGCGTTGTCCCACGCGCCGCCGGCGTTGGCCATGAAGATCGCCTGATAGAGGCCGAAAAGGGCGATCGAGATCAAGTAGCCGATGAAGAAGTACGGCTCGAGGCACGCGAACGCCAACGTCGAGAAGAACACCGTGAGGAAGATGTTGAACATGCCCTTTTGCGCGTACTGGGTGCAGATCTCGACGACGCGTTTGGAGTCTTCCACCGACGCCTTTGCGGCGCCGGCGTCGAGCCGGATGTTCTGCTTGATGAACTCGACGGCTCGGTAGGCGCCGCTCGCCACCGCCTGGGTGGCTGCGCCGGTGAACCAGTAGATCACCGCACCACCCATGACGAGGCCGAGCAGGAACTGAGGGTGGAGGATGGACAGCTTCTCGACGTCGACCGTCAGGCCATTGGTGAGGAGCACGATGATCGAGAAGATCATCGTCGTGGCGCCCACCACCGCGGTGCCGATCAGCACGGGCTTGGCCGTGGCTTTGAAGGTGTTTCCCGCGCCGTCGTTCGCTTCGAGGTGGTGCTTGGCCACCTCGAAATCCGGACGGAAGCCGAACTGTCGCTCGATCTCTTCGTGAATCCCGGCCTGCGTCTCGATGGTCGACAGCTCGAAGACCGACTGTGCGTTGTCGGTGACGGGACCGTAAGAGTCGACGGCGATCGTCACCGGCCCCATGCCGAGGAAGCCGAACGCGACGAGGCCAAAGGCGAAGATGGCGGGCGCGATCATCAACTGTCCGAGCCCGAGCGTGCTGATGAGGTAGGCGACACCCATGAGGAGCGCGATCGCCAGTCCCATCCAGTACGCCGAGAAATTACCGGCGACGAAGCCGGCGAGGATGTTCATCGACGCACCCCCTGCGCGCGAAGCGGTGACGACTTCGCGGACGTGGGCCGAGTCCATCGAGGTGAACACCTTGACGAGCTCGGGAATGATCGCGCCGGCGAGCGTTCCGCAGGTGATGATCGTCGAGAGCTTCCACCAGAGCGTGCCGTCGCCGCCGAGGTCCGGGATGAGGAGTCCAGAGATGACGTAGGTCACTGCTACCGAAACGATCGACGTGAGCCACACCAGCACGGTGAGCGGCGCCTCGAAGTTCATGGTCTCGGCGTTCGCGTAGCGTGATGCGGCTAACGTCTCGTTCAAAAAGTACGAGCCCGCCGAGGTCACGATCATCAAGATGCGCATGACGAAGATCCAGACCAGCAGCTGGACCTGCACCGTGGGATCCTTCACCGCGAGGAGAATGAACGTGATGAGCGCCACTCCCGTGACGCCGTACGTCTCGAAGCCGTCGGCCGTCGGGCCAACCGAATCGCCGGCGTTGTCGCCGGTGCAGTCGGCGATCACGCCGGGGTTCCGCGCGTCGTCTTCCTTGATGTTGAAGACGATCTTCATCAGGTCCGAGCCGATGTCGGCGATCTTCGTGAAGATGCCCCCGGCGATGCGCAACGCCGCCGCGCCGAGTGATTCTCCGATCGCGAAGCCGATGAAGCACGGACCAGCGTACTCTCCCGGCACCAGCAGCAGGATCGCCAGCATGATCACCAGCTCGGTGGAGATCAGCAGCATGCCGATCGACATGCCGGCCTTGAGCGGGATCACGTAGGTGGGAAAGGGCTTGCCGGCGAGCGAGGCGAAGGCGGTGCGGGAATTGGCGAACGTGTTGACGCGAATGCCGAACCACGCCACGCCGTAGGATCCGGCGATGCCCACCAGGGAGAAGAAGATGATCAGCAGCACGCGATCGACGCTGAAGTGTCGTAGCCACCCGAAATAGGCGACCATGATCACCGCGATGAAGCTCCAGAGGATGAGGATGAACTTTCCCTGCGTGAGCAGGTAGGTCTTGCAAGTCTCGTAAATCAGCTCCGAGATTTCGCGCATCGACTGGTGAACGGGCATCGCCTGGAGCTGTCGGTAGATCACCAACCCGAAGACCAAGCCGAGGAGGCAGACGGCGATGCCGCTGAAGAGCAGCGCGCGGCCGGAAACGCCGAGGAAGTTGACCGCCCCGAGGTCGGGAATTACGAGCTCGGCTTCGCTGGCCACGGCCGCATTTCCCGACAGGGCGAAGAGAAGCACGAATGAGCAGAGGACGGCTCGCAAGAAGGGCGAGGCGAGGGACGAAACGGTCTCGAGGTGTCTTCGCATGGACGCTCCAGAGGTGGTCGGGCGTGCCTGGAAGGGCGCCCGTCGAGGTGACCTGAAGCGGCGCCTCTTACACTAGAAAGGGATTCACCGCCAGTGGCGGCTCGTTTCGCAGGCTTGACTCTGTTTGCGCTCTCGGGCACCCTCCGCTTAGATAACAATCATAACTTAGTCAGTGATCTATCTGAAGGGACCCTACGATGCTGTCTAGCGAGTTCTTGCATGGCGCGATCGATGAGCACGCCGATCGAATCGACGCCTTTCGGAGTGGCAGGATCAGCCCGGAGGAGTTTCGGCCGATCCGCCTTTCGCACGGGCTCTACTACCAGCTCGACCACACGAGCCACATGCAGCGAATCAAGGTCACGGGTGGCTTGCTGACGGCGGAACAGCTCGACGTCATCGCGAGAGTCGGCGAGCGCTGGGGGCGAGGCCTGCTGCACGTCACCACGCGACAGGACATTCAGCTTCACTGGGTACCCCTCGAGGCGGTTCGTGAGATCTACCATCGCCTTCAGGACGTGGGCATCTCGAATCGCGGCGCCTGCTCCGATTCGATCCGCAACGTCACGGTCTCACCTTGCGCCGGCACCTGCGTGCACGAGCCGTTCGACGTGCTGCCTTATGCCCTCGCTCTCAACGACTACTTTCTCTTCCATCCCTTGAACATCACGCTGCCGAGAAAATTCAAGCCTGCGTTCTCGGGCTGCGCCGACGACGAAGCTCAAGGGGTCCTCAACGACCTCGCGTTCTACGCGCGGGTCGGGAAGGGAGCCCGAGGCTTTCGGGTGCTGGCCGGAGGCGGGCTCGGAGCCGCGCCTCACCTCGCTCTGCCGCTGCGCGATTTTCTCGCTGCGGAGGACACGCTCGCCTACGCCGAGGCCGTCGTGCGCATTCAGCACCGCTACGGCGAGCGCAAGAACCGCCACAAGGCGCGACTCAAATTCCTCGTTCAGCGCATGGGTCTCGAGCGATTCGGCGCGCTGGTCGAAGCGGAGTTCGAGAAGATCCAGCGCGAGCAGGGCAGGGAGCTACGCGCCGAGCAACGCGCCGCGATCGAGGGCTACGCGCTGGCGGCCCCGAGCCGCCCTCCCGGGGGACGTGCCGAGGCCCGCCGCGACGAGAAGTATCTCCAGTGGCTGCGCACCAACACCGAGCCGCAGCGCCAATCAGGCTACCGCCGCGTGACCGCGGCACTGCCGATCGGCGACGTCACCGCGGAGCAGCTCCGGCGCCTAGCGGAGCTCGCTCGCCGTTACGGCAATGCTACGCTGCGAGCGACCAACGATCAGAACTTGGTATTCCCCTTCATCGCCGACGGCGACGTTCCGGTACTGTACGGGGAGCTCGAGGCTCTGCACCTCGACGAAGGGAATGCGCTCCATCTCACCGACGTGACCTCGTGCCCCGGCGCGGACTATTGCAGCCTGGCGGTGACGCGTTCGATGGGCGTGGCGCAGCGCATCCGCCGGCATTTTTCGTCGGCGCGTGAAGCCGTGGAAAAGCTCGGGAAGTTCCGTATCAAGATCAGTGGCTGCCCGAACTCTTGCGGTCAGCATCACATCGGCGATATCGGTCTCACGGGGATGATGGTGAAGGACGCAGAAGGACGAGAGCGGCCGCACTGCTCGATCTTGCTGGGCGGCCGCGTCGGCGACGCGCGCGGCGCAGTCGGTCACCGGCTGCGGGGTAAGTTCCCGGATGAGACCGTGCCGAAGGTGATCGAGGCCCTGACGGGCTTTTTCCGCGAGGAGCGGCTGACGGGCGAAAGCTTTCGCGACTTCATCGACCGCGTCGGTGTTCCCCAGATGCAGCGTCTCGCCGAGACGGCCGCGGGAGTCGTGCACTGAGCGAATCGCTGCGCGGAGCGCCTGATCCGCCGCTCGCCCTTCCGGACCCATTCTACCGTGGTACGATCCGGCGCGTTCAGTACGGCAGGGGGATGGGCATCGTGCGCACCGGAAGCGGCCGCGAAGTTCGCTTCGTCATCCCGTTCGTCGAATTTCTCGACGGCCGGCGGATCGAGGACCTGGTCGAAGGAATGGAGGTCGGCTTCGACGTGGGCTGGACCTCTCGCGGTCTTCGAGTCACGAAGATCAAGATCTTCTGAGCGCCGTCGCGGTTGGCCGGGTTGCGGCGGTCGCGGCGCCAGGCTTCACTTGCTAGAACCTCGGGCACGATGGCGGAGCGCAGGATGCGCGTCTGGCCGGGGGCGCCTTATCCTCTCGGCGCGACCTGGGATGGAGAGGGTGTCAACTTCGCGATCTTTTCCGAGAACGCGACGGGTGTGGATTTGTGCCTCTTCGACGGTCCGGACGGCGAGATCGAGACCGCCCGCATCACGATGCGGGGATGGAGCGACCAGGTGTGGCATGCCTATCTCCCCGACGTGCGGCCCGGTCAGCTCTACGGCTATCGCGTGCGCGGCCCCTACGATCCAGGGGCGGGCCACCGATTCAACGACGCCAAGCTGTTGCTCGACCCTTACGCGCTCGCCATCAGCGGCCGCCTGACTTGGGACGATTCGGTATTCGGGTACGCGATCGGCGACCCGCGCCAAGATCTAGCGAAGCATGCGCGCGACAACGCACGGCACGTCCCTAGGTCACTCGTGGTCGACGGGGCGTTCTCCTGGGGAGAGGATCGTCCGCCGCGCGTGCCCTGGAACCAGACGGTGATCTATGAATGTCACGTGAGGGGGATGACGATCCGCCATCCCGAGGTTCCCGAAGGGCTGCGCGGAACCTATCTCGGACTGGTCTCCGATCCCATCGTGGATCATCTGCTCGGCCTGGGCATCACCGCCGTCGAGCTCATGCCCGTGCATCACTTCGTCGCCGAAAAGCGTCTCTTCGATCGCGGGCTCACCGACTACTGGGGCTACAACTCGATCTGCTTCTTCGCGCCGGACGCGCGCTATGCGACCGCAGGCGACGGCCGCCAGGTCGCGGAGTTCAAGTCGATGGTGAAAGCCCTTCATCGCGCGGGAATCGAAGTCATCCTCGACGTCGTCTACAACCACACGGGCGAGGGCAACCATCTGGGCCCTACGCTTTCGCTGCGCGGCATCGACAATGCCGCCTACTACCGGCTGCTCCCCGACGATCGCCGCCGCTACGAAGACTTCACAGGCTGCGGGAACAGCCTCAACATGCTGCACCCGCGCACGATCCAGCTCATCATGGACAGCCTCCGTTACTGGGTGCAGGAGATGCACGTCGACGGCTTCCGGTTCGACCTTGCGAGCACGCTGGCGCGCGAGCTGTACGAAGTCGATCGACTGGGGGCGTTCTTCGACATCATTCACCAGGACCCGGTGCTGTCGCAGATGAAGCT
>JBEVNX010000122.1:0-8229 GCA_040507895.1 Binatia bacterium | reverse complement strand
ATTCCCTCGGCGCGCGCGGCCGCCCCGCGCATGTCCAGGTGCCAGCGCAGCACTTCGCCGATCTGCTCGCCGACCCGCATCACCGGATTGAGCGAGGTCATCGGCTCCTGAAAGATCATCGAGATCCGGTTGCCGCGGATCTTGCGCATCTCGGCCTCGTCGAGGCCGAGCAGATCGGTCCCTTCCAGCGTCACGGAGCCGCCGACGATCCGGCCGGGCGGGTCGGGCACCAGCCGCATCACCGAAAGCGCGGTGACGCTCTTGCCGCAGCCGGACTCGCCGACGATGCACAGGGTCTCGCCGGGCGAGAGCGACAACGACACGCCGTCGACCGCGCGTGCGATCCCCTGGTCGGTCGTGAAGCGGACGCGGAGATCCTCGACCGCGAGGAGCGCGCTCACCGGCTGCGGCCTTCCCCGGCGAGGGCGCGCGCGATGCCGGCTTCGATGATGTCGCGGTCGAACACGCCGGCGGGTGACGCGTGCGTGGGCAGGAACTTCGCGAAATGGACGAAGCGCTCGCGGCTCACGGCCTCGAGCCGCTCGAGCTCGGCGAGCGGGTCGACGTGGTCGTCGACGCGGAGATCGAGCGCCGGGTACTCCTCGGTGGTGTAGATCACGAGCGCCGCCGACTGCTTGCCGCGCTTGTCGCCGCCGGCCGCTTCGCCGGCTTTCAGCGCCGCGATGAGGCGGCGCGCGAAGGGCAGGGCCGACGCCTCTTCGTAGGTGCGCACCGTCTCGGCGATCACCTCCGGGCCGGCAAGCATGTTGCCGGCGACCGAGAAGCCGAGGCGCACCGCGTGGCCGCACCAGGGGATGCAAGCGTCGCCCGTGTACGCGGCGATGCTGCCCGCCGCATCCTGAACGTGGAGCTGCCGCGTCGCGCGACCCTCGTCGGAAGCAGTCAGCACCTCGACCACGGTTCGCGCGGACACGCCCTCGCGCAGCAGGCGCAAGCCGCGCGGGCCGTACGTCGGGTTGATGAGAGCCTGTGTTGCGAGCGCGCCGACGCCGCCCAGCGCGTGGGGGCAGAGCGCGCCGACGGCGAAGAAGCGGGTCGCGACGGCGATGCCGAGCGCGCCCGTTTCGGGATGTCTTGCGACGATCGACCAGGTCATCCCGGAAATCGCCCCCGGAACTAGCAACTCGCAGCACCCGATCCCGCTCGGCAGCCTGCCAACGGTCGAGCGTTGAAGAACACCGCGACGAAAAGACAACGCGTCTTTGTCGGGCCCAGCTCGGCAGACTCACCCACGGTCCTGGTGAGCCACAGAGACTGCGTCATTCTAAGCTTGAAGGAACACGCCGGGCCCGAGCACCCTTGAGGTCCACTACGCACCAGCGGAGATTTGCCGTGGGCGAGCAACCAAGTAGCTCGCTACGGGCGTTTCATCGATCCCGCGGCGATGCGCGGAGGATCGACCACCGATTGTTCGGGCCCTCGTCAGGGCCTTCGCGTGATGCGCGCGACGTGAGCGCCTCCAGGATTCGCAATGTCATCCGCGTCTCGTTGCCGCGCGCGAGCGGCATCGATGGTTTGCCGAGTGCCCCGTGCGCGCACCCGAAACGTGCGCTGGACCGTGGCCCTGCGCCAAGAGGATGCGGGGCTCGCGGGCCAAATCGCTCGTGCCTGCTCGCCGTACCACGCGGAACGAAACTTGCTACTCGCATCAGGTCGGGGGGCCGATCGCATGATCCACGACGTGCCAGCAGATCGCTCTCGTTCTCATAGTGATTGCTTCGGCAACGGAGGTGGATCATGACTAGCAGGATCGAACACACCGCCGACATCTCGGTGATCACACCGGTCGGGCGCATCGACGGCACCACCGCGGCGTCGATCGAGAAGGAGATCCTGGACGTGATCGCGGCTGGCTCGCCCCGCGTCGTGCTGGACTTGAGCCAGATCGAGTACATCTCGAGCGCCGGCTTGCGCGTGGTGGTGATCGCGGCCAAGCGCTTGAAGCAGCGGTCTGGCTCGTTCGTGCTGTGTAGTCTTCAACCACTGGTGAGCGAGGTGTTCGAGATCAGCGGGCTGCTGAGCCTGGTGACGGTCAAGGATTCGCTCCGCGAGGCGATGGCGACCGCGGGACGGTTAGCCTGATCCTCGCTGCGACTGCATGAGGCGAGCCCGGTCATCGAACTAGGCCGCGTACGAACTCCGAGCCGTAGTTGGTGCACTCGAAGGCGTGCAGCCCGAGCTCGTCCGCCAGCTTTCTGAATGCCTGCAGGCCGCGGATCGAATGGCCCTTGGCATCGAGCCGCGGCGAGAACGTGCCGATCCCGAGCTGGCGATTGACGACGCCGACGACACCGCCCCCGACGCCGCTCTTCGCCGGAATGCCCACGTCCAGCGCCCAATGCCCGGAGTGGTCGTACATCCCGCAGGTGAACATCACCGACAGGGTGTCTCGCACCGCGCCAGCATCGAAGACCTGCTCGCCCGTGAACGGATTCTCTCCAAGGTTGGCCAGCGTCGCGCCCATGCGCGCCAGGTCGGACGCCGTCACCAGGATGGAGCACTGGCGGAAGTAGAGATCCAGCGCGGGCTCGATGGGCGGCTTGGCGACACCGGCGTTGAGCAGCAGGTGGCCGATGGCACGATTGCGGTGCCCGGTTTCCGCCTCCGAGCGGAAGACCGAATCCGAGACCTGGAGCTTGCGCCCCGCAGCCCCAGAGTAGCGATCGAGCAGGACGTCGAGCGCCCCGTCACCGCGAACCTCGTGGATCAGCGCAGCGATGGTGATCGCCCCGGCATTGACCATGGGATTGAAAGGCCGGTTCGTGTGCGGGTCGAAGACGATGGCATTGAAGGCGTCGCCGCTGGGCTCCACGCCCACGCGCTCCCGAACCTTGTCGCGTCGGCACAGCTCGAGCGCGAGACAATAGCTGAACGCCTTGGAGACCGACTGGATCGTGAACCGGGCCTCGGTATCGCCCTGCGACCAAAGGCGGCCATCGACGGTGGCGACGGCGATGCCGAACTGCTCCGGCTCGACGCGGGCTAGCTCCGGAATGTAGCTCGCCACGTCTCCTTCCACATCGGGCAGGCATTGGGCGTACACCGCTGCCAATGCGAGATCCATGGCCTGATGCTGCGCATCCCGGCCGGCCGCGGAATAGCTCATGGCCGATGGCCCTCCCTGTCTTCCGACACGAGAAGCACCTCGCCGCGTGGGGCATGCGGCAGGTGCGCCGAACGCTGGCCCAGCCCGGGCGCAAGACGGAGAAAGCGCTTCGGGTTTCCCGGGTGCCACGCCCGCCCACGCCCGTCTATCGGCGGCCGAAGCTGCGCCGGATGCGCCGAGACGCGAAGCGCGGAGTCAGCGCAGCTGTTTCGAAAAGCATTCTCCGTGCCACGCTCGGACGCACCCCGCGCTACGGATAGACCCTCCACGCCCCGGGGCTGATCACGGAAGCGACCTGCTTGATCGCCTCCCGGGTCCGGTACGCTGATGCCGTCTTGCGCAGCCGCGCGCGCCAGCGCGAATCGCGCCTCCGTCCGCCAGCACCACGGGGAGCGAGAGCACGTTCTCGCGCATCGTTCCGTAGCGCACCGCGTTCGTGCCCGAGGCGCGCGTCGCCGACATGCCGCGGAGCGTCGCGTCCCCGCCCGGATCGAGCGGAAAGAAGAGCCCGATGTCGCGCAGATCCTCGTTCAGCTGCTTGCGGGCAACGCCCGCCTGCACGGCATCGAGATCTTCGGCGTTGACCGCGATGACCGGTTCATCTGCGAGAGATCGATCGAGACACCGCCTTGCTTCGCGAGCGCATGACCTTCGAGGGAGCTGGCGACGACATACGTGATCATCGGCACGTCGTGAGCAGCGCAGAGCCTGGCGGTCGCGGCGACCTCGTCGGTCGACTGCGGGAAGACCACCGCATCCGGCGGCGCCGGCGCAAAACGAGGATTCGTCACGGCCGTGCTGCACCCGCACACTCTCGCCGGTCGAGACGCGCTCGCCGAGGAGATCCCGCAGCGCCACAAGACACGCGGGAGGAAGCGAACGCCGCTGGCGCGGAGCGATCATCTAGTTGGCAAGCCGCTGCGATCGGCGCATTCTATTGCCGGAGGGAGGGCGCACCCATGGGGGAGAATCGCGAGCCGGCGGCGGCGGTCGGCCGGGTGAAGCAGGTGCCTGCGGAGGACGCGCGCGCGGCGCGCGACTTCGTGCGCCGGGACGGTATCGTGCTGCAGAGCGTCAACTACCGGATGCGCCGCGCACGGCGGCGGCGCGGACTCGCCGCCGCGGCATGAAGCCCGAGCGACGGCAGGGTGCGGTCGCGCGCCTCGTCGTGGCCTTGCTTGCGCTCGCGATCGGGGCGGGCACCTTCTACTTCACGTCCGAGCTCATGCTCGGTTGGCGGATCGCGCTCGCGGTGATCGTCGCGGCGCCGCTGCTGCTGCTGGTCGATCTGCTCCGTGCCGCGGACGCCCTACCCCGCTCGCGGCGGAGGGAGGAGGCTAGTCCGGATCAGGACCCGCCGCCACGACCACGATCGCCACCCGGCGGTTGAGCGCCCGGCCTTCGGGCGTGCTGTTCGACGCCACCGGGTGCTCGAAGCCCCAGCCCTTGCGGACGATCGCTTCGTCGGGGAAGCCGTACGCGACGAATTCGCGCGCGACGACCTCCGCGCGCCGGCGCGACAGCTCCACGTTGTGGACGCGGCTTCCCAGGCTGTCGGTGTGACCCTCGATCCGGATGCGCTCGATGCCGACCTGCCGCAGCTGCACCGCCATGTCTCCGATCGCCCGCTTCGGCTCGGCCTTGAGCTCGTCGCTGCCGACGTCGAACAGGATGGGCACCGCCAGGTTGAGCGCCCACCCCTCGTCGGTCTGGGCGAACCCGAGCGAGCGCAGCGCTGCCACCTGCGGCGTCTGCAAGGCTGGCGTCTGGCAGCCCGCGAGCAGCCCGACGAAGGAGACGCCCGCGAAGAACGCATATCCCGCGCGCACCGGGCGCGACCACCATCGCCGCGAAGCGCGTGCGCCACATTGACTTTCTTCAGGGTGTGTGCCGGTCATGGACCCATCCTCGATTCGAGACTCGACTGAAGCTACAGAACGCTCTCGACGATGGCCTTCGCCGGAGCGACATCCAGGCGCGCCTGTTCCCAGCGCGTTCGGTCGCCGTCGCGCCGGCGCCGCTTCTTCGCGAGATACATGGCGCGGTCCGCGAGCTCGATCAGCTCCTCGCCATCCATCCCGGTGCCGCGGGAAATGGCGAAACCGATGCTGAGACCCGGATGGAACACCTGCGCCCCGATACGCATCGGGGCGTGCAGCGCGCCCTCGAGCTTTGCGGCGAGGGCGCGCAGCTCCTCTTCCGACCCGACGGAGGAGACCAGGACCACGAACTCGTCGCCGCCGATGCGCGCGGGCATCGCGTGGGCGGGCAGGGCTCGCTCGAGCCGCGCCGCAAGGCCTTTCAGCAGAGCGTCGCCCGCCGGATGGCCGTGGGTGTCGTTGACCGCCTTGAACGAGTCGATGTCGAAGTACAGGAGGCCCGCCAGGTCGCGGCCGTGAGCGCCGCCGCTCAGCGCGGTGAGCAGCGCCTGCTCGAGCATCGCCCGGTTCGGCAGACCCGTCAGCGTGTCGCGGAACGCGAGCCGCTTGAGCGCGGCATGGGTCCGGGTCAGGTCCTCGTCCCGACGCTGGATCTCGTCGAGGAGCGCGTGGAAATCGGTGCGCAGCGCTTCGAGCTCGGCGATCCCGCACGGCAAGGCCCGGCGGGTGAAGTCGCGGTCTTCGCGCGCGCTCCGGATCACCGCCTCGAGCTCGGTGAGCGGCCGCGTGATGCGGCTCGCGAGCCCCCGCTCGATCGCCAGGACGACCGCTCCGATAAACACGGCGCCGAGGAGATCGAACGCGAGCAGGCCGAGCAGCCCGCGTAGCAGCGGTTCGCCGCCGCTCTCCAGCGTCACGCTCCCGAGGCGCTGGGAGTCGATGACCACGTCCGCAGTCACGCGCTCCGTGACCAGTATGCGCATCGCAGCCACGGGAAGAGTCGGGTCGCGCTCCGCGACCCGCGCGACCAGGCGCCCGGACGCATCGCGCAGCTCGGCGACGATGACGCCTTCCGCCTGCGGGATCCCGCGCAGCACGTCCTCCGCGGCGCTGCGGTCCTGGAAGAGCAGTGCCGGCGCGCTGTGCGCCGCCGTGAAGCTAGCAAGGGCGCGCAGATGGGCGCGCATCTGCTCGAGAAGGTAGTGCGATCCGATCGCGAGCGCGCCCATTGTCGCGACGAGGACTGCGACGAGCGTGACCGACAGCAACGCGCGCCGGATGCGTCCGGCCAGCGTCGGGATGCGAGAGGGCGCGTGCGCGCTCATGGGCCCCCGCTCGCAGCCTGGCGTCTGCGGCCCAGCATGAGGAGCTGTGCGTTCACGCCCAAGCCCGCTTCCTGCACTGCCGAGAGGTTGATCTCGAAACCGCCCGCGCTCTCGCGCGCACGCAGGCACACCACGCCGCCGGCCGTGCAGAACGCCGGGGTCTCGCCGACGGTGAGGACGGGCTGCTTACGCACCCGCGCGAGCATCGCTTTCACGCTCGCAGCCGACGCGTCGGTGAGATCGAGAATCTGGCACTCGGCGAGCGAGTCGCTCGCCGCGACCTGCCGTACCGTCAACGGCTTGCCGCGCGCGGTTCGGCTGCCGTACGCCGCGGTCCTGTCGGCCGCCGGGGACGACATGCAGATCTGCCAGGCCGTGATTCTTTCTTCCCCCGGCCAGCGCACGTACTGGATGAAGCCGAGGATGTATTCGCCGGGCGTGCCGAGTGCACGGCTCTCCGTCGGCGTGTCCTGCGCGTGTGCGCTGCCCGCGCAGGCGAGACCGATCGCGACGCCGAGGAGGCGAAGCATCGAGCGGCGGAGCGCCGCCCGCGGTCGGTTGCGAATGCCGGGATCGAAGGGCATGGCACGTATCGAGCTGCACAAAAAGCAACTCCCGCGCCACTGGAGACCGACGCCTGATCCGCGCCGCCTGCGATGTGGAAAAATTCCGCGATCGTGCGA
Source organism: Binatia bacterium (assembly GCA_040507895.1). Classification (GTDB taxonomy): domain Bacteria; phylum Desulfobacterota; class Binatia; order JACPRU01; family JACPRU01; genus JBEVNX01. Next base: position 1,214 of record JBEVNX010000122.1, on the reverse strand, counting down.
GTTCCATCCCGGCGGACGCCGGGGTTCCGGACACGAGCGTGAACAGCTGCTCGGCGTCGCCAATCGCGTTGCGGGAGCGCCGGGGCGGTTCCCGGCCCCGGATGAAAGTCCTCCGGGGCAGGTACTCGCCGGGACGACCGCCTACTTCGGCTTTCGATAGAGCGTCACCAGCGACGCCGGATCCTCTTCGCCGCGGCCCTGCGCGGCGAGTTGCCGGAAGAGCTCACGAGCGAGGCTTGCCATCGGCAGCGGCGTCCCGCTCGCGCGGGCGAGGTCGGCGGCGGTGTCGAGATCCTTGAGAAACAGGTTCGCCGCGCCAATCGGCTCGTCGTCCCAGCCGGCGACCATGCGCGGCAGGAAGATCTGCAGCGGCTTCGAGTCGGCGAACCCGCCGGAGAACGCCTCGATGAGCCGCCGGGCGTCGACGCCTGCGTTCTGCGCGAGCGTCACCGCCTCCGCCATGACCGCGACCGCGCTGCCGACGATCACCTGGTTGCACAGCTTCGTCGTCTGCCCCGTGCCCGCCGGGCCCATGTGCGTGATGTTCCGTGCATAGGCGGCGAGCGCGGGCCGCACGCGGTCGATCGCCTCGGGGTGCCCGCCGCACATGATTGCGAGTGTGCCTTCCTGCGCGCCCTTCACGCCTCCGGACACCGGGGCATCGACCCACTGCATGCTGCTGCGGCTCGCGAGCCGTTCGGCGAAGACACGCGTCGCGTCGGGGCTGATCGACGAGTGGTCGACCAGCACCTTGCCGCGCCCCTCCGCGCCGGCGATGCCGTCGGCGCCGAACGCGACCTCTTCCACCGCGCGCGTGTCGAGCAGGCAGAGCAGCACGATGTCGGCGGCCTTCGCTGCCTCGCGCGGCGTCTCGGCCTCGATGGCACCGCGGTCGATCGCCGGCTGGAGCTTCGGACGGCTGCGGTTCCAGACGTGTACACGATAGCCCGCCTGCAGGAGGCGCAGCGTCATCGGCTGGCCCATCAGGCCCTGGCCGAGGAAAGCGAGAGTGGGTTTGTCCATTCAGTGTCCTATTCGTAGGGCCACTCGAGCCTGCCCGAGTGGGTCACTGCGCCCAGGTTCGCCGGGCCGACCAGCTTCGCATATTTTTCCAGCACGCCGGCGAGCCGTTCCGCCCGCCGCGGTCGCCAATTGCCGCGCCGGCGCGCGATCTCCGCGTCGTCGACGAGCCATTCGATCCTGCCGCTGTCGGC
>JBEVNX010000102.1:0-11724 GCA_040507895.1 Binatia bacterium | reverse complement strand
GGGGCATGCGGCGGCCTGCATGGTGGTCCGGAAGATCTCGGAGACCTGATCTTCGGTACGGGCGGAAGCATTCCGCGCGAGAAGCTCGACGCGCAGAATGAGTTCGTGTCGATGCCGAAGGGCGATCCCGCTGCCCAGGGCATCCGTGGCACCATCGGGCTGCGACACATTCGCACCAGCTTCTTCTTCGACGAGGGATTTTTCCCGCTTCGACACGATCCTCGCGGCGATCCCACCGGATGCGAAGGTCTGCCCGTCCTCGCTTATGCGCCGAGATGGCTCGCCAACCGCGCCGATTAAGGACGTATTCGTGGCTCGCTACGTGATCCCCGTGCTCGATCGGCTATGGGCAGGACGGGCGCATCGCGGGGTGGGAGATCTGGCACGAGCCCGATGGGTTCTGCAACGGACGCGCGGCGCCCCCGGGTGTGCTCGACTGCTCCCCGGCGGACTACGTCGATCTCGCTTCCCGAGTCGCCCCAGAGATCCGCAAGCGCAGCGGCGCGCCGGTCGTGGGCGCGGCAACGACCAGGATCAATCAGAGCTTCCCGAACCACCGCGACTATAAGCGGGCGATGGTCGACGCCGGGCTTCTCGATTTCGTCGACGTGTGCAATTTTCACTGGTACGGCGAGCAGCTCGAAAAGCTCTTTTTCGGCGGCATCGCCGATTTCCTAAATTCCAGCGGCAAGCGCGTCTGGTGCACCGAGAGCGGCGAGCGCGGCTCGACGAATCAGCTCGGCCACGCGCGCGACGTCTTTCCGGCGCTCGACGATCAGATCGATCGCTTCGACCGGATCTACGTCTTCACCTACTTCGACGGCGAGGGACCTCCGACGACGTACGGACTCGTCGCCAATGACGGCCTCGAATCGGATCTCTACCAATTCCTCCGTGATAGCTAGTGACGTCCGCGAGCGGTGTTTGCCGCACGGCGTGCGCTTGCGCGTCGCATCCGCGGGTCGCACCGCGGCGATCGGCTTGTGACGCTTTCCGGCGGCGGATATACTCTACACAGGTGATGAATCGACGGTGACGACGAAAGGTCCGATACACTGTCGAGGGGAGCCGGCCCTACATCGTAGCCGCGCTGGCCCCGAGGAGGAACGCTGATGAATCACCGGACCAGTACCTTCGAGCGGATCATCAAGGAAGACCGCGTCGCACGCGAAAGCAAGATCTGGCGCGGAACCTTGATCGAGTACCTCGAGGTTCTGAAGAAGGAACCCACCCTACCGAAGCTTTCCCACGCTCGCATCTACGACATCGTCCAGCGAGCCGGCATCTCCGACATCAACGATTCCGGAGACGGCGCCGCCAAGCGGCTCTACAAAGACGAGCCCGTCAAGGTCTACAACTTCTTCAAGGACGAGTTCTTCGGCATCGAGAAGACGATCGCCCAGATCGTGCGCTACTTCCACGCCGCTTCGCTGAAAGGCGAGGAAAGCCGGCAGGTGCTTTACTTGATGGGCCCGGTCGGCTCGGGGAAGAGCTCCCTCGTCGAGCGCTTGCAGCGCGGCCTCGAGGCGAGCGACCCGTACTATGCGATCGAGAACTGTCCGATGTTCGAGGAGCCGCTTCATCTGATCCCGCGTCACCTGCGCAAGGAGTTCGAGAAGATGCTCGGCGTGCACGTCGAGGGCGATCTCTGTCCCGTGTGCCGCTACCGCCTGAAGGAGGAGTTCGGCGGCCGCTACGAAGAAGTGCCGGTGGGCACTCGAGTGTTCTCGAAGCGCAATCGCGTCGGCATCGGTGTCGTCCCGCCGGTGGATCCGAACAATCAGGACACTTCGGTGCTGATCGGCTCCGAGGACATCTCGAAGCTCGATCTCTACTCCGAAGGCGACCCGCGCGTGCTCGATCTGAACGGTGCCTTGAACGTCGGCAATCGCGGCATGGCGGAGTTCATCGAGGTCTTCAAGAACGAGACCGAATACCTGCATGCCATGATTACCGCGACCCAGGAAAAGGTGATCCCTGCACCCGGGCGCCACGGCATGGTCTACGTGGACACCTGCATCGTCGCGCACTCGAACGAGGCGGAGTGGCAAAAGTTCCGCGCCGATCACACCAACGAAGCGATCCTCGACCGTATCGTCGTCATCAAGGTGCCGTACAACCTGCGACTCTCCGAGGAGGTGAAGATCTACCAGAAGATCATCCGCAACTCGGACTTCCGCGCCCACGTGGCGCCGCATACGCTGGAGATCGCCTCGGAGTTCGCGATCCTCTCGCGGCTCGAGCCGACCGGCAAGTGCGACCTGATGACGAAGCTCAAGCTCTACAACGGCGAGGAGGTCGTCGAGAAGGGCCGCACCAAGAAGATCGACGTCCGCGAGTTGCGCGACGAGACCAAGCGCGAAGGCATGAGCGGCATCTCCACGCGCTTCATCATGAAGGCGCTCGACAACGCGCTTTCCGACAACGTCGATGGCAACTGCATCAATCCGATCAACGTCCGCGAAGCGTTGATCAGCATGGTCAAAGAGGCCGACCTCGCCGACGATACGCGCAAGCAGTATCTCGAGTTCCTCCAGGACACGCTTCACAAGGAGTACCTCGAGGTGCTCGAGAAGGAGATCACCCGTGCCTTCGTCTACTCGTATCAAGAGCAGGCCGAAGCGCTTTTCCAGAACTACCTCGATCACGCCGAAGCCTTCGTGAACAAGACCAGGGTGAAGGACCGCAACACCAAGGAAGAGCTCCAACCCGACGAAGGGTTCCTTAAGTCGATCGAGGAGCAAATCGCGATCATCGGCTCCGCCGCGGAAGGCTTCCGCCAGGAGGTGATCGCCTACCTCTGGGCGGCGAGTCGCCGTGGCGATCGCATCAGCTACAAGAGCTACGAGCCGCTGAAGGAAGCGATCGAGAAGAAGCTGATGACGTCCGTGCGCGACATCAGCCGCATCATCACCAAAGCCCGCACCCGCGATGAGGAGCAGAGTGAGAAGTACAACGCGATGGTCAAGAACCTTCTCGAGAACGGTTATTGTCCGTCCTGCGTGGACGTCGTGCTCAAGTACGCGGCGAACAATCTCTGGAAAGATTGAATCCGCGGTGACTTCTCCACCCCGCTCGTGATCGCGCGATCGCCAACAGGGCGGAGCCAATGCAGCCGGGGATGAGGAAAGTCCTGGACACGATCTTCCACCCTTACCGCCACTCCGACGCGGAGCGCAGCGATCGTTCGGCCGGCGATCGCCTACGTCACCGGCAGAAGGTGCGCGAGTCCATCCGCGAGAACATCGCGGACATCATCGCCGAGGAGTCGATCATCGGCAAAGACAAGGATCGCGTGATCAAGGTGCCGCTGCGCGGAATCAAGGAGTACCGCTTCGTATACGGCGAGAACGATCCCGGCGTCGCCCAGGGCAACGGCGACTCGCGACCCGGTCAAGTCGTGGGCCGGGCACGGCGGGAGGGCCAGAAGGGCGACGAGGACCGCGCCGGCGACCGGCCCGGCCAGGACTACTACGAGACCGACGTCACGCTCGAGGAGCTGATCGACATCATGTTCGAGGACCTCGAGCTTCCCGAGATGGAGCGAAAGGCGCTACGCCAAATCGCGGCGCCTCGACTGTCGAAGCGCAAAGGCTATCGCTCGGTGGGCATTCGCGTGCGGCTCGACAAGCGGCGCACCGTCTTGGCCAAGCTGCGGCGCGAGCTGGCGAGTCGCCGCCACCGCGACGGCGGAGCGGAAGCCGAGCGCTTTCCCTTCCACGAAGACGACCTCACGTACCGTCACGTCGTCGCCGACGAGCGGCGCGAATCCAACGCTGCCGTCATCTGCATCATGGACACGTCGGGGTCGATGGACACGATGAAGAAGTACCTGGCGCGCTCCTTCTTTTTCCTGCTCTACCAGTTCATCGCCACCAAATACCGAAACGTCGAGATCGTATTCATCGGCCATCACACCGAGGCGGCCGAGGTCAGCGAAGAGGAGTTTTTCCACAAAGGCGAATCGGGCGGGACGTTCATCTCCGCGGGCTACAACAAGGCCCTGGAGATCGTCCAGGAAAGGTATCATCCGTCGCTCTGGAACATCTACTGTTTCCATTGCTCGGACGGCGACAACTTCGAGTCCGACAATCCCGCCGCGTTACGCGCCGCCAAGGAGCTGGCGGACGTCTGCAACCTGTTCGGCTACGGAGAGATCAAGCCGCTCGGCTCGCGATACTACGAAAGCTCCATGCTGAACATCTTCCGCCGCCTCGAAGCCGACAACTTTCAGACGATCCTCATCGAACGCAAGGAAGACATCTGGCCGAGCTTCAAGGCGCTGCTGGCCAAGGATCGGGGCAAGGAACCGGCCGCGGCGGGCTGACGTCCTCGCACTCACCCATGGCGACGACCTGGGATGTGAAAGACCTCGAGCAGTGGGATGCTCGCATCCGCGAGAAGGTCGAGGAGTTCGGCCTCGACTGCTATCCCCAAGAATTCGAGGTCTGCGATCACGTGCAGATGCTCGGCTACATGGCGTACTCCGGCATGCCGAGCCACTATCCACACTGGTCCTATGGCAAGGCGTACGAGAAGCTGAAGACGCTCTACGACCACGGAGTATCCGGCTTGCCGTACGAGATGGTGATCAACTCGAGCCCCGCGCTCGCCTATCTGATGCGCGACAACTCACTCGCGCTCCAGGTGCTGACCGTGGCGCACGTCTACGGGCACAACGATTTCTTCAAGAACAACTTCAACTTCCACCGCACCCACGCCGAATACACGCTGTCGACGTTCAAGGCGCACGCCGCGCGGGTGCGGGCCTATGTCGAGGATCCCTCGATCGGCATCGAGAAGGTGGAGTCGATCCTCGACGCCGCGCACGCGCTTTCGCTGCAATGCCGGCGAAACCTCGCGATCAAAAAGCTCAACGTCGAGTCCGAGCGCCAGCGACTGATCGACGGCGCGCAGCCGCGCGAGGACCCCTTCTACACGCTCCACCGGCGCGAGGCGTACCAGGAGCCCGACCTCAAGAAGATCCCCCCCGCGCCCGAAGAGGACTTGTTGATCTTCGTCCGGGAGTACAACCCGTTCCTCGCGGACTGGGAGAAGGATCTGCTCACGATCGTTCACGAGCAGGCGCAGTACTTCATCCCACAAATCGAGACCAAGATCATGAACGAGGGATGGGCGAGCTACTGGCACCGCGAGATCCTCAACAGCCTCGAGCTCCCGCAGGACCTCCACCTCGAATTCCTCGTCCGGCACAACCAGGTCGTGCGGCCGATCGAGGGCGGCCTCAACCCGTACCACCTCGGTCTGAAGATCTGGGACGACATCCGCAAGCGATACGACGATCCCAGCGAGGACGAAGCCCGCGAGTTCCACCGGCCGAAGGGCCAGGGCTTGAAGCAAATGTTCGAAGCTCGCGCCGCCGATCGCGACGCTTCGTTCCTGCGCCGCTTTTTGACCGAAGACTTGATGCGCGAGATGGACCTCTTCCAGTACCAGACGAAGGCCAACGACCTGGTGGTCGCCGAGGTCGCCGACCAAGACGGTTGGAAGAAGATCAAGGAGACGCTGATCAAGAACGTCGGCATGGGGACCGTTCCCGTGATCAAGATCGAGGACAGCGGATACGGCGACAACCGTACCCTCTATCTCAAACACGACCACGACGGCCGGGATCTGCACCTCGAGTACGCCGAGCGTACACTCGGCTATCTGCACCGGTTGTGGGGCCGTGAAGTCGCGCTCGAGAGCGTCGTTGGCGGCAAACGCACGCTGATGGTCTTCAACGATCAAGGGATGTCGACCAAGTCGCTGAAGACCTGATTCCGGCACCTGCTTTCCGACCGTCTCGCGCTCTAGCCGGCCAACTGCGACGTAAAGCTCCGGGCGGAAGTTGCGCGACGAACCGTTCCGGCCGTTCCTTCCGCTTCAGGAATCGTTCAAGGATCCGCACGCAGAGCGTAGCGGAGCAGGCCGAAGCGCGGGTGTTTGAGACCAATGATCGTGCTCATCGTGGCTGGGCCGCTGCGTACGCAGCCGCTGAGGCGCCCGATCAGCTGCCGAGGATGTGCTCCGCCGTGCGGGTGGCGAGCGTCATCACCGTGATCTGCGGCGGCACTGCGACCGACGTCGGGAACACGCTCGCGTCGGCCACATAGAGTCCTTTCGCATGGTGGGCCGCCCCGAACGCGTCGACGACCGCGGTTCTCGCGTCGCCCATCGGCAGCGTGCCTTGAGGATGGAACGAGAGGAACAGCGGATCGTTGGCGAGAATGCCTCGCTCCTCGATGACCTTCACGTCAGCGCGGTGATGAAGCTCGACGAGATCGTTGTAAGGCAGCACGACCGTTTTCGCACCCGCCGCGAAGAGGATCTCGCTGGCGCGGCGCATCGCCGCCATCACGTCGTGCTTGTCCTCGTCGTTCAGCCGGTACTCGATGACGGCCTGCCCGCGCGCGTCCGCCGAGATTCGGCCGCTGCTACGGTCGTGCAGGAAGAACGCGATGCCCGCCGTGCGAGCGTACCCATCCATGAGCCGCCGGTGATCCCGCCCGATACCCGGGAACGACGCGGCGGCGGCGATGGGCTGTGCCGAGGCCGCGATCATCAGAAAGCCGCCTTCGATCGACTTGTCGAAGTTGAGGAACTCGTCGACCACGTAGCTCTGCGGAGGGCCTTGCCAAGCGGCGATCGTCTCGTCGAAAACGCCGGCGATCACCGCATAGGGATGCAAATGCAGGGTTCGCCCGGCGATGCCGTAAGGGTCCGGGAGCGCCGAGCGGAACCACAGCATCGGCGATTCGAGCGCGCCGGCGGCGACGACCACCACCGGTGCGTCGACACGGAAACGCGGCCGCTTTCCGCCTTGCAACGGCGTGAACCGCCCGCTCACGCCGACGACGGTGCCTCGCTGGTGGCGTATCTTGTCGACGTACGCGTTCGGAACGATACGCGCCCCCGCCCTCGAGGCCGCCGCGAGATAGGTAGTGAGTGCGTCGCCCTTGCGATCGTAGGCGCAACCGATCGCGCAATACCCGCAGCCCACGCAGTCGATGCGGTTGTGGCGCAGGAACCGGCCGCGGAAGCCGAGGCGGTCCGCTCCCCGCATCAGCACGCGGTTGTTGGCGTTGAGATCTGCGGGACCCATCTCGGAGACCCGGATCCTCTGCTCCACGCGCTCGAAGTGGGGGAAGAGTGCTTCATGCGACAGGTCGGAAAGCCCGAACCGCTCCGCCCAGTGCGCCAGAATCTGGTGCGGAGTGCGAAAGCAGAGACAGAAGCTCGCCAATGTCGAACCCCCGACCGCACGTCCCTGCGACACGAGCACTGCATAGTCTGCAGTCGGCTTCGTGCCGCGCTCGCGGTAGAGTCGCGGATACATCTCCTCCTCGCGCTGCGTGAAGTCCGCGCTCGTCCAGTAGTGCCCCTCCTCGAGCACCACAACCGACTTTCCGGCGCCGGCGAGCTCGGCAGCGACCACCGAGCCGCCGGCCCCCGAGCCGATGATGCAAACATCTGCCTCGAGCGCTATGTCACCGCGGATGCTCGAGCTGTCGACGATCATCGGAGCATCGCGTCAGGCGTCGAGCGGCGCCGGCTTCTCGTACACGAACCGCTGTTCCACGGCCCTTCGTCCGAGCCACGGGCCGTCGTAATGGATCGCCTTCCACGTCTCGGGCACGCCGTAGTAGCCGAGTGAGGACAGCAACTTGAGCGCACGAAAGACCATGCGTCGAGCGCCGAGCGAGCTCTCCATCCAGCCTCGCAGATATTGCTCTTGGTCGTCGCGCGCCAAGCGGGTGAAGCGCCGGCCCTTGAGGTCGAAGAGGTGGGTGCCGTGCTCGAAAATCCGCAGCATCCAGTGGATATCGCGTTTGACGCCGCCCGTCATGCGGGAGACGAGATCGTCCACGGAGGCGGCGACGTCCACGGACTCGGTGCCGAGGCCGAGAATCGCCATGGCGATCGCCTGGAAGACCGCGTACTCCTCCGGAGAGAAGAACTTGAGGGGAACCGGCGGCTGCGGATAGCCTCGACAGCCGCTCGGCAGCAAAGCCCCGAAGGCGAGGAGCAGGACGCCGGAGACACCGCCTCCGAGTGCGCTCCTGCGGCCGATCTCGCGCTCGAAGAGACGAGTGAGGCCGTCGCCGGGTGCCTCTTTCACCGCTGCGGCGTCTCCTCTCCCCGTAAGTCGTTCGTCACTGGCCGGCGGGGTCGGGCGCTCGGACGCGTGCGAGACAGGCCGCCCTCCTTCGCGACCCGTGGGCCGTACCGGCATGAACTCTCCGTCGGCAGGAGCGAGGCACACCGTGGGCGACCCAGACGCGGAGCGCGAGGCAGCGCATGAGATGCGCGATCTTAGCCGAGCGAGTCGGAGGTGTCACCTTCAGGGCTCCCCCTCCCCCCCGCCCGGACCCAGCGCTATAATCGCCTCCGTCAAGGAGCCCGGCATGCCGATCTATGAGTATCGCTGCAACCACTGCCGCAAAAAGGTATCGATCCTCACGTTGCGGGTGAGCGAAAAGGTGGACGAGCGCTGCGAGCATTGCGGTTCGACGAGTCTCACGCGCTTGCTGTCGCGATTCGCTACGGCGCGCTCGGAAGAGTCTCGGCTCGACTCGCTCGCCGATCCCTCGAAACTCGCCGGCCTCGACGAGAACGATCCTCGCAGCATGGCCCGCTGGATGCGCAAGATGGGCAAGGAGATGGGCGAGGAGTTCGGGGGTGCGGAGTTCGACGAGATGGTCAACGAGATGGAATCGGGTCAGGCGCCGGACGACGAGGGCGGCGACCTGACCACCGGCGACGTCGGGAACGACTCGACCGAGGATTGAAGCTGCGCGCCTGGGGTTTCTATTCCCTCCGAGCGTGTTAAGCGTCGCTTCGGATGACCGCGAAGAAGGCTGACTCCGTCGAGTCGGCGCCGTCGGAGGACCGTTGGAGTCAGATCATCGACAGCCTGGAGGAAGGCGTGATCGGAGTCGATGCGGACGGATGGGTCGTGTCCATGAACCAGGCGGCCGAGCAACTCACGGCGTGCTCGATCAGCGCGGCGCGCGGGCGACACTGTTCGGAGATCTTCGAGGGATCTCCCTGGGTGAGCGAGCTCGTGCGGGAGGCGGGGGGCGGCGATCGCCGCAGCGTCTCCGCCGAAGGCTCGATCCGGGGGCTGTGGGAGAAAGAGATTCCCGTTCGGGTCACCGCTTCGGGCATCTTCGATGCCGGCGCACGCCGCTCCGGCACCGCTCTCATCCTCCAGGACCTCTCCGTCCAACGAAACCTCGAGACCGACGTGCGGCGCGTGGAGAGCTTGGCGCAGCTCGGCGTGCTCGTCGCCGGGCTGGCGCACGAGGTTCGCAACCCCTTGGGTGGTATTCGCGGCGCCGTGCAGCTGCTCGCCGGCGAGATCGGCCCGCATCCGACGGCGCACGAGTACGTCGATCTGGTGCTGCGCGAGGTCGACCGGCTCTCGAAGCTGGTCACTCAACTGCTCGAGCTTCGTCCCCGCGGCCGCTTCACGCCCCAAGCGGTGAACATCCACCGCGTGATCGATCACGTTTTGGCGCTCGTCGAAACGGCGGCGCGCGAGCAGAGCGTCCGCGTCTTGCGCTTCTTCGACCCGAGCCTGCCGGAGCTTCGGGGTGATCCGGACGCCTTGACGCAGCTCGTGCTGAACCTGGTGCAAAATGCGCTGCAGGCGGTCTCCTCATCGCCTGCCGACCTGCGAGAGGTACGAATCACAACGCGCGTCGAGACCGACTACCACTTGACGCCCCGGGTATCTCGCGACAGAGGGCGCACTCGGCTGCTGCGCGTCGACGTCGAGGACAGCGGCCCCGGCGTTCCCCGCGAGGTTCAGGCCAACCTCTTCTCCCCCTTCGTGACGACCAAGGCCAAGGGGACCGGCCTCGGGCTGGCGATCTGCCAGCGGATCGCGACCGACCACGGAGGCTCGATCCGCTTCGAGAGCGCTCCCGGCCGGACGTTGTTCCGGGTGATGCTTCCCGCCTGGGACAAGGAGCCCGCAGGATCGTGAGCGAATCGCGCATCCTCGTCGCCGAAGACGAGGAGTCCATCCGCTTCGTGTTGAAACGCGCGCTCGAGGCGCGCGGCTACCACGTGCGGCCGTTCGCCGAAGGGCTCCCCGCGCTCGCGGCGTTGCGGACGGGCGGCTTCGACCTGGCGATCGTCGACATCCGTCTTCCCGACGTCTCCGGCCTCGATCTGCTGTCACGCGCGCGCGACGAAGGTCTCGACGTAGCCTTTCTCGTCATAACCGCCGAGAGCACGATGCAGAACGCGATCGAGGCGATGAAGCGGGGCGCGTTCGACTACCTGACCAAACCATTCGACATCGAAGAGATTCAACTGCTCGTCGAGCGCGCGCTCGGGCTCCGGCGGCTGTCGCTGATGGTCGAGAACCTGAAGGAGGAAATCCGACCTCAGTTCACCCCGGGGAGTGGGCTCGTCGGCAAGGCCCCGGCGATGCAGGAGATCTACAAGACGATCGGCCGCGTCGCCGGCAGCGACGCGACGGTGCTGCTGCAGGGGGAGAGCGGCACGGGTAAGGAGCTGATCGCGCGCGCGCTCCATTTCCATTCGGGGCGCGGCGGCCCCTTCGTGGCGATCAACTGTTCGGCCATTCCCCGCGATCTTCTCGAGAGCGAGCTCTTCGGACACGAACGAGGCGCGTTCACCGGAGCGATCGAACGCGTGCTCGGCAAGTTCGAGGTGGCGGACAAGGGAACGCTCTTTCTCGACGAGATCTCCGAGCTCCCGCTCGAGTTGCAGGCGAAGCTGCTGCGCGTGCTGCAGGAACACGAGTTCGTGCGCCTCGGCGCGCGCGAGCCGACGCGTACCGATGCCCGCATCGTGTCGGCGACGAATCGCGATCTCGCCGACCTGGTGCGCAAGGGGAAGTTCCGCGAGGATCTCTTCTTCCGGCTGAACGTCGTGCCGATCGTCGTTCCGCCCCTGCGCGCTCGACGGGGCGACATTCCCGAGCTCGTTCGCTACTTCATCCAGAAGATCAACCGCGAGATGAAAGTGCAAATCAGCGGCCTCACTCCGGACGCCGAGGCGCTGATCGTGGAACATTCCTGGCCCGGCAACGTCCGGGAGCTCGAGAACGCGCTGATCCGAGCTTGCGTGATGGCCGGCGGCCGGACGCTCACCGCCGTGGACTTTCCGTTCGCGAGCCAAGTCGCGGCGCCGCCCGAATCGACCGCGGACGGCGTCCTCGACGATCTCGTGAAGCGGCGCCTGCGCGAGCTGCTTCAGCAACACGGCGACGTGCCACCTAGGGAGCTCCACACCCTGACGCTCTCCTGGGTGGAACGTCCGCTCCTCGAGTTCATCCTCGAGCGCACGAGCGGCAATCAGCTGCGCGCGGCGCAAATCCTCGGCATCAACCGCAACACGCTGCGGAAGAAGATCACGGCGCTCGGCATCGCCCCGAAGAAATGACCAGCCCCCTGCCGTCGCGCCTGTACGCGATCGTCGATGCCGGAGACGACGACCGGCACGACGTCGTATGCCGCGCCGAAGGCCTCCTGCGCGGTGGGGCGCGCCTGCTGCAGCTCCGCTGGAAGCGCGCTGGCGCCGCCGCGTTTCTCCACGCTGCCGTCGAATGTCGGAGCCTCGCGGCACGCCACCACGCCCGCCTGCTGATCAACGACCGGATCGACGTCGCGCTCGCCTGCGGCGCCGACGGCGTCCACCTCGGGCAAGCCGATCTGCCGCTGGCGGCCGCGCGCCGGCTGCTCG
>JBEVNX010000085.1:0-26092 GCA_040507895.1 Binatia bacterium | reverse complement strand
GCGCGGCAAGGGTTCACCGCTCTACTGGCCGGCGCGCCTGGCGCTGGCCGACGTCAAGTCGAGTGCCGGCGGCGGCGACGCAGCCGGCGAGACGCAGAGGCTGCTCGCCGAGGCGAGCGCGGCCGGCATGTCGAGCGACACGTTGAACCAGATCCGACTGCTGCGCTTCTCGGCGCTGGCGGCGAGCGCAGAGAAGAGCGGTGGACTGTCGGAGTCCTCGCGTCGAGAAGCGATCGCGCTCTCGCAGCAGCTGTCGCAGCTCGGGCCGGCGTGGTCGCGGCGGGTCTACGACATCGCACTCGCGCACATGAAGGACCCCCGGCAGCTGCTCGGCAGCACCGTGTCGGCCGAGTGGGTGGCGGCCGAGAACCTCGCGGCCGAGGAGAGGTTCAAGGAGGCGATCCCTGCCTACCAGGCGGTGCTGCGAAGCACCGAAGCGGGAAACCGCGAGCACGCTACCGAGGTGCACCACCGGCTTGGCATCTGCTACTTCCGGCTGAACCGCTATGCCGACGCCGAGCGCGAGTTTCGAGCCTACCTCAACGCCGCGCCACAGTCCGCCCTGGCTCCCGAAGCGTCGTACCTGCAGTTCCGCGCCGCCGAGGGCATGTACCGACAAGACCCGACGCCGGCGACGCGCGGGATGTTCGAGTCGGCGATCGAGAACTACGTCAAGCGCTACCCGAAGCACGAGAACTTCTACGAGGGGGCCTTCCGCTGGGGCGAGATCCTCCAGGGCGAACGGCGCCTCGAGGAGGCAGCTGACGCTTACGCGCAGGTCAAGGGTCCTCCCGCGTTCGAGGTACGTGCGGCCGCCTCCGAGATCCAGTGCCTCGCGGACCTGCTGACGAATCCGCCGAAGGACGCCGATAAGGCGTGGGCCGAAGGCCTGCGAGTGCGCGCTGCGAGAGCGTTCGATCGGTTCGAGAAGGTGGCGGCGAACTCTAAGTCGGGAGCGACCGCAGAGCTGCGCGCGCGCGCCACGCTGGCCAAGGCGATGACCGAGGCCGCGGGACCGGCGCCGAGGCTCGCGCAGTCGCTCGACACGTTGCGCGACTTCGAAAAGCGATTCCCGGCGGCGACCGATCTGCATTTGCTCGCCGGAGCGCTGCGGCTAGCGGCGGCGAGCGGCCTCGGGCGCTACGACGACGCGGCGCGCGGCGTCGCGAGCCTGCCGGCGAGCCCGCCCAATCCGGGAACCGCTGACCTCCTCGAGAAGATCGCGCACAACTTCCTGCGTACCGCCGCCGACATCGCGCCCAACGACCCGGCCGCCGGACAGCAGTGGGCGAACCTCGCCGCGACGATCTTCGACCGCCTGAAGGCACAGGGGCGGGCGATACCGGGCGACGTGAAATCGAACCTGGCTCAGGTTTACGTGGAGCAGGGCAGGCTCGACGAGGCCGCGGCGCTCTACCGCGACCTCGCGCGCGAATCTCCAAAGTCGAAGACCGTGCTACGCAACGCCGCGATGCTGGCCGATCGTCGAAAGGCCTTCGCCGAGGCTGCCGACTACTGGGCCCGCCTAGCGATGCAGGAACAGGTCGCAACGCCCACATGGTACGAGGATCGACTGTCGACGGCGCGGAACTTGATCGCGGCCGGCCAGGCCGCTCAGGCGTGCAAGAGCGTCCAAGAGGTTGACGAGTTCCGCCCCGACTTGCGAGACGTGCCTACCAAGAAGAAGTTCGAGGATCTCGCCACCCAAGCGTGCGGCAAGCTGAGCGGCTAGAAAACGATCGTTCCAGACCAGGAGGACCGATGGAGGGTGCAGCCACACAAGCAGCGGGAGCGGCGGCAGCAGCGGCCGCGAACATCAATCTGATCGACCTCATCCATCAGGGCTGGTACGCAACCTATCCGCTGATCTTTTTCTCGGTCGTGATGATGAGCATCGTCATCGAGCGGATGTGGACCCTTCGCGGGCTCGGGACGGCCATTCAGAACTTCACCGAGGACGTATGCAACTACCTGAAGCGAGGAGATCTACTCGCCGCCTCGGATTTGATCGAGCAGCGCCAGACCAAGGCGCCGGCGGCGCGCATCTACGCCGGCCTGCTGCCCTTGATTCGTAAGGGCGATATCGAGGAGATCCTCGAGTACGGCGAGCGGCGCCGCCTCGACGAAGGGCGCTTGCTCAAGCGCGGCGTCTGGCTGCTCGGTACGATCGGTGCGTCGGCGCCCTTCATCGGGCTCTTCGGCACCGTCATCGGTATCATCAAGGCGTTTCACCAGATGGCGGTCATGGGCACCGGCGGCTTTGCGGTCGTCGCCGCCGGTATCTCCGAAGCGCTCGTCGCCACGGCGCTCGGCCTGATCGTCGCGATCATCGCCGTGATCTTCTTCAACTTCTTGCAGGTGAAGATCGCCAACCTAGATACCATGCTCCGCGTCGGCCTCGGCAAAGTTCTCGAAGCGGCGGACCTCGGAGGCGTGCATGGCTCTAAGTAAATTCAGCGCGGAAGAAGGTTCCGAGGGGTTGATGGCCGAAATCAACATCACCCCGCTCACCGACGTCTTCCTGGTGTTGCTGATCATCTTCATGATCACCACCTCGGTGATGATCGAGTCGGCCGCGAAGGTGAATCTGCCGAAGGCCACGCAGACGGTTCAGGAGGCGCGCGGCTTGACGGTGTCGATCACCGCCGACAACAAGATCTACGTCAACCAGATGCCCGTCGACATCTCGCAGCTCGAACCGACCCTGCGCGACCTTCTCGCCGACGACCCGAAGAAGCTCGTCATCCTACAAGGGGACCAATCGGTCATCCTCGGCGAGGCGGTGCGCGTGATGGATCTCGCCAAGCGCGCTGGGGCACAAGCGATCTCCATAGCCGCGCGGAAGGAAGCAGCCCCCGCGCAATAGGCGCAGCGGGCGGCAAGTCGTCGTGGCTCCCCGGTGCAAAATCGTCAATGAACCCCGCCGCCGGCGACGAGCATCGACGGATCGATGCCGAGCGCCCGGAGGGTCTTGGCCCAGATCTCGTCGAGGGGTGTCTTGAACACGAGGTTGGGGGAGACGTCGGCGGCGAGCCAGGCGCCCCCGCGCATCTCGTTCTCCAACTGTCCGGCTCCCCAGCCGGCGTAGCCGAGGAGGACGCGGAAATCGTCTGGCGGCCGACGGCAGAGCAAGCGGAAGGTCTCCATGTCCGACGCGATGCGGATGCCGGGCGCCACCTCGCGTGAGTTCACCGTGATGTCGTCCGCCACCTCGCCGTGGAGCAGAAAGCCCTGCTGCGGGCCGACCGGGCCTCCGTACAACGCGGTGGCGCGCTCGTCGCCTCCCCACTCGACGTTCAAGCCCGAGCAGAGCTCGCTCACCTTGCTGTCGCTCGCCCGATTGACGACGATCCCGAAGGCCCCCTCCTCGTTCTTCTCGACGAGCAAGACCACCGTGCGGTGAAAGTTCGGGTCGAGAAGATCCGGCATGGCGATGATCAGTGCGGGGGCGGCGAACTCGTCCATGGCAGCACTCTGGCAAGAAGCTCACTCGGCGTCCAGACGGCGTTGCGCCGTGGCGTCAACGTGAGAGCCGGCGCTTGGTGCGGAGCAGGTCGGCGCCGTGCTCGGCGACGGCGTGGACCAGCTGCCCCATCTTGGGATGCTGCGGCTCGACGTCGACTCGTACGCCGCGGCGCTCGAGCGCCTCGCGGCAGATCGGGCCGATCGAACCGACGACCGTGGCGGCAAGCGCCGCGCGCAGCGCGCCGCCTTCGGGTCCCGCCACCTGGAACAGGTGCTCGACTTGGGTGGCGCTGGTGAACAGTGCGACGTCGACGCCGCCGGCGACGAGCCGACGGATCGCTTCCCGCAGCGGCTCGAGATCGGTCGGCAACGCCCAGCGGTAGATCGGCACCCGCAGCACTCGGGCGCCGCGGTCGGCGAGGCCGGCCATCAGATCGGGATTCTCGGCGCCGTACTCTTGGACGGCCACGCGCTTGCCCGCAACGAACCCATGCGCGTCGATCGCCGCGAGCAGCTCCCTCCAGGTGTTCGGCTCCGGGACGGTGACCGTCGGCCGCACGCCCAACTCGGCCAGCGCGGCGCGCGGCTTGGGGCCGCGCACCACGGTGACCATCGACGACAGCGCCGAAGCGAGCCGCTCGCGCGCCCAGCCTCGCTTCACGAGTGCTTCGACGAGGATCCGCGTGCCGACGCCGGTTAGAAAGATCGCCAGGTCGAGCTCGCGCTGGCCCAAACGCTCCGCGAACTCGATGACCGCCTCAGCGTCCTCGAGAGACAGTTCTCGCAACGCGGGCGCGGAGAGCGCCTCGCCCCCGTAGCGGCGCACGAGCTCGGCGATCTCCGTCGCACGCCGGCTCTCGAAGCAGACGACGCGCAGCCCGGCAAGCGAGCGCGCGGCGGGCACTAGATCACTTCCTTCTCCCGCAGCGCGGCCAAGTCGTCCCACGAATACCCGAGCAGCTGCGTGAGAATCTCCTCGGTGTGCTGACCGAACTCGGGAGCCGCACGCCGGATGCTGCCCGGGGTTTGCGACAATCGAAACGGCATGCCGACCATCTGGATCGTACCGAACGCCGGGTGATCGAAATCGACGACGTAGTCGTTGGCTTTGACCTGCGGATCGTTCGGAAGGTCGTCCACGCTCTGAACCTGCGCGAAGATGAAATCCCCCGCCACTTTGAGAATCGCGATCCATTCGGCGAGCGGCTTCTTCTCGAACGTGGCAGCGAGGCCCGCGATGGCCTCGCGTACGTTCGCCAGACGCGTCGGTGTGTCCTGAAAGCGGGCGTCCTCGGCGAGGTCGTGTGCCCCGAGAGCGTGGCAGAAGTCCTTCCAGTAGCGGTCGGCTTGCAGCATGCCGAGCGCGATCCAGCGGTCATCGGCGCATCGATAGTGATTCCACAACGGATTGAACGTCATCGTGCGCGACGCGCGCGGCATGTGGCTGCCGAGCATGAGGCGTGCCGAGAGATTCAGCCCTTGCAGAAACATCATGCTCGACAACAACGACGCATGCACTTCCTGGCCAATGCCGAACCGCTCGCGAGCGCAGAGCGCGGTGACGACGGCAAAGGCGAGCATGGTCGCTCCCATCTGGTCGGCGATCCCTCCGGCCACCGCGCAAGGCGGCGTGTCGGGCTCGCCCGCGGCCATCATGATCCCGGATCGGGCTTGCCCCAAGTAGTCGTACGAGGGGGAGGAGCCGTCCGGGCCGAGTGGTCCGTAACCGTTGGCGTTGGCGTAAATGATCTTCGGATTGTGCTTCTTCAGGTCGGCGTAACCGATGCCGAGCCGATCGGCAACTCCATTGCGGAAGTTCTGAACGAACACGTCGGAGCGCTTTGCCAGGTCGTAGACGATCTCGCGCGCTCGTGGCTTCTTGAGGTCCAGGGTCATGCCGCGCTTGTTGCGGTTGTTGGCGGTGAAGTAAAAGTTCGGCCGGTCGCCTGTCTCGAGGCCGGCCAGTCGCAGCATTCCGCGGCCGGGGTCGCCGGCGACACGCTCCTCGATTTTGATGACGTCTGCGCCCAGGTCTCCGAGAATCGCCGAGCAGACCGGCCCCTGCTGCCAGATCGTCCAATCGAGAACACGGATCCCTTCGAGGGGCATCGGCATGACGGGTTCCTCCAATCGCAAAAAGAGCTAGCCGCTCATCTGATTCGCGGGTGCTCCGCCACCACGCTGACGACGGATCGATCCTTCATCGGCTCGAGGGCACTCTGTATACAAGGGACGGAGCGAAATCGAGATGCGAACAGTCTCTGTCGCGGGAGTCGGGGCGGCGGTTCTCGCCGCTCTCGCCGGATGCTCGGCGCAGAAGCCAGACTATCTCTACGTCGACATGCAGGCGCGGCCCGTACGGCTCCTCCTCCTCAAGAGCTTCGGACGCTTCGAGCAACACTACGAGCCGGTGCCGATCAACGAGTGCGCGGTGTACGAAGCGACGGCGCCGAGTGACGCCAATCGACAGCCGTACCCAGAGGAGATTTGGCGGGTGGTCAGTGTCGTACCCGATTCCCCGGTCGCGGAGGTTCGTTATGGCCGGGTGCCGCGGGGATTCCTGCAGTCGCATCCCGCCGGCAAGCCTCCGGCTCCGTTGCTGCCGGGGCACCAGTACATTGCCGAGTGTACAGGAAACACCCAGGGCTCGAACGAGTTCACGATGCCCGAGGCGGCGACGCCGCCCCCGCACTAGCCGCGCGACCGGTCGTTCGTCAGGCGGCGGCCACCCGATCCGCGTACGCGCGAATCACGTCTTTGACTCGCTCGGCGTCGGCGGGAAGCTCGACGGGCAAATTCGGGGAGTGCGGCTGCACCTCGGCGAGTTGCCCCATGTGGTAGGCGGCCTTCTGGTCGGCGAACTTGAGGCCGTGCGCGGTCGATATGACGACCACCCTCGAGCTCTTGGCGATGACCCCGCGGTCGACCAGCTTTTTGAACGCGGCGAGCGCTACACCGGTGTGTGGGCAGTTGAACATGCCGGTCCGGTCAGCGCGCGCGGCTTCGTCGGCGAGCTCCCGCTCGCTCGCCTGCTCCACGACGCCGTCGAACTGTTGCAGGACGCGGACCGCGCGCTTGAGACTCACCGGGTCGCCGATCTGGATCGCGCTGGCCAGCGTCTTCTTCGCCGCGACCGGCTCGTACTCGCGGAAGCCCTTGAGATACGAGCGATAGAGCGGGTTGGCGTTTTCGGCCTGCGCCACGGCGATGCGCGGCAGCCTCTGAACGAGACCGATCTCGCGCATCATCAAGAAGCCCCGCCCGAGCGCGCTCACGTTGCCGAGATTGCCCCCGGGGATCACGACCCAGTCGGGCACTTCCCAGTCGAACTGCTGGACCAGCTCGATGGCCACGGTCTTCTGACCTTCGATCCGCAAGCTATTCATCGAGTTCGCGAGATAAATGGTATTGTCGCGGGTGATGGCCTGAACGATCTTCATGCAACCGTCGAAATCGGTGTCGAGCGAGAGCACGAGCGCTCCGTTGGCGAGAGGTTGCACCAGCTGGGCCGGCGAGACCTTGTTGCGCGGCAGCAAGACGATCGCCGGGATCCCCGCCGCCGCGCAGTACGCGGCCAGTGCCGCCGAGGTGTCGCCAGTCGAGGCGCAAGCGACCGCATGGATCGGGCGATGCTCGGCGATCATTTGCTTCACCACCGAGACCAGCACGGTCATGCCCAGATCCTTGAACGACCCGGTGTGCGAGTTGCCACAAAGCTTCACCCAGAGATCCTCGACGCCCACCTGCTTCCCATAACGCTCCGCCCAGAACAGGTTGCTGCCGCCCTCGTACATGGAGACGATGTTCTCGTCGCGCAGGAAGGGGATCACCCATTCCTTCTTGCCCCAAACCCCCGATCCATACGGCCAGGTGTTGCGCCGCATGCGCTCCTCGAAGAGGCTGATCCACGCCGCAGCGGAGCGGTCCTTCAGAGCCTCCAGGTCGTGCACCACGTCGAGCAGATCGCCGCACTGGGAGCAGCGATAGATGACCTCGAACAGCGAGAACCGCTGCTTACAGCCGTTGATGCACTGGAACCACGCCTCGTAGCTCACCGGCCGAGTGTCGGCGCTCCCCCGCCGCCAGTCAACAGCCTCGACTCGGGGGGAATCGAGAGCGCGGGGCTCGATCAGGTGCCGGACAAGCGCAGCATGTGCCAGATGCGGCGCAGCCGCGGGTTCTTGTTCGACTCGCCCGCTGAGAGCATGTACGCACAGCGTAGCAATTCGGCAGTGAGGCGATCCGTCTCGCTCTTCAAGCGAGTCAGCTCCAGCAAATCCTCCTCGGCGTCACGGTGGTTCTTGGCCAGATCGCTCGTCCAGCGCCGCCGATCGGCGATGACAACGCGGAGCTGCCGCTCGAGGTCCGACAGATGTCGGTCGACGTCCTGTCCGGCGAAGATCGAGCGAGCCACATTCTGTTCTCGCTCGAAACGCCGGCGCTCTTGGCGCAGCCGGTGCACCTCTCGCTCGAGCTCCTCGCGACGCCGCGTACGACGTTCGACGGTCGCTGAGGAGATCAATGATCGCGTAGCGGCTTCGCTACCCGTCTCGACCTCTTGCAGGCGACCGTCGACGCCAGGGATCCGCCGCTCGCGATCTTCCTGCGCACCGCCAGCCATCGAGGTAATTCCTTTTTAGCCGTCGGTTGCCCGCCGGAGCAACACAAAACAGTATGGGGGTTTCGCTACGCGTCGCGCAGCTCACGCTCCCAGGCGAGTCGGTGCTTCTTGTCGGTATTGCAAGTCTTGCACGCCGGCACGACGTTACCCCTCGTCGAGCGGCCGCCGCGCACGAGCGGAACCACGTGGTCCATGGTGAGCGCTTGTGGCGCGAAGCGCCCGCCGCAGTAGTGGCAGATTCCACTCGCTCGTCTGCGCTTCCACCATTGGGTGCGGCGGAGCTCCCGGGCCCGCGCGCGCTCGTGTCGGATGTGCTCTTCCTGGGCCCCGGCGACGAACGACTCGGCTGGCGCGAAGCTCGATGGATCTCCCACGATTCCGAGGCTATACGAGAGACATCGACGGGAGAAGGGTATGCGCACGGGAATCGTCACCGACCAGAGCTTCCTGGCCCACGATACCGGTTCTGGCCACCCGGAGCGTGCGGACCGGCTGCGCGCGATCGGCCGCTGGTTGGACGCGAATCCCGCTTCGGGTCGATTGCATCTCGAGGCCCGCGACGCGACCGTGCAGGAGCTCGTCCGGGTGCATGCTCCGCAGCACGTCGAAGCCGTGGAAATCTCGGCGCACTTCCCCCGGTACGCGTTCGACGCCGACACACCCGCCTCGCCCGGCTCCTTCGCGGCGGCGCGTCGGGCCGCCGGTGGCGTGCTGACGCTCGTCGATGAGGTCATGGCGGGTGGGATCGACAACGGCTTCGCCTTCGTGCGCCCTCCGGGACACCACGCCGAGCGGGACCGCGCGATGGGATTCTGTCTGTTCAACAACGTTGCAGTCGCCGCGGCGCACCTACGCGAGGCGCACGGGCTCGAGCGGGTGCTGGTCGTCGACTGGGACGTGCACCACGGAAACGGCACACAGCACGCATTCTACGGCGACCCCCGCGTGCTGTTCGTCTCGTCGCATCAGTATCCCTTCTATCCCGGCACCGGCGCGGCTCGGGAGGTCGGCGCCGGAGAAGGCGAGGGCTTCACCTTGAACCTGCCGTTTCCCGCGGGTTACGGCGACGCCCAGTACGTGCAGGCGTTCGTGGACGTCGTCGAGCCGGTCGCTCGTCGATTCCAGCCCCAGTTCGTGCTCGTCTCCGCCGGATTCGACGCGCACCGGCGGGACCCCTTGGCAGGCATGGACGTGACCGAAGAGGGATTCGCCCGGCTTGCCCGCCTGCTCCTTCAGGTGGCACGGGACGTGTGTGAGAACCGCTTCGTCGCCGTGCTCGAAGGTGGGTACGATCTGGAGGCGCTCACCCGGTCGGTGGCGGTGGTACTCCGGGAAATGAGCGGCGCGACCCTGAACGACGCCGTGACGCTGCCACCGGGTGAGCGCGCGGACGTGCGCCTGCCGTTGGAGATCGCTCGGCACTACTGGCGAATTTGATCCCGTGTGGCGAAAGCCGGCCAGGAGGTCCGTAGGGACCGTCCTTCGCCGAAGTCAGAAGTCGCCGCGGAAGAAATCGTCTGGAGCGGGGCCCTGGGCGCGCTGCAGCATCTGGGGCGGCTCGTTGCCTCGCCGGAAGCACTCGAGTAGGACATCGTCGTCACCGGGCGCGGCGCGCAATCCCGATTTGCGGTCGATGTTAACGAACGCGATGCCCTCGGGGATCGCGAAGTCGGTGACCGGCATGGACTCCGTGGCGGCCTGCATGAACTCGAGCCAGATCGGTACCGCCGCGCGGCCGCCGGTCTCCTCCTTGCCGAGCGTTCTCTTCTCGTCGAATCCGACCCAGGCGCCGGCGACCAGCTCAGGCGTGTACCCTATGAACCATGCGTCCATCTGGTCGTTCGTCGTGCCGGTCTTGCCGGCGGCCGGCCGGGCCAGAGTTCGCGCACGACGGCCCGTGCCCCGGTCGATCACGCTCTTCAGGATGCTCGTGATCATGTACGCGGTCTCCGGCGAGAGCGCCTGCTCGTAGTAAGGCTTGCGCTCTTCGATCACGGCGCCCGCCGCGTCTGTGATTTTGGTGATGAAGATCGCGTCGTAGAGCCTCCCGCCGGTGGCGAAGGCGTTGTAGGCCCGCACCAGCTCGAGGAGCGTCACCTCCGAGCTCCCGAGCGCTATAGAGAGGTTGCGCGGGAAGGGCCGATCGAAGCCGAACCGCGGCAAGTACGAGATCAGGTAGCGGAGGCCGATGTCCTGCGCCACCTTTACGGTCACCACGTTGATCGAATGCACCAGCGCCTCGCGAAGCCGCGTCGGCCCGCGAAACCCCTGCTCGTAGTTCTCAGGCTTCCAGACCTTGGCGCTACCGTCCTCGAAGCTGATCGGGGAGTCGACGATGACGGACGCGGGCGTAAGGCCGTGATCGAAGGCCGCGGCGTAGACGAGCGGCTTGAATGCGGATCCGGGCTGTCGATAGGCCTGTACCGCGCGGTTGAACTGGCTTCGCGCATAGTCGTAGCCGCCGACCATGGCGCGCACATAACCGGTGTTGGCGTCGAGAGCCAAGAACGCGCCTTCGGTGTCCGGTTCTTGGTCGAGAGACACTTCGAGCGATTGCCCCGCTGGTGCGCGCTGCTCGATCTTCACCCACACGACGTCGCCGGGGCGAAAGCTCGCAGGCGTCCAGCCGCGTGCCCAGGAAAGGTCCGACGCGGGCAGCACCGCTTCCGATCCGCCGATGCGCAAGCGGAGGTGATCCGCCGAGGTGCGAACCACCAGCGCCTCCACGCTTGCGCCTACCGGGGGGCCGCCTTTGGGGAGGGTCCGCTCCTGCTGATCGAGGAAGGTCTGCGCGTCGCGCTCGGAAAGGCGCCGCAGCGCCCCGCGGTAGCCGCGGCGGCGATCGAGGGCCTTCAGGCCGGACCGGACGGCTCGCTCGGCCGTCTGCTGCATCCGCAGGTCGAGGGAGGTCTCGATCCTCAGGCCGAGCTCGTAGGGGCCACGATTGCCGTAGCGGTCTTCGAGCAAGCGGCGCACATACTCCAGGAACTCGGGCGCGTTGGCGTATGCCTGGCGCCGCTGTCCCATCACCACGTGGACGGGAATGCGCGCGGCGTTCTCGTGTTGCTCGCGCGTGATGTAGCCGTCCGACTCCATGCGAGAGAGAACGTAAAGCTCCCGCGCGCGTGCGCGCTTCGCGTGATGGATCGGAGAGGTGCGGCTCGGCGCCTGCGGCAACCCGGCAAGCAGCGCGGCCTCCGGCAGCGTCAGATCCTCCACGTCCTTGTTGAAATAGACCTGCGCAGCGGCTGCGACACCGTAAGCGCCCGCCCCGAGATAGATCTGGTTCAGGTAAAGGTAGAGGATATCGTCTTTGGTGAACTGCTGCTCGAGCCTGAGTGACAGCAGCATCTCCTTGATCTTCCGCTCGTAGCTCCGCTCGGGAGTGAGGAGCAGCGACTTGACCACCTGCTGCGTGATCGTGCTGCCTCCCTGAACGACCTCCCCAGCGAAGAGGTTGTTGAGCAAGGCTCGAGCGATGCTGCCGACGTCTACGCCGCGGTGGTGGTAGAAGTTGGAGTCTTCGGCTGAGATGAACGCCTGCCGGACGATCACCGGGATCTTGTCGAGCTGCACGAGGTAGCGCTTTTCGAGGAAAAACTCGCCGACCAGCTCACCACCAGAGGCGTAGACCTGGGTGGCGACTGCGGGCCGATAAGCGGCTAATTGATCGACGGGTGGCAGATCCTTGCGCAGTTCACGCAGCACCAGGAAGCAGACCACCCCGGCAACGGCCGCGACGAGCGCGAACGCGAAGACCAGGACTCGCATCAGAACGCTCCGGATCGAACGCCGAGAGCGTGGAGCCCGGTCGCGTCGTTGCATCTCAGCCGCGAACAGTACGCGCGGCCCGGAGGGGGGTCAACTCTCCGGCGCGAGCGTGGGGCTCGAATCGGGAGTGACCGCGACGCGGCTTCGCGGTAAGAAGCTTCCTTGCTATCCTTCATTGACAGGCTGCAGCCACGGTGCTGCCGCTCGAGGTAACGTTGGGAGGCGCTATCGAGCGAAGCGTGCTGTTCGTCGCGGCGCTCGGCTGGGAAGCCGCGACAATCGTGCCTGCGATCGATGGCCGGGTGGTTTCCCGCAGCGGGCCTTTCACGCTCTGGAAGGGCCGGGCGGGAAACGCACCGTACTGGTTGCTGCGCGTCGGCATCGGTTCGGATCGCGCGGCGCAGGGAACGCGCTGGGCACTGGACGTCGTGCGGCCGGCGGCCGTCGCCTCGACGGGATGCGCCGGCGCCCTTGCGAGCGGCATCGGAATCGGTGACGTGGTGGTGGCCGACGCAGTCGTTGGTGGAGGCGGCGGGGACCGGGTGACGAGCGTCGAATGGCGCGAGCGCTATCGTCGCGCCAGTCTGGCCGCGGGTCTCGTGGCTCGCGTTGGGCGCATACTCACCAGCGAGAGGACCTTGCTCGATCCCGAGAGCAAGAGGCAGGCTGCCGAGGCGAGCCGCGCTGTTGCGGTCGAGATGGAAGGGGCTGCAATCGCCGATTGTTGCTCCGCTAAGGGCATCGAGTTCAGCGCGGCGCGCGTGATCCTCGACCCGGCAAGCACGGCGCTCGCCCCAGAGCTGCCGGCCGTGCTGACGGCGGAGGGCTACGTTTCGGCTCCGGCTCTCGTGCGAGCGCTGGTCCGGCGGCCGGGCTTGCTGCGCGAGTTATTCGCGCTCCGCTCGGCGATGCGGACCTGCAGGCGGGCGCTTGATCACCTGCATCGCGAGTTGATTCGCGGGCTTCACTGACAGGTAGGTTGCCAAACCGGGCCTCGTCGGCTAAGACGACCCCTGACCAGATGGTCAATGACGAACCAGGGTCGGAGGGCAGGGACCCGAGCGATGCGTTTCCCCATGCACGTGACCACCGATATGTTGCGGTGGCAGATCAAGAATAATTTCGAGGGCAACAAGCGCTTCCCGGTGGTGCTGATGCTCGAGCCGCTGTACACGTGCAATCTGGCGTGCCTCGGTTGCACGCCGGAGCGCCACACCGGGGACATCCGCAACCGCCTGTCGCTCGAGCAATGCGTCCAGGCTCTCGACGACTCCGGCGCGCCCGTTCTCTCCATCTGCGGGGGCGAACCGACAATCTACCCGGAGCTGGTACCTCTCGTGCAGGCGGCCATCGAGCGGAGGAGGCACATCTACCTCTGCACGAACGGCATTCTGCTCGACCGGTTCTTCGAGAAAGCGAAGCCGAGCCCGCGGTTGTCGATCAACGTTCACCTCGACGGCATGCGCGAGACCCATGACTTCGTTTGTGATCGCGAGGGCGTGTTCGACAAGGCGATCGCAATGATCCAGAAGGGCCTCGCCCTCGGCTACCAGATGTGCACGAACACGACGGTGTTCCGGGAGACGTCGGTCGAGGAGATCGAAGAGATGATGCAGCTCCTCACATCGCTCGGAGTGAGGGGCATGTTCATCTCGCCCGGCTACCACTACGAGAAGCTCGAAACCGAGCACTTCATGTTCCGCAAGGAGATCCACGAGAAGTTCACGAAGATCCTCGCGCTCGCGGCGAAGTACCCTGTGTTCAATACGCCGCTCTTCCTCGAGTTCGCCGCCGGACGTCGAGACTATCCTTGCACTCCCTGGGGAAACGTCACGCGCACGCCGCTAGGTTGGAAGGGCCCCTGCTATCTGATCGGCGACAAGTACTATCCCACGTGGAACGAGTTCTGGGGAAGCGTAGACTGGGACTACTGGGAGAAGCGCGAGGACGAGCGCTGCCAGAACTGCTTCATGCACTCGGGGTTCGAGCCGTCGGTCGTTCGCAAGCTCGGTGAGAGCTGGAGCGACGTCTGGACGATGGCGAAGTGGCAGTTTCTCTCGTAGCGGCTCTGGCTTCGCACCGTCGCGACCCGTGATTGACCGCGGCGCCACGCGGTGAAACTATCTTGCGGTGACGTCGTCGCCCGTTCAGCGCGCGGCCGAGCTGCTGTCGAGCTCGACCGATCTCGTGGTTCTCACCGGGGCGGGCATCAGCACGGAATCGGGCATTCCCGATTTCCGCAGTCCCGGCGGGATCTGGACGAAGTACGATCCCCAGGAGTTCACGTACCAAAACTTCGTTGCCAATCGCGCCCACCGCGAACGCTACTGGAAGATGAGCCTCGACATCCATCCCGTGTTGGCCGGGGCCGAGCCCAACGCCGCTCACCGTGCGGTTGCGGATCTCGAGCGACGCGGCCACCTGCGCGCGGTGATTACGCAGAACATCGATGGGCTCCATCAGCGAGCGGGCAGCTCGCCCGACCTCGTGATCGAAATCCACGGGACCGCGCTACACGTCGTGTGTCTCTCGTGTAGCGATCGGCTGCCGCGCGAGCAGGTCCAGGCCCGCGTGCGGGCGGGCGAGACGGCGCCCACGTGCTTGTCCTGCGGCGGCATCCTCAAGCCCGCCACGGTCTCCTTCGGCCAAGCGATGCCCGAGCGCGAAACGGCGCTTGCCTTCGAGCACGCGGAGCACGCCGACGTATTTCTGGTCATCGGATCCTCGCTGGTCGTTCATCCCGCCGCCTATCTACCGGTGCGCGCGGTGGAGCACGGCGCCAAGCTTGTCGTCGTCAATCTCGAGACCACTCCCTGCGACCGCTTGGCGACCGTGGTGGTGCATGGCAAGGCGGGCGCGAGGATGTCGGAGATCCTGCAAGCGATGGCGGCGTGAGCCGGATGAGCGGTCCGGAGATCCATCCCTCGAACCTGGCGGGCAGCTGGTATCCCGCTGATGCCGAGGATCTTCGCTTCGAAGTCGAGCGCTGTCTCGGCGAGGAGCGTACTTGCGACGCCACCTTGCGGGCGATTCTCGTGCCGCACGCAGGCTATCGATACTCCGGCCCCGTTGCGGGGGCCGCGTTCTCGAAACTCGGGCGCGGTCGATGGCGGCGCGCGGTGGTCCTGGCGCCGAGCCATTATCGCTCCTTCGCGGGCGCCGCGGTGTTTCCCGGCGCCGGATTCGAGACGCCGCTCGGCATCATACGCGTCGACCGCGAGGGCGCGCGTAAGTTGGTCGAAGCGTCGCTGTTCGCAGCGGACGCCCGGCCCTATGCTCGAGAGCATGCACTTGAGATCGAGCTCCCGTTCCTGCAGGTCGTCGATCCCGCGCTGTCGATCGTCCCCGTGCTCGTTGGGTCGCACGAGGCCTCCGATGAGTTGATCGCCCTCGGCCGTGGCCTCGCCGAACTCGACGACGAGGAGACGCTCTACGTGGTCAGCACCGACTTCACGCACTACGGCGCGAGCTTCGACTACCTGCCATTCCCGCCGCACGACCCGGAGTTCGTGTCCGCCGAGCTCCGCCGGCTAGACTTCGGGGCGATCGAAGCCATCCGGCACGGCGATCGAGCGGCGTTCGCCGACTACCTCCGCTCGACCGGCATCACCGTCTGCGGGAGAGGACCGATCCAGGCCTTCCTGAGCTTCGCCCGCGGGCGCTTTTCCGCGGATCTCGCCGCGTACCGCACGTCGCTCGAGGTCACCGGCGATTTCGAGCACTCGGTCAGCTACGCCGCGCTGCTGTTTCATACCGTGGCCGAGGCGGCGGGATGAGGGTCCCGTTGCTCGATCTCAAGGCGCAGTACCAGGCGATTCGTGGCGAGACCGAGCGGGCGGTCGAGCGCGTGTTCGCGGACCAGCAGTTCGTGCTCGGTTCGACCGTGGATCGCTTCGAGAGCGAGATGAGCACGTACACGGGTGCCCGCCACGCCCTCGGCGTGGCGCCGGGTAGCGACGAGCTGCTCCTGGCGCTGACGGCGTTCGACGTCGGACCGGGTGATGCGGTGGTCACCACTCCGTTCACGTTCTTCGCGACAGTCGGGTCGACGTGCGAACGGGAGCGCGGCTGGTCTTCGTCGACATCGACCCGGCCACCTTCAACCTCGGGCCCGAGGCCGCACGCTCGGCGCTGGCGGATGCCGCGCACGGCGCGGCGTCCCGCGCTGATGCCCGTTCACGTCCTCTACCGCAAGCGATGAGCGCGAGGAGGGGCAGGCCCCCCCGCGCGCTCTCGATCGCCGGCTCGGACAGCAGCGGGGGTGCCGGGGTTCACACCGCTGTGACGACTTTCGCGGCGCTCGGCGTCTCGCGACCTCCGCGGTGGCCGCGATCACCGTCCAGGATTCTCGAGGCGTGCACGCGGTGAGCGCCGTCGCGCCTCGGGTCGTCCGCGCGCAGATCGAGGCCGTGCTCGGCGACCTCGGCGCCGACGCCGTGAAGACCGGGATGCTCTGTTCTCGGGCGCTCGTGGCGTCGGTCGCCTCGGTTCTCGAGCGCTTTCGAGTCGGGAACCTGGTGGTCGACCCGGTGATTCGGTCGACGAGCGACGCCCGATTGCTGGACCGGGGCGGCGTGCGGGCGCTGTGCGATCAGGACGAATGCACCTCGGTCTTTGCGGCCCCGGCTCTTCTCGCCGACGACGGCACTGAGGTATCATCCGGCGTTCTTCAATGAGCCGACCCAAGCGAAAGCCACAGCTCAGGACTGCGCGGCGCAATCACGCGGCGTCGCTGCGCGCGCGGCGGGCGTCTCACGGACTCTCCGTGCTCGAAGACATCGGTGCGATCCTGTCGAGCTCTCACGATCTCCAGGAGTCGCTCGAGAGCATCGTGCGCGTCGTCGCCGAGCGCACCAGTACGGAGGTGTGCTCGCTCTACATCTATGAGCCGCGCGCACGGCGGCTCACGCTCTGGGCGACGGAAGGCCTCCACAAGGGCTCGATCGGCAAGGTGCGCATGGCGCTCGACGAGGGCCTGACGGGATTGGTGCTCGAGCGCCTCGAGCCCGTAATGGTCGTCGACGCGCTCGCTCACCCTCGCTACAAGTATTTTCCCGAGACCGGGGAGGAGCGCTACCACTCCTTCCTTGGGGTCCCGGTCGTCGAGCGCAAGAAACCGCTCGGGGTGCTGGTGGTGCAGACGCTGCGCCGGCGACGCTTCGGCGGAGACGAGCTGCGGCTCATGAAGGCTATCGCCGCCCAGGTCGCGGGCATCATCGGGCAGCTGCGGCTCTCCGAGTCCCTGCAGAGCAAGGAGAAGGAGCGCAACGAGTATCGTCAGCGCATGATCGCCGCGATCCATCAGCTGCGTGCTTACGAGAAGCAGCAGGACCTCGATTCGCAAAGCGCCGAGGAGCGTTCGCGGACGGCGCGGCTCGTCGGCGTGGCGGCCGCGCCGGGATTCGGCATCGGCGCCGCCCACGTGCTGCGTCCACTGGTGAGCTTCGACCAAGTCGGCGAGCTCCGCAGCGAGGACCCAGCCGCGGAGTGGCAGCGGTTCCGTAAGGCTCTCGACGGCTCGGTGACCCAGATCGACGACCTCAAATCGCGCATGAGCGACCGGGTCCCCGAGGTCGACGGCAGCCTCTTCGACACTCACCGCATGATGCTCGAGGACAAGAGCTTCCTCGACAAGATCCGTGGCTTCATCGACGACGGATTCGCCGCGGAAACCGCACTGCAGTTCACCATCGACGAGTACGTCGGAGCCTTCGGTCGCATGACGGATCGCTATCTGCGCGAGCGAGCGACCGACGTGCGCGACATCGGGCACCGGCTCTTGCGGAACCTCCTCGGCGTGGTGGACGAGATGCGGGAGATGCCGGAAGGATGCATGCTGGTCGCCGAGGAGCTGACGCTGTCGGACCTCGCGGCGATCGAGCCGCAGCGGCTGAACGCGATCGCGCTAGCGACCGGGGGAGCCACTTCGCACGCAACCATTCTCGCGAAATCCTTCGAGATCCCCACGGTCGTCGGTGTCGATTCGCTGCTCGAGACGGTCCAAGAGGGCGACTCGCTGGTCGTCGACGGCAACGCCGGAGCCGTATACGTGAGCCCGTCGCGCGACGTGCTGGCGGAATACGAGCGACTGGATCGCGAGTACCGCGCGTTCAACCGCGAGCTCGAGGCACTACACGACTTGCCGGCGGAGACCGTCGACGGTCGGCGCATCACCCTCGAGGCGAACATCGGTCTGATGGGAGACCTAGCCTTCGCGCATCGCCACGGCGCCGAAGGGGTCGGTCTCTATCGCACCGAGTTCCCATTTCTCACCTATCGAGACTTCCCCGACGAGGAGGAGCAGCTCCGACTCTATCGCCGCGTCATCGATGCGCTCGGCCCGAAGCGCGTCACGCTGCGCACTCTTGATCTCGGCGCCGACAAGTACCCGAGCTATCTCCGTCTCGGGAAGGAGGAGAACCCCTTCCTTGGGTGGCGCTCGATCCGCATCTCTCTCGAGGTTCCCGATCTGTTCAAGCTGCAGCTCCGCGCGATCCTCCGAGCTAGCGTACACGGCAGCGTTCGGCTGCTGCTCCCGATGATCTCCAGCGTCGAGGAGGTTTGGCGCAGCAAGGAGCTCCTCGAGGAGACGCGCCGCGAGCTACGCCAGGAAGGCATCGCCTTCGACGAGGCGATGCCAGTGGGAATCATGGTCGAGGTGCCGTCGGCGGTTCTCCAGGCCGAGGAGCTCGCCCGCGAGGTGGACTTCTTGAGCCTCGGGACCAACGACCTCATCCAGTACTTGCTGGCCGTCGACCGCAACAATCGCAAGGTCGCGCCGCTCTACGAGCCGCTCCATCCCGCGGTGCTGCGGGCCATCGCCGCCACGGTCCGCGCGGCGAAGAAGGCGGGGCGGCCGCTCGGCATCTGCGGCGAGATGGCGGCCGACCCCGTGTGCGCACTGATCCTCATCGGCCTCGGTATCGAGCAACTGAGCATGGGGTCGTTCTACATCCCGTCCATCAAGCGTCTGGTGCGTTCCGTCGAATACTCGACCACACGGGACATGGCCCGCAAGGTGCTCGAGATGCCGAGCGCGCAGGAGATCAAGGGGTACCTCTTCGGGATGATGAAGAAGCTCGGCGTCATCGAGCTGATGGAGATCTATCGCTAGGCCACCTTTAGACCCCCGCGGAGGCGGAGCCGACGAGCGTCGCCTTGGTCTGGACTCTTCGCCAAGCCACCTCGCAAAACCCGCTCTACCGAGCGGCCTGTTCACCTCCGAACAGCCGCCGGCTGTTCGGAGCCAGAGCGGCAACGCTGCCGGCTCCGCCCCAACGGTTTCAGCTCGTAGCTCTGGAAGCCGTTCCTCTTCTCGTCACGGCGGCGTGTCGAGAGCGCGATACTGGACCGCCTCGGCCACGTGGCGGGCGCGGATCTGGTGCTCACCTGCGAGATCCGCGATGGTGCGGGCGACGCGCAAGACTCGACCGTGGGATCGGGCGGAGAGGTTCAGCCCCTCGATGGCGGCATCGAGTATGCGCTCGCCGTCGCCGTCGAGGGTGCAGTAACGGCGCAGCTCCCGCGGGCTCATACGGGCGTTGCAGAAGATTCCGCGTCCCGTGAAACGCGCGAGCTGCCGCGCGCGCGCAAAGGTCACCCGGTGGCACACCTCCATGGACGATTCTCCGCTGGCCGCGCCGCGGAGCTCCGCCGAGTCGAGGGCGGGAGCCTCGACGTGCAGGTCGAGGCGGTCGAGGAGCGGTCCCGAGATGCGTCGACGGTAGCGCCGCACCTCCGCCATCGAGCAGCGACAGGCGCGGCGTGGATCGCCGAAGAAGCCGCAGGGGCACGGATTGGTTGCGGCGATCAGCATGAAGTTCGCCGGGAAAGAAAGCGTACGGAGTGCACGAGATACCGTAACGCGGCGCTCCTCCATGGGTTGGCGAAGAGCTTCGAGGACGTGGCGGGGGAACTCGGGCAGCTCGTCGAGAAAGAGCACACCATGGTGCGCGAGCGATACCTCTCCAGGCCGCGGTGCGGCGCCCCCGCCGACGAGCCCCGCCGCCGAGATCGTGTGATGCGGTGCGCGGAAGGGACGCGTGGTCAGCATTGGCGCGTCGCCGAGCAGCCCGGCTACGCTGTGAATCTTGGTCATCTCGATCGCCTCGGCGAGCGTGGGATCGGGAAGGATCCCGGCGATGCGGAGCGCGAGCATCGTCTTGCCGGCCCCCGGCGGTCCGACCAGCAAGAGGTTGTGGCCGCCCGCCGCGGCGATCTCCAGCGCCCGCTTGGCGTGCTGCTGTCCGCGCACTTCCGCGAGGTCTCCGGCGGCGCTCGAAGTACCGCCGGACGACTGCGGAGGATCCGCTTTGCAGCGTGCCAGAGTACGCCGCTCAAGGAGGAACTCGACGGCTTCGCCGAGCGACGACAGTCCGTACACCTCCACGCCCGAGACGAGCGCCGCCTCGCGTGCGTTCGCGGCGGGGACCAGGAGGCGCGGGATGCCGTGGGCGGCCGTGGCATCCGCGATCGCCAGCGCGCCGCGGACCGGCTTGACGCGGCCGTCGAGTGACAGTTCCCCGACGATCACCTGACCCGCGAGGCGCTCGTGCGGCAGCGTTCCCGAAGCGGCCAGCAGGCCGAGGGCGATCGGCAGATCGTACGCCGAGCCCTCCTTCTTGAGGTCGGCGGGAGCTAGGTTGATGGTCGTGCGCTCGGCCGGGAAGGCGTATCCCGAATTGCGGATCGCCGAGCGGACGCGCTCGCGGCTCTCCCGCACCGCCGCCTCCGGCAGGCCGACGATCGACAGTTGCGGCAGCCCGCGGCCGAGGTCGACCTCGACCTCGACGAGCGTGGCCTCGATCCCCAGTAGCGCGCTCGACTGGACCGTTGCGAGCATCGACCGCGCGACGCCGCACGGGGGTGGAACACCGAGTTAAGAGCAAGCAGCGGGGTTGCGCAAGCGAAATTTCCGGGTGATACCTGGGCGACCATGATGACTCAGCGATCCTACCTGGCCTGCCCGCTCTGCGAGGCGACTTGCGGCATCGTGGTGGAGACAAAAGGCAGGGAAGTCCTGTCCGTGCGCGGGGACGAGGAAGATCCATTCAGCCGCGGCTTCATCTGTCCCAAAGCGTACGCGCTGAAGGATCTACAGGCCGACCCCGATCGACTCCGCCGGCCGGTGCGGCGGACGCGCGACGGCTGGCAAGAGATCGGCTGGGAGGAAGCCATCGCCGAGGCGACCGAGAATCTCGTGGGCGTGCGCTCGCGATACGGTTCCGAATCCTTGGGGATCTATCTCGGGAATCCGAGCGCTCACAGCCTCGGCAGCATGCTCTACGGGCGGGTGTTGATTCGCGCCCTCGGCTCACACCAGCGGTTCTCGGCAACCTCGGTCGACCAACTGCCGAAGATGATCACGTCCTGCTTGCTTTTCGGAGAGCAGATGATGGTCCCGGTGCCCGACGTGGACCGGACCTCGTACCTCTTGGTCATCGGCGCGAACCCGTTGGTGTCGAACGGAAGCTTGATGACCGCTCCGGGCATGCCGAAGCGATTGCGCGCGCTCCGTGCGCGCGGAGGCAAGCTCGTGGTCGTCGACCCGCGTCGTACCGAGACGGCGCATGTCGCCGACGAGCACTTACCGATCCGTCCGGGTACCGACGCGCTCTTCCTCCTCGCTCTCGTCGACGTGCTCTTCCGGGAGGATCTGGTACGCCTCGGTCGTCTCGAGACGATGGTTCAGGGTGTCGAGGAGGTGCGCTCGCTCGCCGGCGGCTTCGCTCCCGAGACAGTGGCTTCGCGCGTCGGCATCGACGCCGCGACGATCCGCCGCGTCGCACGCGAGCTCGCGGCGGCGCCGTCGGCCGCTTGCTACGGGCGCATCGGCACGTGCACTCAGGAGTTCGGCACGCTGGCGAGCTGGCTCGTCGACGTCTTGAACGTGCTGACCGGCAATCTGGACCGCCCCGGCGGAGCGATGTTCACCGCACCGGCGGCGTCCTTCAAGTACGGCGAGACCTCGCGCAAGGGTCGTCGCTTGCCCTACGGTCGCTGGAAGAGCCGCGTGCGAGGATTGCCCGAATTCGGTGGCGAGCTGCCCGCGGTGGCGCTCGCCGAGGAGATCGACACGCCGGGCGAAGGCCAGATCCGCGGCCTCGTCACACTGGCGGGGAACCCGGTGCTGTCCACGCCCGATGGTGCGCGCCTGGCCCGCGCTCTCGACGGGCTCGAGTACATGGTCTCGATCGACATCTACGTCAACGAGACGACGCGTCACGCGAACCTCATCCTGCCGACGACCTCGCCCCTCGAGCACGAGAACTACGACCTGCTGCTCTACAACATGGCGATCCGCAACGTCGCGAAATATTCCCCCGTAACCGTGCAGGCGGAAGCGGGCGCGAAACACGACTGGGAGATTCTCCTGGCGCTCGCCGCGCCGCTCATGGGCATGCCGGGCGCCAGCATCCAGGCGCTCGACGACGCGCTGCTCGGCAAGATGGTGGAGCAGGCCGTGGGACGCGCGGGCACACCCGCGGGCGGGGTGGCGCGAGAGGCCGCGCTCGCGCTCCTCGGTGATACGCCGGGCCCGGGCCGAGCGCTCGATCTCTTGCTTCGCACGGGCACCTACGGCGACGGCTTCGACGAGCGCCGGGACGGCCTGTCGCTAAAGAGCCTGCGCGATGCGCCGCATGGAATCGATCTCGGGCCGCTCGAGCCGCGGCTTCCGGCAGCTCTCGCCACGCCGAGCGGCCAGATCGAGCTGCTGCACGAGCTCCTCGGCTCCGACGTCGAGCGCTTGCGCCGATCACTCGAGCGCCCCGCCGACGGTCTTCTGTTGATCGGTCGGCGCCAGCTGCGCTCGAACAATTCGTGGATGCACAACGCGCCGTCTCTCGTGAAGGGCCCGGAGCGCTGCACGCTGCTCGTCCATCCGCAGGACGCGGAACGACTGGGCGTCGTCGAGGGCGCTCGCGTGCGCATTGCGAGTCGAGTCGGCGCCGTCGAGGTGCCCGTGACGGTGAGCGACGAGGTCATGCCTGGGGTGGTCAGCCTGCCGCACGGTTGGGGCCACGGCCTCGAGGGTGTCGGCCAGCGCGTGGCCGCCTCCCGTCCGGGAGCGCCCTCGAACTTCCTCGCCGATCCCGAGGTCGTCGATGCGCTTTCCGGCAACGCGGTTTTGAACGGCATCCCGGTCAGCGTCGCGGCGATCTAGCGGTCAGAGGCTGGTGAGCTGGTCGAGCTCGCTCTCCACCTCGGCGCGGATGGCGCGCAGCGTGGGCTCGTCAACCGCCTCGAAGCGCAGCACCAGCACGGCCTGTGTGTTGGAGGCTCGTACCAGGCCCCAGCCGCCGGGGAAATTGATGCGCGCCCCGTCGATGTCGATGACCTCGTACTTCTGCGCGAAACGCTGCTTCAGCTCCTCCACGATCTGGAATTTCCGCGCCTCGGGTGCCGCTACGCGGATCTCTGGCGTCGAGGACATCTTCGGCACGTCGGAAAGCAGCTCGCCGACGCGCCGGCCGCTCTCGGAGAGGATCTCGGCGAGACGCGCCGAGGCGTAGATCGCGTCGTCGTAGCCGTAGTAGCGGTCGGCGAAGAACATGTGTCCGCTCATTTCGCCGGCGAGGAGAGCGTGCTCTTCCTTCATCTTCTGCTTGATCAGC
The DNA here is from genome assembly GCA_040507895.1 of Binatia bacterium. Lineage (GTDB taxonomy): Bacteria > Desulfobacterota > Binatia > JACPRU01 > JACPRU01 > JBEVNX01. Next base: position 2,620 of record JBEVNX010000085.1, on the reverse strand, counting down.
GAGTGACCGGTCTTCCACATGATGATGCGCCCGCCGTGCTTCGGGATGTCGTCGTAGAGGGTGCGAGAGCACTTGACCTCGGCGATGAAGGTGCCCCCCTTCTGCTTGGCGAGGATCGAGCGCGAGAAGAGGATCATGAGCTGATCGCCCCAGACCGGCCGGCCCTCTTCGTCCACAACGCCGATGCGATCGGCGTCACCATCGTAGGCGATGCCCACGTCGCAGTGGTGCTGCCGAACGGCCGCGATCAGCTCCTGCAGGTTGTCCAACACCGTCGGGTCCGGGTGGTGGTTGGGAAACCGCCCGTCGGGCTCGGTATAGAGCTCGATCACTTCGTGACCGAGACGGCGGAAGATCAGTACGGACGGGACGCCGCCCGGGCCGTTTCCGGCGTCAATCGCCACGCGGAGCTTCTTCGGAGCGCGGATCTGCCCGCTCACGTATTCGACGTACTCGGACGTCACAGGCCGCTGACTCACACGGCCGGCGGACGACGCCACGAAATCCCGCGCCTCGACGATCTCGCCCAGCCTACGCAGGTCGGGTCCGGAGATCGTGCTCTTACCGACACAAATCTTGAGCCCGTTGTCCTGCGGGGGATTGTGGCTCGCTGTGACCATCACGCCGCCGTCCATGTCCCAGTGATTCACCGAGAAATAGAGCAGCGGGGTGGCGCACATGCCGACGTCGGTGACGTCGAGGCCACACTCCACGAGCCCGCGGAGCACGCCGTCGCGAATACGCTCGGAGTGCAGCCGGCAATCGCGGCCGAGTGTGATCCGTTGCTTGCCGGCCCGGCGTTCGAAGGTGCCGATCGCGCGGCCGAGCAGGTAGCAAGCCTCGTCCGAAAAGTCGCGATCGGCAACGCCGCGAATGTCGTATTCGCGGATGATCTCCGGGTTCAGCGTCGGCATGGAAAGTCCTCCCAAGCGGGCTCCCGAGGACTAACTGGAAGAGGCGTGTGGAGCAATTCGCCCGCCGACGCGCGCTGCGGGCGGGGACGGAGGGCGACTACGGGCCCTCGCACCGCTGCCCGCGACCTCGTAGAGCGGGAATTGTGATTTCTCCGAGTTCGAGGGAGAATCACGATGGCCATGAGAGCTCACCGCAGGACCCCGCGCCCCGTGAAGCGCCCGCGCGCTCGCAGCGTTTCATCGGACATGCGCGCCCTGCCGCCGAGCGAGCTCGCGGGATTGCTCGACGGCGTGAAGGCCACGGTGCTCGCGCTGCTCGCCAGCCTGCAAGAGAAGGAGCGGAATCTACGCAGGCGTCTACGCACCGCGGCGACCCCGGGCGTCCGGGCCGGCCTTTCGGACATCCGACTGCTGCGGCGCTGGGCGGACCGTACGCTACGCACGATCGCGCTGCTCGAGCGCGGTCAGCAACGCGGGGACCTGCGCGCTCTGCTCGCCGATCTCGGGGAATTCCGCGACATCGTCCGCGTGCAGGACGCGGACGTGACGCCGCTGCACGAGCTTCACTAGGCACGCTCGGCATGCCGACCGAAACCTACGTCCTGCGATCGCGGGGCAGCGAGCCGCGATCGGCGCGCTTCGCCATTGACTACGCGTCCGAGCTCAACGCGGCACAATACGCGGCCGTGTCGCATCAGGACGGTCCGGTGCTGGTGGTCGCGGGGGCCGGGAGCGGCAAGACGCGCACCCTCGTCTACCGCGTGGCCCGCCTGGTGGAGCTCGGGATCGCGCCGTCGTCCATCTTGCTCCTCACCTTCACCCGACGAGCGGCGGAGGTGATGCTCGACCGCGCGGCGGCGCTGGTCGGTGACGCCTGTGGACGGGTTTGCGGCGGCACGTTTCACTCCTTCGCCAACCTCGTGCTTCGCCGCTTCGCCCGCGAGATCGGGCGCGAGCGGAGCTTCACGATCCTCGACCGCGGCGACGCGGAGGACGTCGTGCAGCTCGTGCGGACCGGGATGGGGCTCGATCGCAAGGACCGCCGCTTTCCCAAGAAGCAGACCATCGCCGACATGTTCAGCGCTTCGGTCAACAAGGCCACGCCGCTCGGGGTGATCGTCGAGTCCGACTATTTGCACCTCGCCGAGCATCTCGAGGACCTCGAGAAGCTTCGCCTCCGCTATGAAAGTTACAAGGCGGAGAAGAATCTCTTCGATTACGACGACCTGCTGCTCAAGCTCCGCGACCTGCTCGAGACCTGCCCCGCGGTGGCGGAGCGCTTGTCGCAAGAGCTGCGCTACGTGATGGTCGATGAGTACCAGGACACGAATCGGCTGCAGGCGGAGATCGTCGAGCGGCTGGCGGTGAGCCACAAGAACGTGATGGCGGTCGGAGACGACGCCCAGTCGATCTACTCGTTTCGTGGCGCGGATTTCCGCAATATCATGGAGTTCGAGCGGCGGTTTCCGGGCGCGCGAGTCATAGCCCTGGAGGAGAACTATCGCTCCACACAGCCGATCCTCGACCTTGCCAACGCGGTGATCGAACGGGCTGTCGAGCGCTACACCAAGGTGCTGCGCACGCGCGAGAGCACGGGCGTCACGCCCGTGCTCGTTCAGGCGGAGAACGAGAGCTTCCAGTCGCGGTTCGTCTGTCAGCGGATTCTCGAGCTGCGCGAGGAAGGCGTGCCGCTCGAGGAGATCGCC
>JBEVNX010000027.1:0-12698 GCA_040507895.1 Binatia bacterium | reverse complement strand
CCTGGTATCGCGACGGCCTGCGCGGCCTGCCGCTGGAGCTCGCACCCGACGTGCCGGGTTGCGAGAACGTCCACTGGATGTTCAGCGCGTTGCTCGCCCGAAGCGCGCCGCTCGATCGCGATGCTTTTGCCGGGCGCTTGCGAGCCCGCGGCATCGACTCGCGACCGTTTTTCGTGCCGATTCCCGAGCTGCCTCCCTATCGCAGCCGCGGCGCGTACCCGGTCGCCGCGGATCTCGCCGCACGCGGCCTCAATCTGCCATCCGCTCCGCGGCTCGAGCGACGCGACGTCCGCTTCGTCTGCGATGAGATCGCCGACCTTCTCGCCTAGGGCGACTCCTGCCTTCGATTGGCGGCCGCGCCTGTCCGTGGTGCTTCCCACCTACAACGAGAGCGGCAACATCGCGCGGCTGATCGAGGCCGTGCGCGAGGCCGCGCATCCGGTGAGCGAGCTCGAGATCGTCGTCGTCGACGACGACAGCGCCGACGGCACGGCGGAGGTCGCTGCGGCGAGCGGGGCCGACGTGCGCGTCATCGTGCGCAAGACCAGCCGTGGCCTCGCCACGGCGGTGCGCCGCGGCATCGAGGAGGCAACGGGCGAGGTGGTCGTCGTGATGGACACCGACTTCAATCACCAGCCCGAGATGATCCCGCAGATGGTGGACTTCTTGCGCTTCTACGATTTGGTCACCGGCTCCCGCTTCACCGTCGGCGGCGGCATGGAAGAGTATGGCCGCTACCGCCTCTCGTTCCTCTTCAACTTCTTCTGCAGGATGCTCCTCGGCACGAAGCTGCAGGATCACCTGAGCGGCTTCTTCGCCGCGCGCCGGGCGACGATTCTAGAGCTCGACCTGGACGACATCTTCGAGGGCTATGGCGACTACTTCATCCGGCTGCTCGTCGAGTCGCTGGCCCGCGGCTCGACGGTGCTCGAGGTCCCCGTCTACTATCCCGCGCGAAGCCACGGCGAGAGCAAGACGAAGTTTTTTCGCACGCTCGGCCAGTACACAAAAGCCGTGGTGAGGTTGGCTGCGCGAAGCCGACCGAGGTCCGTTTGAAGCGCGCGGCGACCGAAGGCGCGACGCTGCGCGGGCGCGACCAAGACACGCTCGAGCGGCCATGAACCATCTCGAGCGGTACCTGCGGGCGGCTCCGATCTCCCTCGCGCTCGAGCGCGCGATCGAGGCGCGGTGGCTCGCTTCGCTCCCTCTCATCGAGCCCGTGCTCGACGTCGGTTGTGGAGACGGACTCTTCGCCGAGCGCACGTTCTCCCGCGCGCTCTCCGTTGGCATGGATCGAAATCCCGCGGAGCTCGCGATCGCTCGACCGCGGCGAGCCTATCGAGGTCTGGTCGCAGCCGACGCGGCCCGCCTGCCCTTCGCTGCGGGATCCTTTGCCTCGGTGATCAGCAATTCCGTCCTCGAGCACCTAGCCGACTTGCCGGCGACGCTGGGCGAGATCCGCCGCGTGATGCGCGCGGACGCCCGCTTCTGGTTCTCGGTGCCGAGCCCGCTCTATGGGAAGCTCTTGTTCCACGCCACGCTCCTGCGCGGCGCCGGCTTAACGACGCTTTCGCGCCGCTACGAGGAGTTCGTCAACGTGCGGCTGCAGAGAAACCTCCACTGTCACGGCGTGGAGGAATGGCGCGCGTTGCTCGAGCGAGCGGGCTTGCGGCTCGTGCGCCACGACAGTTACCTGCCCCGGCGGGTGATGTTCGTGAACGATCTCGGCTATCCGCTGGCGGCACCGGCCATGTTGTGGAAGCGCTGGCTCGGCCGCTGGACGCTCTTTCCCCGGGCGCGCCGGCCGATCGCCGCGCTGCTCGCTCGCCTGCTCGATCCCGTGTTCACCTCTCCGTGCCCGCAGGGCGAAGGCGCCGGGTGGCTGATCGAGGCGGCGCCGGCATGATTCCGGTTCTGGCGCTGCTCGCCGCCGGGCTCGGCTTACGCCTTCTCTATCTCGCCGCCCCGGCCCTCGATTCCGACCAGGCGATCTTCGGCCTCATGGCCATGCACATCCTGCGCGGCGAGCTGCCGATCTTCCAATGGGGCTACCACTACATGGGAACGATCGAGTCACTCGTGGCGGCGCCGCTCATGCTGGTGTTCGGGCCGACTCGATTCGCGCTCAACCTCTCTCCGGTGCTGTTCTCGATGCTGTTCGCGGGATCGGCCTACCTCTTCGCCCGCGAGGCCGCAGGCCGGACCGCGGGGCTGTGGGCGCTCGCGTTCGCATGCTTCCCGCCGATCTACCTCGTATGGACCGTGGTGGTCGCGCGCGGCGCCTACTCCGAGACTCTGGCGCTCGGCACTCTCGCGTTCTATCTCGCGCTGCGGGCCGTCAACGCGAAGAGCCCTCGCGAAGAGCGCCGCGCGCTCCTCGGAGCCGGCCTAGCCCTCGGAGTTTCGTTCTGGACTCACTTCATCACGGTCATCTACGGATCGGCGATCTTTCTTTTCTGGCTGATCGAGCGTCCCGCCCTGTTGCGCCGCGCGGTAGTCTGGGCAGGAGGCGCGTTTTTGCTCGGCAGCGCCCCCTTCTGGTACGGCACGATCCTCTTCCACTTCGACACGTTCCGCGTGACCGGCCCGCTGGCGACACCGTTGGGCGGCCCTCGCGTGACTCGCCTCCTCGCCTATCAGCTGCCGATCGTCCTCGGCGTCGCCTTCGACCGCGGCACGGTGCCGACGGTCCCCCTCCTGTCATGGCTCATCGTACCGCTGCAGGGCGCCGCACTCGCGTTCGTCGCATGGCAGGCGCGCGCCTCCGCGCCCGCGGCCGCGCGCCGGGCCGCGCGTCTCCTGCTGATCGGCGTGCTGATGCTCTTCTCGACGTATCTCGCCTCGTCATTCTCGGCGGCCAATACGCAGCGTTATCTGGTACCGCTTTACACAGTGCTGACGATCGCCCCTGCCCTGTTCTATTCGCAGCTCGGCGTCGCTGGCATCGTGCTGAGCTCCACGCTGCTCGCGCTGCAGGCCGCGCCGGATCTGCTGCAGGCCCCCGTGCTCGACCCGAAGGCAGTCGCGCAATACCGCGCGGAGCGAGCGTCGGAAAGCCGGATGTTCGCAGCGCTCAAGGGCCTCGGCCTGACCGCCGTCTATGCCGATCAGTACTGGGACGGCGCCCGGTTCACGTTCGACGCGCGCGAGTCGATCATCTTCGCCACGCGGTTCGACGACCGCAGTGACGTCTATCTCGATCGGGTCGACGGTGCGCCGAACGCGGCCTTCCTCTTCCACGATCATTCCCGCGCCGCCGAGTTCGAGAGCACGTTGCACCTTGCGTCGGCGACTTTCCGGAAGACGCCGCTCGAGGGTTTCACACTCTTTCACGGCATCACGCCGGCGCCGGCAGGTGGTTCGGAGATCCGCGTCGTCGGCGCCACCGCAAGCCACAATCCGACGGATGCGAGCCTGGCGCTGGATCGCGACGTTGTCACGCTCTGGACGACGCTCGAGCCGATGCGGCCGGGCATGTGGCTCACCCTCGACCTGGGCGCGGAGCGAGAGATCGCCGAGGTGAGCTTCTTTCCCCGCCTAGCCCTCGATGCGCCACGAGGCCTGCGCGTCGAGATCTCCACCGACGGGACTTCATGGCGGACGGTGAAGGAGGCCCCGCTCTATTGGGGGCCGTGCTCGTGGGCGCGCGGACGGCCGCTGCCGGCGAGGGACGGTTGGGTCGTGGTGCGATTTTTCCCCGCGCGCGGACGCTTCGTTCGGCTCACACAACTCGGCACAGATCCCTTCTATTCGTGGAGCGTCGCCGAGGTCGTCGTCCGCGCTCCCGGGCCTCCGCATAGCTCGGACGTCCCCGCACTGCGCCCGGAATTATCGCGCCTCTTCGCCGATCCGGTGGCTGCGGCGCGACTGTCCGGTGCGGTGCGCCGCTGGCAGGGCGAGCTCTTAGAGCACTACGAGCATCTCCGCGACCAATCGCTCGTCGGGCCCACCGACCGCTTGCTCGTTTTCCCAACGGAACCGCTCGCCTCGGGCGGCGATGACCGCATCGGAGCGCGAGCTGCGAGCATCGCGGCCGCCGATGGCGAGGTGCTGGTGCGAGGCGTTCGGTTGGACACCGAGGACCTCGCGCGCCTGGAGCCAGAGTCGTGGCGCTTCGATGCCGCCGGGCAGCGAGCCGTGATCGACCTCGCGACGGAAGACGTGATCGCCGGCGTCATCGTCTCCCAGGGAGTGGCTACGGCCAGTTTCCCCCGCGGCCTCACCGCCCGGACTTCGGGCGGCGGCGCTTCATGGAGCGACCCCGAGCCGCTGTCTCCTCGCCCGAGCCGTCTGATCTGGACCGACGAGGGGCTGTTCGGCGCCAGCTTCTCGGACCGCATCTTCCTGTTTCCGGCTCCGCGTCGTGCCCGCCGCATCGAGCTCATCGCGGCGCCCCAGCATCCGAAGCTTCCCTGGCAGCTCGTCAAGGTGACGCTGCTTCGCGCCCCACAGGGCTGAGATCGACGTAGTCGACGTCGGCCTGGTGACCCGTCGAGACGATCCTCGTGCAAAGCGGCATGCGCTCGCTCACCTCGAACTCCGTCCGTTGTATCGTCCACTCGGCGGATGCGCCGATCGCAACGTCGGCCAGACGCCGCCTGCCGTCGGCCGACTCGATCCGCACGCGGAAAGGGCCCCGGCGCGAGCGTAGTGCCGCGCGCCACCGGCCCGGTGGCGCCAGGAAGTACGGTCCGTCGCGGACCACCGCGCCCGGCACGTCGTCGGCGACCACCGCGTACCCGTCCGCCGATGCGTCCGCCGAGTCACCCTCGAACCCGTGGAGCGCGGTCAGGTCCTCCGCTTCGAATCGCTCCACGCCCCGGTCTTCGCCCTCGCCCGGCGAGAGCCGGTGGAGCAGAACCCAATCGACGTCGAGAGGGGGATCCGCGGACCGTCGACCCCATGCGCGAAACTCGATGGTGCGCGGTCGGTCGAGCGCGAAGGCAACCGGAATCTCGCGCCACGACTCGCCGTCGACCTTGGCGGTGCCAAGCTCGGTGCGCCCGAGGTCCGTGACGACCTCCACGCGGCCGCCGCCCCGAGCACGGAAGCGCGCCTCGTAGGAGCCCAGCGGTAGTGGACGGTAGGGTCCGTAGATGAGAGGTCGATCGGCGGCCCTACCTTCCACCGCGATGCGGGCGGACGCGTCGTCATCTTCGATCGCCGCGCCGGCGCCGATTTTCAGGTTCTCGGCCTCGTAGAACACGTTCGGGAGCCAACGCACGCTGGGGGTCCAACGCTGGAACGTGCCTCCCGTGCGCTCGAAGAGATAGACCCCGCCGTCCGCCGCGACCGGACGCAAGTTCGGGTTCTCGCGCATGACCGCGAGCGCGAACCGATACGGGTACATGCTCACCTGCGGCGGATAGCTGTCGCGGTGAAGCGTGATGAACCACACGCGAAGCTCTTCGAGCAGCCGGTTCTGCGCCTCGGTGAGCTCGCCGAGGTTCATCGAATCCAGCGGCCGGCTGACGCGCTCGACATAGTCCCGCGGGGCCGTGGCGCTGTATCCGTTGACGATCGGCACCCGCGTCTTCGTCGCCCAGTACTGATAGATCGAGGAATACGCGCTGTCGCCCGGCCACAGCGGCAGCTCGAGGAGGTTCGTGCCGTGCGCTCGCGCGGCGAGCTCCGCGTAGGCGCGGTTCCGGTCCGGCAGCACCGACAGCCCGAACGGCAAGAGGCTCGCGAAGTCGGCCAGGATCGCCGCCAGAGCGGCGCAGGTGAACGCAACGCGGCCGCGCGCCCCGAGTCTTCGCCCGACCACCGTCGCGCCGAGCGCCGCTGCCAGCGCGATCGCGACGGCCGCGACGGCGAACAGCTTCGCCGGCTGGCGGATGATGCCGAAGAACGGCACGAAGCGCCGCGACGCCGAGTAGAGCGGCAGCCAGGATGGCGCGTTGGGCCCGAGCGCCATCGCTCCGAAGGCGATTCCCACGGCCCACAGCGCGCGACCGTCGCGGGTAGCGAGCGCGGCCAGCGCAAGCGCGGTCGCGGCCGCGCCCGGATAGAGCTGGTTTGAGAGGATCGTGCTCGAGCGATCGAGAAAGTCCGACGCATGGGGCGCGAACAAGCGGATCTCGCGCATCGACCGTCCGGCCGCGTGACTCGAACGATCGATGAACCGCGTCTTGTAGTGGAGAAGCAGCGCGCTGCCCAACAGCACTCCGATGGTCACCGGCGCGATGGCCGCCAATCGCGAGTGCTCGCGCCTCGTCATTCCGGTAACGGCCGGAAGCGCCGGCAGCTTCCCCATCAGCGTCGCCGCCCCGGCCCCCGCGATGAGCAGGCTGCCGAGACGCGGCACTTCGAGAGCGAGCTGCACGGGGTAGACGGCGAGCAAGACGAGCGGCCAGTACGAGCGCGCCTCGGCGAGCCACCACTCTCCACCGGCGCGCGCGCGAATCTCCGAAGTGACCCGCCACGCCGCGACGACGAGCCCGCCTGCCAGCAGTGACGATCCGAGCGCCATCGCCCAGTCCGCTCCGTGTCGCACCGCGTACGCCGCCGCCGCCGATGCCGGCCCGACCGCGGCTAGCGCGAGCCATCCGAGCAAGCCGGCGCTCCACGACACCGGTCGCGTCGGCTCGAGCCTCCATGCGGCGAAGAGGACCCAGAGCGGCAACAGCAGCACGAAGAAATAGAAGAAGTGCGGCTCGTTGACCGCCAAGCATGCCGCGCAGATGCCGGCGACGAGGCCGGCTCCCGCTCGGCGCTCTTGCCAGGCCACCTCGAGGAAGTAGTAGGCGAGCGGCAACAAAAAAAAGGCGATGCCGGTCGGATGCCCGCCGGCGACGTTGGCGATCCGGTACGGGAGCAGCGTCAGCGTCGCCGCGCTCATCGCCGCGCCCGTCCGAGAGGCGCCGAGACGAAGCGCAAGCAAGTAGCCGGCGAGCGCGGTGGCCGGGAACGAGAGAAGCACGAGGACGTTGTAGGCCGTCGCCCGGCCGAACGGAGCCACGGCGGCGAACAACAAGGAGAACGGCAGGAAGAAAAAGCTTCGCGGCGTCGACGGCTCGGGGACGCTGAACTGGTAGGGGTCTCGGAACCAGGGAATGCGGCCGCGCACCATGTCGTCGGTGAGAGAGAGGTAATAAAGGAACTGCAGCGGGTCGCCGGGCACGAGGCTCTGAATGCGGCGCTCCGGAGTGACGCCACATGCGTAGGGAATGGCTGACGTGAAGTGGCGAACCAAGGGGTACGTGTAGACGACGGCGAGGAGCAAGCCAGCGCCGGTGACGAGCGCGGCCTCCGCGCGACGAAGCCGCGGCCGGGGGCCGTCCACCTTCTCGTCCGCCACCGCGTCCGCGTATACGAGGGATCGTCCGGAAAGGCAATTTTTGACTTGCCGCACCTGCTCCGGTAACCGGACCCTGATGGTCGCGGCGAAGCGCGCTCGTGAGGCGGCCTGTGCCGGCGCGCTCGGCATTCTCGTGCTGTTCCTCGTGTCGTGCCGGAACCCGAGCGCGGCCACCCCTGCGGGAAAGCCGCTGATCGACCTGATGCGTAGCCGTGCAGTCGACGGGTTCGGCGAGACGCGCCGCATCCAATTCGGCGCCGCGGATCGCAGCTATCTGCTCGAAGGATGGTCGGGGAACGAGCACGACCACACGCTCGACATTCCTTTCGTCTGGGCGACGGCGCTCGAGGCGAGCATCTCGTTCCGGGTCCTGCAGGTCGAAGATCAGCAGTTTCTCGTCAAGGCGTGTGCATTCCCGACCGTAGCCCCGCAGGTCGTGACCGTGCTCGTCAACGGCCGCGTGGTCTCGACCTTCACGGCGACTCCGGTATTCCTCGAGTACCGCTTCGTCGTCCCCGCAGAAGCTCTGCGCCGGGGCGAGAACCGGCTCACCTTCCGCCATAGTCTTCTCAGCCCGCATCCCAACAGCCGCGAAGTGCGCCGCTTCGCCGCCGCCTACAGCTCGATCTTGATCGGACCCCAGTGCCTGCCGCTGCGCGGCTGGGGATTGCCCGCAAGGCCGCGCGTCCACCGCGACGACGGCGGGCGATCGAAGCCCGCCGTCTTGGTGGTGACGGGGCCCGCCGTGGTGCATCGGCGGTTGCGCGTGGCGCCCGGGAGCATGCTGCGCTACCACCTCTCGCTGCCGTCGCGCGAACCGAACGGCGCCGTGTCCACGCTGCGCATCCGCGACGGAGATTCTTCGCACGAGATGGCCGAGACTCGCCTGTCGCGCGCACCGTTCGGCCACCGTTCGCGCGACGTGGAAGTGGATCTGAGCCCGTGGAGCGGTCGAACCATCGACCTCGAGCTCGAGGTCGGTCCGATGCCCTGTCGCTCCTCCGTCGCGACCGTAATCATCGAGCGCGCCGGTATCTTCGCCGCCGGGGCACACCCCGCTTAGCGCGCTCGCCTGGCTTGGTACTCAGCCTCCTTTTCCGCGTCGAGCTCGGCAAGCTCCCGAAGCCACTCGTGCCGCTCGCGCAGCGGCTTGCCGGCGTACTCGCGTAGAAACCGCAGCCGATCGCGCAACCCGATCGTTCCCCGCACCGGACGATGGAGCTGCACGAGGTTCTTCGCTCGGCGCCGCTCCGATACAGCGCCGACGCGGCGCACGTTCTCGAGATCGAGCAGGAAGTACTCCGGGCCGCTCCCGCGAGTCACGCGCACGAGGAAGTTGTCGGCATTGGCGTCGCGCGTGTAGAAGCGAGCGTCGTGGAAGCGGCGGAGCTCGCGGGCGAACGCGACGAGCAGCGCGCGGCGCTCGCGGACGCGGAGTCCGACCACCGTCTCCCGCCAGTAGCGGCCGGCAGGCGCGGCGCCGGCCAGGCTCGCAGTGACGAAGTAGCAGTCCGCGGGCAAGCCGATCGAGCGCGTCTCGGTCATCGCCAGCGCCTGCGGAACCCGAAAGCCCGCCGCCTCGAGCGCCGCCGATTGCACCCAGCAGCGACGCGCCGGAGTCGCGGCGACGAGCCACTCGATCTGGCGGTACCAGGCGTAAGGCTTGAAGCGCTTGATGAACACCTCGCGGCCTTCCACTCTCACCGCCGCCACCGCCGTGCGGAGATGATCCTTGACGAAGCGCGCATCGTGCGCCTCGAGCAAGCGCGCCGGCCGAGCCAGCGCCGCGCCGAGCGACGTGCCGACGAGCGCGGGGGCAAGCCGCGAAGCGGTCACGAGCGGCTTCGCCCGCGCTTCGGCTCGAGCTTGGCCGATCCGACGTTCATCCAGAAGCTCTCGCCGAGCGAGTCCTGCCGCACGCGGCGGGCGCGGAGCTCAACGTAGAGCTTGAGCGGGATCCACAGCACCTTGCCGACCTTCGCCTTCCAGGAGAGCCGGCGGTAGCGCATCGTACGCGCGGCCATGGCCGCGGCGGTCTTGTTGGAATCGACCCGCGGACCGGAGATCTGCCTCGCCTGGAAAGAGCCGATGCGAGTGCGCAGCTGGTAGCGCACGATCTCTCCGATGCGACTCGGCTCGCGAGCGAACACGCGAGCGCGCGGGCTTCGCCAGACCCGGTCGGAGCCGAGCAGGCGGGTGAGGTAATAGTCCTCGTTCAACAGGCCCGGCGGCAAACGGATGGTCTCGGCGACCTCTCGCCGTATCGCGTAGAGGCGGGCCGACACCATTCGCCTCGGATCCTTCAATCGCTCGGATTCGACGCGAGCCGCCTCCAGAAAGCCTCGATGGGCGACCGGAACGTAGCGCGCGCTGCTCACCAGGGTCGTCGACACCACCGCCACTTCCGGGTGCTCGAGCGCCGCAGCGACCATGTGCTCCAAAGCACGCCAGTGAAGGATCACGTCGGCGTCGGCGAAGAACCACCACGGCGCGTCGCGCCGCAGATACGCCTGGAGGGCGTTCCAGCCCTGCGACTTCCCCTTTTCCGGAGTTTCGAAGACCTCGATGCCAGGGACGGACGCCGCAAAACGGCGCGCGCAAGCCGCCGTCGCATCGGTGCATCCGTTGGCGTAGACGACGACCTGCCGCCGCTCCGCGGGTAACGCCCGCCAAAGCGACTGGCGAACCAAGCTCGCAAGCATGCGCTCGATCGATCCTTCCTCGTCGTGGGCAAGCACGCCGAGCGCGAGCACGTCCGCGCTCACGCTGCGTGCCTCCGCAGCGCGGCATCGATCGCGCCGACGACGGCGTCGACACCGATCTGCCGCATGCACACCCGTCCGACCGGACAGTGGCGCAGGTAGCACGGCTGGCAGGCGACGTGGCCAACGACGGTGAAATCCGCCGCGCCGTGTGGCGCCGAGCGCTCCGGACTCGTCGCTCCCCACAACGACACGACGGGCGTCCCTACGGCGGCGGCCAGGTGCATCGTTCCAGAGTCCGGACCGAACGAAACCCGGGCCCGCCCGAGGATGCCCACGAGGTCCCGCAGCGTCGTGTTTCCGGCCAGGTTCGTCGCAACGGGAACCGCTGCGGCCACCTCGGCGGCGAACGCCGCCTCCGCGCCCGGCGCGCCGAGCAATACCGCATTCAGCCCCGAGCGAGCGCCGAGCGCGCTCAACACCGCCGCGGTGCGATCGGCGAACCACCAGCGGCTCGGCCAGCTCGAGCCGACGAACGCAGCCACGAACGGTCCACGCACCGGGGCGAGCAGCGCGTCGACGCGAGCCTTCTCTTGAGGCCTCGTCGAAAGCCCGAACTCGATCGGCCCGTCCGGCAGCTCCAATCGATCCGCGAAGGCGAGATACTGGCGTAGCTTGCTCGACCAGTGGCGCTGCGGCGAGATGAATTCGCTGTTGAAGAGCCAATTGCCTTCCTTGGTGTTGATACGGTGAAAGCCGATCCGCCGCGGCGCGCCGCTCGCACGGCTCACGACGCCGCTCTTCAGATGGCGTTGCAGGTCGAGCACGAGGTCGAAGGCGCCAGCGCGCACATCGCGCAGGAAGCTGAGGAATGCGAGGGCGCCTAGATCCCGCCGAAAGATCAAGAGCTCGTCGATCGCCGGATGGCCGTCCAGGAGCGGCGCAGCAGTCGGCTCCACCGCCCAGGCGAGGGTCGCCTCAGGGAGGCCGCGCCGCAAGCGCATGGCGAGCGGCATGGCGCGTACCACGTCCCCGATCGCACCGAGGAGCACGATGAGAATGCGCCGGCGGCCGGTCGAACCGGCCGGCTCAACGCGAGGGGCCACGGGCAGCCTCCTCCGAGAGGCGCGGTGCGGCGCCGAGGCTCCAATAGATTTCCTCGAGGCGATCGAGCGCGGCCTCCGGCAGCAGTCGCCCGCTCGGGTCGAGCTTGTGGGCGGAGCGACGCAAGCGCCGCAGGGAGCGACGGCGGGCGCCGAGGCCGGGCGGCCGGCCGCGGAGCCTCGCACGATCGAGATCGACGAAGGCGATCCGCTGCTCGTAAGAGCGGGTGATCACGAGAACGTTGCCCAGATTGAGATCTGGATGACTGAGGCCGGCATCGTGCAGGTCGCGCAGCGCCCGCGCCAACAGCGGCACCAGGTTAGCCGGGGCCTCTGCGCCGGTCAGGGCGGAGAGCGGCGTCCCACCGAGGTCGCGCATCAGCAGCAAGCCGCGATAGGCGATACCGAACCGACGCTCGGCCAACGCCGCCACCGGTTCCGGGACCGGCAGGCCCCGCCGCCGCGCGCGCAGCAGCACGGCGAATTCCCGCAGCGGACGCGGGCGGAGCCCGAAGTATGTTTCTCCGAGCCAGCGCATCGCGCCGCCGCGACGCGCCCGGCGCAACACGATGTCTCCGTGTTCCGTAGCGATACGGGACGTGCCGCCGCGGCCGCCGGCCAGCGCATGGCCGGCGCGCTCAGCGCCGAGCACCTGCTCCACGGTGTCGCGCCACTCGCGGCGCACGATGCCGAAGCTCCGGCCGCGCTCGAACGTCTCGAGATGACGCTCCCGCCAGATCATCTCCCCTTCCCAGAGCTTGGCCGCGCAAGCGAGCTGCTGATAGCCCGCCATCACCGCCCCCGGCTGGCCGCGCTCCGGCTGCGCCCGCAACGCCGCCGCGAGAAATGTGCGCAGCGGTTCCCAGAGGAATTGGCGGGCGCCCGCCGTCTCGCCCCTCGCGAAGGCCATCTCGGCGAGCTCGTCCGTCTCGATGTTGAGCCGCTCTACCGCTCGATGCCAACCGGTGTACGGCTCGCGAGCGAGGGGGGCCGGACCATCTGGCCGGGCCTCGGCGTCGTTCACTCGACCTTCACGGCCTCGTCGATCAGCATGATCGGGATGTCGTCCTCGATGCGGTAGAGGAGCTTGCATGCTTTGCAGACGAGCCCGTCCTGCGTCGCGTTCATCTCGAGATCGCCCTTGCATTTCGGGCAGGCGAGAATCTCAAGCAGCTCTTGGCTGATGGCCATCGTCTTCCTCCCGGATCCATTCCCACTCGCGACGGAGCCCCTCCGCGAGTGACACGGCGGGGCGAAAGCCCAGTCGCTTGCGCGCCTGCGTGCAATCGGCGGCGGTGTGGCGGACGTCGCCCTTTTGGCGGGAGTCCCGCTTCACCCGAAGCGGGCGGCTCGAGATCGCTTCGATCGTCGCGAGCACATGGTTGAGGCTCACCCGCGAGCCTCCGCCAATGTTGAACACGTCTCCGCCATCCCCTCGCTCGGCCGCCGCGACGTTCGCCGCCACCACGTCGGACACGTATGTGAAGTCCCGCGTCTGCTCCCCGTCGTCGTAGAGCGTGATCTCGCCGCCGGTGAGCGCACCCCTGAGAAACCGATGCATCGCCATGTCGGGACGCTGGCGGGGGCCGTACA
>JBEVNX010000022.1:0-9436 GCA_040507895.1 Binatia bacterium | reverse complement strand
CGCAGAAGCGCTCCGGCCCCGACCCGCCGCTTTTCCTCCGAAGGCACCGGAGAACGGCCGCGAGGTTCGCGAGCTCGAGCTGATCATCGCCGAGCTGGCGCATGAGCTCAAGAACCCGATGGTGACGATCAAGACCTTCAGTGAGAATCTCGAGCAGCTGCTGAACGATCCGGGATTGCGCGACAAGTTCGTCGGCTTGACCCGCGACGCGATCGACCGCATGGACGGCTTCCTCGAGGAGCTGCTGCGCTTCTCGCGATATGCGGAGCCGAAGGTTCAGAACCTTTCGCTCACCCAAACGCTGAAACGGGCTGTCGAGGGCCAGGAAAGCCGCATTCGCGAGCGCGTCAAGACGAGCGGTCTTTCCGCCAAGCACGTGGTGCGGGTCGACGAAGATCAGCTCACGTTCGCGCTCCGGTCGCTTCTGCGAGGGCTGTCCCGCGAGATTCCGCTGGATGCCTCGATCTCCGTGGAGCTGTCGCCGGGTGGCGAGTTGATCTTCGCCTGCGGAGGTGGGGGCGGCATGCAGCAAAAGCTTCACGGCACGCTCGACCAGGCGAGCAACGGCAGCGTTCCCTGGTCGCTCGATCTCATGATGGCCGAAGCGCTGATCCGGCGGAACGGCGGGTCCAGCCGGATTGTGCGCGAGCAAGATCAGCTACAGGTCCGGGTGAGCTTGCCGAGCCCGGAGCGAGGGTTGGATGGCCGATAATCGCAAGCGTGTCCTGGCGGTCGACGACGAGCTGGGAGTGCGGGAATCGATTCGCATCCTGCTGAGCGCCGACTACGACGTCGCGACGGTCGCCTCCGGCGACGCCGCCCTCGAGGCGATCCAGCGCGAGCGGCCCCATCTCGTGCTGCTCGACATCATCATGCCGGGGATGGACGGCATGGAGCTCCTCGAGCGCATCCGGGCGACCGATCCCGGGCTTCCCGTGGTAATCCTCACCGCGACCAAGACCGTCAGGACTGCGGTCGCGGCCATGAAGCTCGGCGCCTTCGACTACCTGCAAAAGCCCTTCGACGTCGACGAGCTGCGGCTCATCGTCGAGCGCGCGACACGCAGCGCGGAGCTCGAGGCAGAGGTCAAGCGGCTGCGCCACGAGCTGCGCTCCCAGGGAGCGCTGCGTGCGATCGTCGGCAAGTCCCCACAGATGCAAGGCGTGCTGCGCACCATCCGCACCGTGGCGCCGCTGAAGACCACCGTGCTGATCACGGGCGAGAGCGGCACCGGCAAGGAGCTCGTGGCGCGCGCGCTACACGCGGAAAGCCCCCGAGTGGACGAGCCGTGGGTCGTGCTGAACTGCGCCGCGATTCCGGAGAGTCTCCTCGAATCCGAGCTCTTCGGCCACGAACGGGGCGCCTTCACGGACGCCCACGCCCGCAAAATCGGCCTCTTCGAGCAGGCCCATCGCGGCACGATCTTCCTCGACGAGATCGGCGAGATGTCGATCAATCTGCAGGCGAAGCTGCTGCGCGTGCTCGAGGAGGAACGCTTCACGCGCGTCGGCGGTACTTCGCCCCTGCAGGTCAACGTGCGCGTCATCGCCGCCACCAACCGCAATCTCGAGCGCGCCATTCACGAGGGTCGATTCCGCGCCGATCTCTTCTACCGGCTGAACGTGATCTCGATCCAGCTCCCGACATTGCGCGAACGCGGCGAAGACATCCCCTTCCTGGTGGGCCATTTCCTCGAGTCGAAAGCGCGGGACGTGGGGGCCTCGACCAAGCGCCTGACCCGCGAGGCCATGGATCGGGTGATGGGGTACAGTTGGCCGGGCAACGTGCGCGAGCTGGAGAATGCCATCGAGCGGGCCGTGATCTTGTCCGGCGACCGGACCGAGCTCGACGTCGCCGACTTGAGCGACCGGCTGCGGGCGCCTGCAGGTGACGGCCCACTCGGCGGGTTGATCACCGAGGTGTGCACCGGCCGGCGAACCCTCGGCGAAGCCACCGACATCTTCGAGCGGATGCTGATTCTGCGCGGCCTCGAGAACGCCAACTACAATCAAACCCGCGCGGCCGAGCTCCTCGGCACGACGCGAAGGATCCTCAAGTACAAGATCGACAAGCTCGGCATCGTCACGAACGAGTCCTAGACGCGCACGAGAATGGCCGCGTCTCGGTGCGTTCTTGAACGACGCGCGCCGGGCGGGTTTCATCCCCATGGAGTTTCCGCGTATTTGGCCGACCGCTCCGTGGCACGGTAGCTGCTGTTTAACAGTTGCGTGGACACTGCGGCGGCTGAAGCGAGCGGCTATCCAACTTATCCAACAGTTCTCGTGGTCGACGACGAGCGCGGGCCGCGGCTCGCTCTCGAGCTGATCCTGCAGCGGGACTATCGGGTCCTCACCGCTGAAAGCGGCGAGGAAGCGCTCGACGTCCTTCGTACCGAGCCCGTGGATGCGGTGACGCTCGACCTCAAGATGCCGGGCTTGGCCGGTCACAACACGCTCTCGATCCTGCGCGGTCTGGACCCCGATCTGCCGGTCATCGTCATCACGGGCTATGGGTCGTACGAGAGCGCCGTGAAGGCGCTCAGGCTTCGCGCCTTCGACTTCATCTCCAAGCCTTTCGACTCGAGGCAAATTCTCGTCGCGATCGAGCACGCCATGGACGAGCGCCGCCGCCACCGTCCTCAAGACCCGCAGACCGTGGCCGCGCCGCTGGATGCCGTCCTCGATGCCACCGACAGGCTCGAGCGCGCCGGCACGGATTGGCTCACGAACACCGACCGCGCAGCTCTCGAGTCGATCCGCTTCAACGTTAGGGTTGTACAGGAACAGTTTCGCCCCAGGCTTCCAGAGGGCGACGAAAGCTTGGACCAATTCGGCTCGCGTTAAGGACATGTCCGATGCCCGTACCCACACTGCTCGGTTGGACCGCCGCGGAGCGTGACCTCATCGACGGCGCGTTCGCATTCTGCACCGATTGCCACGTGGTGCACCGAGTCACTCGCAGCGACCGGGCGCCCATCTATCTTTCCGACGGCACCTCGATCCAGAGTGACGACTGCGAGCGCTTTTTCGCCTTGCACCGTGACCACCGGCTACAGGTGCTGCGTCGCTCGAGCGACGCGGAGATGATCTCGCATCCTCGCTGGGACCCGATGTGTCGCGTGACGTGGGACGTCAGCGACGGGGAAAGCGACTTCGTCGTCACGTTCGGCCGCACCGACATCGAGGCGCCACGCGAATACGTGGTTGCGCCGGGCCGGATGGTGCTGGAGCGGGAGTCGGTCGACCTGGATGAAGAGGCGTTGCACCGCACGATCGACGAAGCACTCTATCCACACGCGGCGCCGGTCCACAAAATCGGCGCGTTGATCCAGACGTGTCGCCGCCTCCTGCTAGCCACCTCGAGCGACGAGCTCGAGCTGCTCGACGAGTCTCGCGAGGAGCCAAACGTCGAACTCGCTGGCCTGCCGCAAGCGGTGGCGGACCAGCTTCGCGAGAAGGTGCGCGAGGTGTTCTCAGAAGAGGAAGCCGAAGGCCTGTTTGCCATTCTCGATCACGACCTGCGCTACGACATCCCGGTCGTGCGTCTGATCCGGCACTACCGCATCGAGCCGCTCGACTAGGCAAAGGGCCTCACCAGGGCTCTTCGCTCGCGTCCTCGGACGACACACCCTTCCCGGCGGACTCCGGCGCCTTTCGAGTGGAGACATCCGCCCCTGCCGATCTCGGCCCGTGACCGAAGCGGCAGCTTGACTGGACGGGACCCCTGCCATATGCGGAAAGCAATGGAGGGCCGCTCCGATCTTTCGGCTGCCGTGCGGCCTTCGCCGCCCATTTCCGAGGTACTGGTGCGTGCCCGGCGTCGAGAGCGGCTCGACCGGCGCGATGCGATCCGTCTGCTCGAAGCCGAGGACGGCGACATCGAAGCGATCTGCGAGCACGCCGCGGAGCTTCGCGACGAGGTCAAGGGGCGCATCGTCACTTACTCCCCGAAGCTCTTTCTTCCCGTCACGAACCTGTGTCGCGACCGCTGCCGCTATTGCACGTTCCGCAAGGATCCATGGGACGACGGCGCGTGGACGATGACGGAGGAGGAAATCCGCAGCTGGAGCCGGCGCGGAGCGAAGCTCGGCTGCCGGGAGGCCTTGATGTGCCTGGGCGATCGTCCGGAAACGGCGTTTCGTCAGTATCGCGCGCTGCTCGCGCTGCTCGGGTACTCGTCGACGGTCGACTACGTCCACCGATGTTGCGAGATCGCGCTCGAGGAGCAAGTGTGGCCGCACACGAACGCCGGCGTGCTGACCTTCGAAGAGCTCGAGCTCTTGCGTCCGGTCAACGTCAGCATGGGATTGATGTTGGAGAACGTCAGCCCGCGACTGCAGGCGCGCGGAGGGCCGCATCACGCCGCGCCGGACAAGGATCCGGCGGTGCGCCTGCGGACCATCGCCGATGCCGGCGAGCTGAAGATCGCGTTCACCACCGGGATCCTGATCGGCATCGGCGAGACGCAGGAGGAGCGCGCCGATAGCCTGCTCGCCATCCGCGAGCTCGATGACCGTTACGGCCACATCCAGGAAGTGATCGTGCAGAATTTCCGGCGCAAGCCCGAGATCCCGATGCGCGACGCCCCGGAACCGATCGACCGCGACATCGCGCACACGGTAGCGGCTGCGCGGCTGATTCTCGGCGGAGAGATGAACGTCCAGGCGCCGCCCAACTTGAACCCCACGGCGCACCGCCTGCTGCTCCGCGCCGGCATCAACGATTGGGGCGGGATCTCGCCGCTCACCGCGGACTACGTGAACCCCGAGGCGCCGTGGCCACACGTCGAGAAGCTCGCCGCGACCTGCGCGCAAGAGGGCTTCGCCCTCCTGCCGCGCCTGCCGATCTATCCGGAGTTCGTCGAGCGCGAGGGCTTTCTCGATCCCGCTCTCCGCTCCGCCGTGGTCGGCGAGCAAGAGAGGCTCGCGGGCCTCGATGCGACGGCCTCCGGTCCCGTTGCGTACGAGGAGACCTCGCATGCTTGAGGCTGCCCTTTCTCGCTCGCTGGCGGCGGTCGAGCCGCCGCTGCGGGTCGCGCTTTCTCGCGCGCTCGACGGCGAGGAGATCGGCGGCGAGGCGGCGCTTCGCGTGGCCACCGCGCGCGGGTTCGAGCTCGGCGTGGTCGCCGAGGTCGCCGACGAACTGCGCCGCCGCCAGGCCGGCGACGTCGTCACCTACGTGGTCAACCGCAACATCAATTTCACGAACGTCTGCATCAAGCATTGCACGTTCTGTGCCTTCAGCCGCGATCATCGGGCCGAGCAAGGCTATCTGCTGCCGGTAGGCGAAGTGGTGCGCCGCGCGCGGGAGGCGTGGGACTACGGCGCGACGGAGGTCTGCATCCAAGCGGGCCTGCCTCCCAAGATGGACGGCTGGCTCTACGTGGACGTCTGCAAGGCGATCAAGAAGGAGCTGCCGGAGATCCACATCCACGCATTCTCCCCGGAAGAAGTGCTCTACGGATCCGTGCGGGCTGGCGTGACGATCCCTACCTACCTGAAGGCGCTCAAGGAAGCCGGGCTCGACACGCTCCCCGGCACCTCGGCCGAGATCCTAGTCCAAGAGGTGCGCGACCGCATCGCGCCCGGGCGAATCACTCGAGACCAATGGATCGAGGTCATCACCTCCGCTCATGAGCTCGGCATTCGCACCACGTCCACCATCATGTACGGCCACATCGAGCGGCCGGAGCACTGGATCGAGCACCTCACGCTGTTGCGCGCTCTGCAGCGGCAGACCGGCGGTTTTACCGAGTTCGTGCCGCTGTCGTTCATTCATCAAGAAGCACCCATGACCTTTCGCCACCTCGTGCCAGAGGCCCGGCGCGGCGCCGAGGCCGCCGAGGTGGTGGCCATGCACGCGCTAGCGCGCATCATGCTCGGGGCCAGCTTCCGCAACGTACAGACCTCCTGGGTGAAAGAAGGCCCTCGGTTTTCCGCCTACTTGCTCGGCGCAGGATGCAACGACGTGGGCGGGACGCTCATCAACGAAAGCATCTCGACCTCGGCGGGAGCGAGCTACGGGCAACTGCAATCACCGAAGCGGCTGCGGGCGCTCATCCGGGAAACCGGCCGCCTTCCCGCAGAGCGTTCGACGCTCTATTCCATTCGCCGGCTTTTCGACGACGGCGACGATCCGGAGACCGCCCTCGACCGCGTCACGGATTCGGATGCGGTATTCGGCTCCTATCGACGGCTTATCGAGTCCGACACGTTCCGCTTCGAGCACCCGGCGTATCGCCGCGCTGCCGGCGAGAACTGAGCCTCGTCCGTCTCGAGGCGGCTCCTTCGAGTGGCACGCTCGTTCGTGAGGCGCATCACCGCTCTCGCAGGCGGCGTCGGCGCCGCGCGGCTGCTACGCGGGGTCAACCGGCTCGTACGCGCGCGCGACCTCTCGATCGTGGTGAATACCGCCGACGACGAGGAGTTCTACGGCTTGCATGTCTCGCCCGACCTCGACACGGCGGTTTACAACCTCGCCGGGATGGCGCCGCAGGGGCGTGGCTGGGGGCTCGCCGGGGACTCGGCGCGCGTCCTCGGGGCGTTGCGCCGGTTCTATCGCACCAGCTGGTTCGGGCTCGGCGACCTCGACCTCGCCACTCACATCTATCGCACACACGCGCTCGCCTCGGGCCGCACGCTCGGCCAAGTGACTGCTGAGATCGCCACCCGGTTCGGAGTGAAGAGCCGGGTACTGCCTATGTCGAACGAGACGGTGCGAACGATCGTGCGCACTCGCGCGGGGGGGACACTCACGTTTCAGGAGTACTTCGTCCGTCGCGGCGCGCGCGACCCCGTGGCTCGCCTCTCGTATCGGGGCCTCAAGCGCGCGAGGCCCGCGCCCGGCGTCCTCGAAGCGATTCGACGGGCCGACGCGCTGCTGCTGCCGCCGAGCAATCCCTTCACCAGCATCCGGCCGATCCTCGGTGTAGCCGGCGTGGCGCAGGCGCTGCAGGATCGGCGGGCTCCGCTCGTAGCGGTCAGCCCCGTGGCCGGCGGGCGAGCCGTGCGAGGCCCGCTGGGTGGCATGCTTCGCGCCGCGGGGTACCCCGTCTCGCCCCTCGGCATCGCTGATGTCTACCGTGGACTTCTCGACGGGATGGTGATCGACTCGGCGGACGCAATGGCGCGACCCGAGCTCGAGCGACGAGGCTTGGCCGTGGCGACGGCGGACGTCTACATGGACTCGATCGCGAAGAGCGTCGCCGTGGCGCGGACGGCGCTCGCGCTTCTGCGCGAGCTGCGAGGGCGTCGGAGATGACGCTCGAGCTCTTCCCTCTCGAGGGGATCCCCGGCATCCGGCCGCGCGACGATCTCGCCGCGCGACTCGCCGATGCGGCCGAGGCCGCCGGCGTCCGCCAGGGCGACCTGCTCGTCGTTTGCCAAAAGGCCGTCTCCAAGGCCGAAGGCAGAGTCGTCGATCTGCGTGGGGTTACGGCATCGGCGCCGGCCGAACGCATCGGCCGCGAGCTCGACAAGGATCCCCGCATCGTCGAGATCATCCTCGCCGAGACTCGGCGGATCGTGCGCATGGACCAGGGGCACCTCATCGTCGAAACCCACCATGGGCTGGTGTGCGCCAACGCCGGTGTCGACGAGTCGAACAGCCTCGACGATTCGACCGTGATCCTGCTGCCGCAGGATCCAGATGCTTCAGCGCGCCAGCTGCGCGACGGTTTGCGCGCGCGAACCTCGCTCGACCTACCGGTGCTGATCACGGACACCTTCGGCCGTCCCTGGCGGGAAGGGCTCGTCGAGGTGGCGATCGGCGTGGCCGGGTTCTTGCCGATGCTCGACTTCCGGGGCAAGCGCGACCTCTCCGGACGGGAGCTCCATCACACCGTCGTCGCTGCGGCCGACGAGCTCGCCGCTGCCGCAGGCCTGCTCATGGAGAAGGATCGCGGGATCCCCGCGGTCTTGATCCGGGGCTACCCCTTCCAGCGAGGCGACGGCAGCGCGAGCGAGCTCCTCCGTGAGCGCTCGAAGGACTTGTTCCGCTGACCCGCGGTCAGCGGTTTTCTGAGCTTCGATCCTGCGCAGCCTAGCAAAAGCCACGAGAAATCGGGGGTTTCACCCTTCTAGGGAGTCCGCTCGCAAACCGTTTCAAATCTACGCCCCGGCTGCGCCCCGGCTCGGCGGGTCGTGCAACAGATCCGCTTTGACGACTGGCAAGGCTCTTTGTCAGACTAGCGATGCGCGTGCTTTTAGCGCGCCGGGCCACACCTTCGCCGGATTCAGCACATTTGCGGCCGCCCTGTGCACCGACAAACTCGAGGTCTTCTCCTAGTGCAGCTTTGCACAGCCAGTTGCACAGGGCTGATTGGTCGAGCCAGCAGGAGACTCACGGCCGCCTCCATGTCGCGACCTCGAGTTCAACAAGGCCGCGCTTCTGAGAGGGCGGAGATGTCGCGCTGAATGATCACGGAGATAGGCTCTTGAGCTTTCTCGGCTTCAATGGTGCCGCTCTGCTAAGAGCGCGGAGATGGCAACTCCCTAGACCCGACTTGGGAAGGGGACCTTCAGGTGCCGCGCGCCACCTCCTCTCGAAGCCGGCGGCTTCGAAAACGACCACAGCTGCCCCGAGCCCGAGGATAAACCGCTTGACCTCCTGGAGTCCGTCCACCCTGAACTCGAGCTCGCACCCTCCACCGATTCGCCGCCGCACCTTCTGGCTCGCGTGCCAGCGCCGCTCCGTGACACAGCGCGAAATCTCGCGGTCGACCGCGGCGTCCAGCAAGAGGGAAAGGCCAGCACAACGCGGGCGAGAGTGGCTTAGCCACGGTGCGGTGCGCCGGGTGCTCCGTTTCTTGCCGCTGTCCGAATCCGTCGGCAAAACCCTCCCCTTCTACCGGACTAAGCTCGGCCGTCTGTCGCGATGTGGGATGAAAAGGGTTGGAGTCTTCGACTTCCGGTATCCCAGCGCCGTCAGCTGATCAGGAACGAGGCAGCCCTTTCGGCGATCATTACCGCAGTGAGATGGGTGTTTGCGCGTGGAATTACTGGGATGATCGATGCATCGACGACGGAGAGTCCCGTGACACCGATGAACCGGCAGCGCGGATCGACGACCGCCGACGGATCGTCGGGCGCACCCATCCGGCACGTTCCCGCGGCGTGCACATAATCGATTACCGTTGCCTTGAGCCACGCATCCAGCGCCGCCGGGTCTGTGAGGTCTTTCGATGTTGTCCCGCGCTCGTCGAGCGTGACCGTGCGGGTGACCGCCCGGACCGCATCGTTGCTCAGCACGGCAAAGAGCTCTTGCGCCGCCAGGCGCATCCGCACCATGTCGCGCGGGTCGAAAAGCGAGCATCCAGGAGCAGCAGGATCGTTGCGCGAGGGACTCGAGGAGACTCTCACCCTTCAGCGACTCG
Source organism: Binatia bacterium (assembly GCA_040507895.1). Lineage (GTDB taxonomy): Bacteria > Desulfobacterota > Binatia > JACPRU01 > JACPRU01 > JBEVNX01. The sequence goes on along the minus strand of JBEVNX010000022.1, from coordinate 64 downwards.
GCATCACCGACTCGCTGTACCGCACGCTTCGCAGCACCAATGCCATCGAGAATCTCAACGGCTC
>JBEVNX010000146.1:0-27312 GCA_040507895.1 Binatia bacterium | reverse complement strand
AGGCGCTGCCGGCCTATCCGATCCGGGCGTTCGACGTCCCCCGGGGCGTGGTGTTTCGCGACGTCGACCGTCACACCGGCTTGCTGTCGAGCTCGGAGTGCAACGACTCGGCACCGGTTCACGAAGCGTTCGTCGTCGGCACTCAGCCGGTCGTCACTTGCGACGGTCAGCGCGTGGAGGGTCAACCCAGAGTCGGCGGCGAGCGTCTCAACTGGTTTGAACGGCTATTTCATGGGCGCTAAGCTCGCATCGACCGCCCGCTACATTCTACTCTACGTGCTCGAGATCCCCGATGGCGAAAACCGCAGGCCAGGCAGCCCCCGAGGCGGGCTGGCGCTCGGACCCCGACGTGGCGGTGATGCAGCACGTGAAGAAGGGCGACGCCAATGCCTTTCGAGAGCTCTTCGCCAAGCACGCAGACGCCGTCGTCAACTTCGCCTATCGCTTCGTCAACAACCGCCACCGCGCCGAGGAGCTGGCCCAGGACGCGTTCCTGCAGATCTACCGCGCTCGCGATCGCTACGAACCGAAGGCCAGGTTCACGACCTACCTCTACCGGGTGGTGACGAACCTGTGTCTCAACGAGCTGCGACGGTTCGACTACCAGGGGCGCATGGAGCCCCTGGAGGGCCGGCCGCTGGCCGACGGCGAGGAGGGCATCCGGGAGCTCGCTGACGAGGAGATCCCCGATGCGGAGGATCGTTTGGCAGGGGTCGAAACCGGTACCAGGATCCAAAAAGTGCTGGATAAGTTGCCGCCAAACCAGAAGTCTGCGCTACTTCTGAGTAGGGTCCAGGGTTTATCGTATCAAGAGGTTGCCGAGTGCCTCGAAATCACCGAAAGCGCAGTGAAAAGCCTCATTTTTCGAGCCACACAGACTCTTCGGCAGGAGCTCTCTGACCTACTTGGCTAGGGCGATGACATGGGCGTCATGAAGGACTGTGAACCGATCCGGGTCGAGCTACCGGGGTATGCGAGCGGCAAGCTCGACACCGGGTCGCTCGCTTCCGTGCGAGCTCACCTCCAGTCGTGCGGTGCCTGCCGGGTCGAGCTGCGCGAGCTCGAGCGGCTCGAGGAGCTGCTTCTAAAGGGGCTGCCGCCGATCGTCCTTTCGGCCACCTTCGCCTCGAGGTTCGCGAACCGGCTCGCGGCGGAAGTCGACGGCGCACAGCGGGAGTCCGACGAACGAAGCTGGCTCGGATGGCTGCTTCAGCCTTGGCTGGTGCCGGTCGCCGCCGCGGCGCTGATCGCCGCGGTGATGTTCCAGCCGTGGTTCGCAGACCATTCGACAAGCGTCTTTCCGACCCCCGCGGTGACCGGCGGGTCGGACGGGGCGGTCGCCTCCGCGAGGAAGCCCGCGTCCGATGCCAAGCTCGCAGCGAATCCCCCATCCGAGGTGCTGCAGCGCCCGGAGCTGTTCGTCGACTACTCGGTCATTCGCGATCTCGACATCCTCGAATCGGGGGGGCAGGGCGAGAGCCACGCCGGCTGAGCGAGCATGTTGATCCTTGCCGCCACGCTACTGGCCGCCTCGTTCCAGGCTCCGGTCTCGCCCATGCAGTTCACCGAGCAGCGGAACCCGCCGCAGCTGGCCGAATCGTGGGATGATCTCTCGCCGTCGCAGCGCGAGCGCGCGCTCCGTAATTACAAGAGCTATCAAGAGCTGCCCGCCGACAAGAAGCGCGACATCGACCAGCGCTACGAGAAGTGGAAGAAGCTGCCGCGCAGCGACCAGGATCGCTACCGGCAAAAGCACGACCAGTACCGCGGCATGGGCTTGGTCGGAGACTGACGGACTATTTCGCCGTCTTTCCGTTCACCGCCGGGAGCACCACTAGCTCCCCCCCGACGTGCGCCGGGTGAAGCTGGCACTTGATCGGGAAGATGCCGGCCTGGGTGGCGTCGAACTCCACCTCCTGCGGCTCGCCGCGCGTGACGACCTTCTCGATCTTGTAGTCCGCAATCGCGAACCCATGCTGATTCGGGTCCGCCTTGATATTGTTCACGACCTTGATTTTGACGTGGTCACCCTGGTGGACGACGAGCGTCGCCGGGACGAACACCTTGCTGCCTTCGTAGTCGATGTTCACCACCGTGAAGTTTTGCTCGGCGCCGCGGGCGTTGCCGGCGGCACCGAGGATCGCCAAGCCGAGTAGCGCAGAGACTCCCGACTTCCACATAACGCGACCTCCCCGATCGAGCGGCATTCCGCCACAGCCCCGCGCCCAATTCAATCGCGGCCCATTCCTGCTATAGCCTGGAAGGCCAAGATGCGGACGCATCGAAGCTTTAAGCTGGTTACCGGCTTCGAGCCGCAAGGGGACCAACCGGCCGCGATCGACCGCTTGTGCGAGGGGCTCCGGAACGGCGAACGCCACCAGGTGCTGCTCGGCGTCACCGGCTCGGGCAAGACCTTCACGATGGCGAACGTGGTGGCTCGGGTGAACCGGCCGGCGCTGGTGATCGCGCCGAACAAGACGCTCGCCGCGCAGCTTTATCACGAATTCCGCGGGCTCTTTCCCGAGAACGCCGTACGCTATTTCGTCAGTTACTACGATTACTACCAACCCGAGGCGTACGTCCCCTCCACCGACACGTTCATTGAGAAGGACGCCTCGATCAACGACGAGATCGACAAGATGCGGCACGCCGCCACGTCCGCGCTGCTCGAGAGGAGCGACGTGCTGATCGTGGCGAGCGTGTCGTGCATCTACGGCCTCGGCTCGCCGCAGGCCTACGCGAAGCTGCTGGTGTTCCTCGAGCGAGGACAGCGGATCGAGCGCGACCGACTGCTGCGTCGCCTCGTCGACATCCAGTACGAGCGCAGCGACTACGACTTCCATCGCGGCACGTTTCGCGTGCGCGGCGACGTGGTGGAGATCTACCCCGCCTCCGAGGAAGGCCGCGCGCTGCGTATCGAGTTCTTCGGCGACGAGATCGAGGCGATCTGCGAGATCGATCCCCTGCGCGGTCGGTTGATCGCCAAGATTCCGAACGTCGCGATCTATCCTGCCAGTCACTATGTGACGGCCAAGGAGGATCTCGAGCGCGCGCTCGTCGGCATCCGCGCAGAGCTCGAGGAACGCCTCGCAGTGCTGCGCCGCGAGGCGAAGTTGCTCGAAGCGCAGCGCCTCGAGCAGCGCACGCGCTACGACGTCGAGCTGCTCGAAGAGATGGGCTTCTGCCCCGGCATCGAGAACTACAGCCGCCATCTCGACGGCCGCTCGCCCGGCGAGCCGCCGCACACGCTGCTCGACTACTTTCCCGAAGACTACTTGCTGTTCATCGACGAGAGCCACGTCTCCGTGCCGCAGATCGGCGGCATGTACCGGGGGGACGTGTCGCGCAAGCAGACGCTCGTCGACTACGGCTTCCGGCTGCCCTGCGCGCTCGACAACCGGCCGCTCAACTTCGCCGAATTCGAGGCGCGCATGGGGCCGGTCATGTACGTGTCCGCCACGCCCGCCGACTGGGAGCTCGCGCGCGCCGGCGGGCAAGTGACCGAGCAGATAATCCGGCCGACTGGATTGATGGATCCGCGGGTCGAGGTGCGGCCGGCGCGGAACCAGGTCGACGACCTACTCGGGGAGATCCGCGCTCGTGCGGTGGCCGGCGAGCGCGTGCTCGTGACTACGCTGACGAAGAAGATGGCGGAGGATCTCACCGACTACTATCAGGACGTCGGCGTCAAGGTGCGTTACATCCACTCCGACATCGAGACCATCGAGCGCGTGGAGATCATCCGAGACCTGCGCAAAGGCGTCGCCGACGTGCTCATCGGCATCAACCTGCTGCGTGAGGGGCTCGACATTCCAGAAGTGTCGTTAGTGGCCGTGCTCGACGCCGACAAAGAAGGATTCCTGCGTTCAGCGCGGTCGCTGATTCAGACCATCGGCCGCGCCGCGCGCAACGTGAACGGGACCGTGATCCTCTATGCCGACGCCGTCACCGACTCGATGCGCCGCGCGATCGACGAGACCAATCGGCGCCGGACCCTGCAGGAGCAATTCAACCGAGAGCACGGCATCACGCCGCAGACGGTCAAGAAGGCGATCCAGGAATCGCTGATCGAGATCTGCGAGGCCGACTACGTGACGATCCCAGTCGCCGCCGAGGGGGAGGAGGAATACCGCACGGCCGAGGACCTCACCCGGGCGGTGGCGCGGCTGCGGCGCGAGATGCGCGACGCCGCCAAGGACCTCGAGTTCGAGCGCGCCGCCGAGCTGCGCGACCGCTTGCAGCACCTCGAGGCGCGCGAGATCGAGATGCGCACGGGGGTGCGGGTATCGTGAACGCCGAATCTGCTGCCGCGACGGACGTCGAGGATCGGCTGTCGCGCATCCCCGCCGAGCCCGGCGTCTACCTGCTGCGCGACAGGCATCGCAAGGTCATCTACGTCGGCAAGGCGAAGAGCTTGCGCAGCCGCGTGCGCATGTACTTCCGCGGCGGCGACGAGCGCCTGCAGGTGCCGTATCTCGTCTCGCGGGTCGAGGACGTGGAGACGCTCGTTACCCGCAACGAGAAGGAAGCGCTGATCCTCGAGAACAACCTCATCAAGCAGTACAAGCCGCGCTACAACATCCGGCTGAAGGACGACAAGTCGTACGTCAGCGTCAAGGTGACCGTCGACGAGGACTGGCCGCGCGTTTTCGTCACGCGGAAGATCCTGCGCGACAAGAGCCGCTACTTCGGCCCGTTCCATTCCGCGTGGGCGGTGCGCGAGAGCCTCGATGCCATCCGCAAGGTGTTCCCGCTGCGCTCGTGCTCCGACACGGTGTTTCGCAATCGCAGCCGGCCGTGCCTCGAGTATCAGATCAAGCGCTGTCCGGGACCGTGCTGCCTGGCGGTCAACCGCGACGAATATGGGCGCTCGCTGAAGAGCGCGATGCTCTTCCTCGAAGGCAAGAACGAAGAGCTGGTGCACGACCTGCGCGCGCGCATGGAAGCCGCTTCGGAAGCGCTGCGCTTCGAGGAGGCAGCGCGGTTGCGCGATCAGATCCGCGCTCTCGAAAAGACCGCCGAGCCGCAGGAGATGGTTTCGCATTTCGGCATCGATCAGGACGTCTTCGGGCTGTATCGCGAGGGAGGATTCATCGAGATCCAGGTACTGACGATCCGCCGCGGCAAGCTCACGGGTTCGCTCACCTACGGCCTGGATGACCGCGAGTTTCCCGACGAAGAAGTGATTGCCGAGGTGCTTGGCCAGTTCTACTCCGGTGGCCGGTCCATTCCCGACGAAGTGTTGGTGCCGGTGGATCTCGAGGACGCCGAAGTGCGCGCGAGCTACCTTTCCGACTTGAAGCAGAAGAGCGTGAAGGTCTTTCGCCCGCAGCGCGGCGACAAGGTTCGGCTCTGCGAGATGGCCGCCGAGAACGCGCGCCAGAGCTTCGCCGCACGCCGCGACACCGAGGACAAGCGCCTACGCATGGTCGAGGAGCTGCAGAAGAGCCTCGGGCTGCGCAGCGCGCCGAAGCGCATCGAATGCTTCGACATTTCCAATCTCCAGGGGCGGCAGATCGTCGGCTCGATGGTGGTCTTCGACGAGGGCGAGCCGGACAAGAGCCGCTATCGGCGCTACCGCGTGAAGAGCGTGCCGGGACAGGACGACTTCGCGAGCCTCTACGAGGTGCTGAAGCGGCGTTACGCGCGCGCGCTCGAGGAACAGGCATTTCCGGACTTGCTCGTCATCGACGGCGGAAAAGGACAGCTCGGCGTGGCGAGCGCGGTGCTCGCCGAGCTGGGCATCCACGACCTCGATCTCGTCTCGCTAGCCAAGGACCGCGTAGCGCGCGACGCGCGAAGCCCCGAGATCCGCCATTCCGAGGAGCGGGTCTTCCTGCCGAACCGCAAGAACCCGGTGGTGCTGCCGCGGAACTCGACCGCGCTGTTCCTGTTGCAGCGGGTGCGCGACGAGGCGCACCGGTTCGCGATCACGTTCCATCGCGCGCTGCGCGGCCGGGAGCGCCTGCGCTCGGTTCTCGACGATGTGCCGGGCGTCGGGCCGTCGCGCCGCCGGCGCTTGCTGCAGCACTTCGGCAGCCTGCGGCGGCTGATGGCGGCGACCGCCGAGGAGCTCACGGCCGTGCCCGGCATCGGCCCGGACCTCTCCGCCGTGATCGTCGAGAAACTCAAGGAGGTCGAGGAGCCGACGATGGCGACCGGCAAGAAGCGGTTGGTGTTGAAGCCGATCGCGCCTCGTTGATACGCTGAACGCGCCATCCTCGGGTGCCCGCTCGCGAGCCGAGCGGGGACGCCGTGGTGATCGCGCTCGCGATCGGCCTGCTCCTCGGGCAGTCGCTGTCGGCTTGGCTCCGGTGCGGCGCGACCGACGCCCTGGCCGCGACGGCCGCGGCAGCGGCCTCGACACTGCTGCGGCACTCCGCCGCAGCCTCCACCCTCAAGTGCTTCGCAGCGGTGGTCGTGGGTCTTTGGCTGGCGTCGCGCGGCGTCGGGCCCCCCGAAGGCGACTGCTTCGTGCCTCCGCTGGACGGCGTGACCAAGCGGTGGATCGAAGCGGAGGTCGTCGAAGCGCCGAGCTTCGTCCGCGACGGCATTCGGTTTCGAGCCGAGGCGCGTCTGCCCGGCCACGATCCCGAGCGGATCTGCGGCTACATCTTGCTCACGATCGGGGATGCGGCCGGCGACCTCGGCGTCGGCGAGCGCCTGCGCCTGCATGCCAGCCTCCGCCGGCCGCGGGATTTCGCGAACCCGAGGACGTACACATACGCCGAGCGGTTGGCACGGCGCGGGGTCTGGGCCACAGGCTACGCGAGCGGTCGAGGCATCACCCGGCTCAGAAGCGCGCCCGAGGTGTCGCGCCTCGAGCGCGAGCGGCAGCGCATCGGTCGGATCATCGCCACGTCGCTACCCCCGCGTGAGGCGGGACTGATGCGGGCCCTGGTCGTCGGGGATGAGGCCTCGGTCGCCGCCGAAGACTGGACCGCGATCACGACCGCGGGGCTAGCCCACCTGCTGTCGGTCTCCGGTCTACACATCGCGCTCGTCTGGGGAATCGTCTTAGCCGCCACGCGCTGGATGCTTTCGCGCAGCGAATGGTTACTCCTTCATGGAGACGTGCGCGCGCTTGCGGCCCTTGGCGCCTTGCCGCCGGCGGCGATCTATGCGGCGCTTGCCGGCCTGAGCGTGCCCGCGGCCCGCTCCGTGGCGATGACGGCGCTCGGCGTGTCGAGCCTTGTCCTGGGTCGCGAAGTGAGCCCGTTGCGGGTTCTCGCGCTGGCCGCTGGCGGAATCGCGCTGACGTCCCCGGGCGCGGTGCTCGAAGTCTCGTTCCAGCTCTCGTTCGCCTCCGTGTTGGCATTGATCGTGGCCGGCCAGGCGTGGTCGGCGCGCCCGCGGCCGATCGCACCGCCGACCCCGGCGCGCAGATTCGTCGACGTGATGGCGCTCGCGCTGGTCGTCTCCGCAGCCGCCCTCCTCGGTACGTCGCCGCTCGTCGCGTTCCACTTCAACCGCCTGACGCCGATCGGGCTGCTCACGAATCCGATTCTGGTTCCGATCGCCGGAACCCCAGCCACCGTGCTCGGCCTCGCGGGCGCGGCGGCATCGCTCGTTTCGGAGCCGTGTGCACGCGCTGCGTTCGGTCTCGCCTACTGGCCGCTGGCCTCGCTGCGCTGGGGAGCAGCTGCGGCCGCGGCCTTGCCGATGGCGAGCATTCGCGTGCCGACGCCGACACTCGCTGAGCTCGGCATCGCATACGTGCTGCTCTCTTTGCCGTGGATCGCCCCACGCCGGCGTCCGATCGTAGCGGCGATCGCCCTCGGGGCCTTGGCGCTCGACGGTGCCTGGTGGGTCCGCGAGCGCTGGCTCGATTCACGCCTCCGAGTGCGATTCTTGGACGTCGGGCAGGGCGACGCGGCCGTCCTCGAGCTGCCGGGCGGTGAGGTCCTCGTCGTCGACGGCGGCGGCTTCGGTCGCAGCGGCTTCGACGTCGGGGAGCGCGTGGTCGCGCCCTACCTTTGGTCGCGAAAGATTCGTCGCGTCGACGTGCTGGTCGCCACGCACGGCGACTGGGATCATCAGGGAGGGCTCCACTTCCTCGCCCGCGAATTCGCCCCCCGAGAGCTCTGGATGAGCGCCTCCGCCACGGAGCAAGGCCGCCTCGCGGCGCTGGCAGACTCGGTGCGGACGAGCGGCGGTCGCATCCGCGTGGTGCGCGCAGGCGAGGCCGTCCATGCGCGGCGCGGCGTGACGATCGATTGTCTGCATCCGCCTGATGCCGCGTCGGTCTCCGCCAACGATTCTTCGCTGGTGCTGCGCTTGCGATTCGGCCGGCACTTGCTGCTCTTCACCGGCGACGTCGAAGCCGCCGGCGAAGACGCCGTCACGGCGCGCTTCGCGCCCCTGCCGGTGAGCGTCCTGAAGGTGCCCCATCACGGCAGCGCGACGTCGAGTGGCTCCGCGCTGCTGCGATGGGCGCGGCCCGAAGTTGCGGTCTTCTCGCTCGGAGCCGGTAATTCGTACGGGTTCCCGCAGCCCGCGGTAGTCGAGCGCTACCGGAGGGCAGGGGCGCGAATGCTGCGCACCGATCGCGACGGCTCCGTGTGGGTCTCGACGGACGGCGAGCGCTTCGAGGTGCGGTCGACGGCAGACGCTTCCCCGGCTCTTTGCGCGATCGCCGGGGTCCTGTGCTAGCATGAGAGCCTGTCATGGCGGACTTGGTGTCGTACCTGGTGTTTTGGGTGCAGAATCACCCGCTGGCCGTGGTCGGCGCAGTCGCGGCGTTTGTCGTGCTGACTTGGCTTCTCAACCGCAAGAGCCGGATGGACCGCGAAGCGGAGCGAGTCGTGAAGCAGCTGGTCGAAGGCTCGCGCGAGAAGTACAAGGACGTCCGGCCGCTTCGCTGACGCTTCGGCTGCTTCTGGGCGCACGGGTCGATTGCAACCGTCCGAGCTTCGGGCTAACCCAGACGGCTTCTTCATCATCGCCGAAACCCGAGGAGAGGACCATGCCAGACACCTGGATCATCGATTGCGTGAGGACCCCGCGCGGCCGCGGCAAGAAGGAGAGCGGCGCGCTACGCGAGATTCACCCGCAGGAGCTGTTCGCGCAGACACTGAACGCATTGGTGGCGCGCAACGCTCTCGAGCCCCGCGACGTCGAGGACGTCGTCGTCGGTACGGTGACCGAGATCGGCGAGCAGGGAGGTTGCATCGCGCGCATGTCGGTGCTCGCCGCGGGCTGGCCGGTCGAGGCGACCGGCGTGTCGCTCAACCGCTTCTGCGGCTCGGGGCAGCAGGCGGTCAACTTCGCCGCCATGGGCGTGATGTCCGGCCAGCAGGACCTGGTGATCGGCGGCGGCGTCGAGAGCATGTCGCGCGTGCCGATGGGCGCCGACCAATCGGGCCTCGACGGCCACAATCGCCACCTCCGTGAGCTTCACGCGCTGGTGCCGCAGGGAGTCTCGGCCGACGTCATCGCGACCCTGGAAGGATTCTCCCGCGAGGACTGCGATCGCTTCGCGGTCGATTCCCAGAAGCGCTGCAAGACTGCAATGGAGGGCGGACGCTTCGCCAAGAGCCTGGTACCGGTGAAGAGTCTCGCCGGCGAGGTCGTGCTCGACCGAGACGAGTATCCGCGCCTGGATACCACGCTCGAGACCCTCGGCAAGCTCGAGCCGTCGTTCGTCAAGATGGGTGCGTACCGAATGAAGGACGGTACGATGACGTTCGACGAGAAGGCTGTGAAGGCCTACCCGCAGATCGAGAGCGTGAGCCACGTACATACGGCCGGCAACTCGAGCGGCATCGTCGACGGGGCCGGAGCGGTGCTGCTCGCTTCGCCGGACTATGCCAAGGCGCACGGCTGGAAGCCCCGCGCGCGCATCGTCGCCACCGCCACGTGCGGCGCCGAGCCGGTGATCATGTTGACCGCACCCGTGCCCGCAACCGAGCGCTGCCTGAAGAAAGCGAAGATGACGATCGGTGACGTCGACCTCGTCGAGATCAACGAGGCCTTCGCGGCGGTGCCGCTGAAGGTCATGCGCGATCTCCACATCCCGCACGACAAAGTGAACGTGAACGGCGGCGCCATCGCTCTTGGCCATCCGCTCGGCGCGACCGGCGCGATGTTGATCGGCACGGTGCTCGACGAACTCGAGCGGCGCGACTTCACCACCGGCCTCGTCACGATGTGCATCGGCGGCGGGATGGGGATCACCACGATCCTCGAGCGGATCTGAGGACCGAAAAAGCCGAGAAGAGGGTCGGACGCCGTCTGACCCCGCTTTCGTTCAGGGCTGCAGCTGCGAGGTGCAGTGCGCACAGCGCGTCGCCTTGGCCGGGATCTGCGACAAGCAGTACGGGCAATCCTTCGTGGTCGGAGCGGCGGGCTGGGTAGGTGCCGGTACCAAGAACCGATTGATCTGCCGGATCAGCAGGAAGATCATGAAGGCGACGATCACGAAATCGATGACCGTGTTGATGAAGATGCCGTAGTTGATGGTGGCGGCACCCGCCTTCTTGGCTTCGGCGAGACTCGGGTACGCGGAGCCCGACAGGTTCAAGTAGAGGTTCGAGAAGTCGACCTTGCCGAGCAACAGGCCGATGGGTGGCATCAGCACGTCGTTGGTGAGCGACGAGACAATCTTGCCGAAGGCCGCGCCGATGATGACTCCGACCGCCATGTCGATGACGTTGCCTCGCATGGCGAACTCCTTGAACTCTCGCAGCATCGTTCCTCTCTCCTTCCGTCTCGGGCGTGAGGGAATAGTAACAAAGGAGAAGGCAGTCGTCGCCGAGGGCGAGGGCCACGCCTCACGGCACGATTCCGGAGTCGTTCACGAGAGCGAGACGCGCCAGCGGCCGCCGCCCGTGCGCCAGGAACCGGCGGAGTGATCACCGGCGTGAAAGAGGCCGGGAATCTCGGCGCCGCAGTCCGGGCAACGGTCGCCGTCGAGACGGTACGACGCGATCGCATGCCAGTCGCGACGGATGAGGGCGCTCCCGCAACCGGGGCAGAACGTCGTCTGTCCTTCGGCATCGTGCACGTTGCCGACGTAGGCGTATTGTAGGCCGCAACGCTTCGCGATGTCTCTTGCGCGCCGCAACGTCGAAGCCGGCGTGCGCGGGAGATCCGTCATCTTAAAGTCCGGGTGGAACGCGGTGAAGTGCACCGGAACGTCCGATCCGAGAGCTCCGGCGATCCACTCGCACTCCTCGGTGATTTCCCGGTCGGAGTCGTTGCGTCCCGGGATCAGCAGCGTGGTGATCTCCAGCCAGACCTCGCTCTCGTGCTTCAACCACACGAGCGTTTCGCGCACCGGCTCGAGGTGCGACAGCGTGACGTGGCGGTAGAAGTCCTCGGTGAAGGCTTTGAGGTCGATGTTGGTCGCGTCCATGTAGCGAAAGATCTCGGGCCTCGCCTCAGCGGTCACGTAACCGGCCGAGACGAACACGTTCTTCAAGCCCGCTTCGCGGGCGGCCGCGGCGATGTCGATCGCATACTCCGCCCAAATCACCGGGTCGTTGTAGGTGTAGGCGATGCCTGTGCAGCCGCTGCGCAGCGCGAGATCGACGATCTCCTCCGGCGATCCTTCTTCGCTGCGGCGCTCGTCGATGCGCGCCTTGCTGATGTCCCAGTTCTGGCAGAACTTGCATCCGAGGTTGCATCCGGCGGTGCCGAACGAAAGCACCGTGGTGCCCGGCAGGAAGTGGTTCAGCGGCTTCTTCTCGACCGGATCGACCGCGAACCCGGTCGACTTGCCGTAGCCGAGGCTCTGCAGCCGGCCACCGACGTTCTTGCGGATGTAGCAGAAGCCGGCCTTGCCTTCGGGGATCTCGCACAGGCGCGGGCACAGCGTGCAGAGAAGCTTTCCGTTCTCGAGTGGCCGCCACCACCGTGCTTCGTATGCGGGCGCGTGCATCGACTCGAAGGTAAGCCCGGTCGACGCAGGCCGCAAGCCGATCCGCGAGGCTTCGCATCGTCGCCGCCGACCGTTGCCAGTCTGGGAACCTGTGGCTATAGTCCGCCGCGGCCGCGACCGGGCACGGTCGAACCGCAGGGAGGGTCGTTCAGGAATGGGAAACATCCACGGCGGGAAGGTAGTGGCCCGCGCGCTGCGCGCCGAGAACGTCCCGTTCGTCTTCACCCTCTGCGGCGGACACGTGATGTCCATCTATGACGGTTGCCTCGACGAGGGCATTCGCGTCATCGACGTACGTCACGAGCAGACGGCGGGGCACGCGGCCGATGGCTGGGCCCGCGTCACGGGTCAGCCCGGAGTGGCGATCGTCACGGCGGGGCCCGGATTGACGGACGCGGTGACCGCGGTGGCGAGCGCGCATCGCGCCAACGTGCCGATGCTGATCATCGGCGGGCAGGGCCCTCGCGTCTTCGTCGACATGGGCTCTCTGCAGGACATGAACCACGTCGAGCTGATGCGGCCGATCACCAAGTGGGCCGTCAGCGTCCCGACGGCCAAGCGGCTCGGGGAGTATGTCGCCACGGCCTTTCGCAAGGCCACGACCAACGTACCGGGGCCGGTGTTTCTAGAGATGCCGCTCGATTTGCTGTTCGAGCTAGTAGACGAGGCAGAGGCGGTGTTTCCGACCCAGTACCGCACCGAGGCAGGCATGGCCGGCGATCCCCGGGCTGTCGAGCGAGCGTTCGCGCTGCTCCAATCCGCCGAGCGGCCGATGGCCATCGTCGGTAGCCAGTATTGGTGGTCGCGCCGACGCGAGGCGTACCCGAAGTTCGTGGATACGTTCGGCATGCCTGTTTACGTCAACGGCGCCGCGCGCGGCAGCCTGCCGCCCGGTCATCCGTATTTCTTCCAGCAGACGCGCAAAGAGGCGCTGAAGGGCGCCGACGTCGTGGTCATCTTCGGTACGCCGCTCGACTTTCGCATCGGCTACGGCCGCGAGTCGCACGTCAATCCCAAAGCCAAGCTGATCCAGGTCGACCTCGACGGCTCCGAGCTCGGACGCAACCGTGCCTGCGAGGTCGGCATCATCGGCGACACAGGCATCGTGATGTCGCAGCTCACCGAGCTCGCCGAGGCTCATCGCTACCAGAAGGCCGTCGCGCAATCGTGGGTGAAGGGGCTTCGCGAGCGCGAGGACGACAAGTGGGAGAAGATGCAGCCCTCGATGCGGTCGGAGGCCGAGCCGATCGATCCATTGCGGGCGTGCCGCGAGATCGACGCCGTCGTCGACGACGACACGATCATCGTCGGCGACGGAGGAGACTTCGTCGGCACGGCCGCGTACACCGTGCGGCCGCGAAAGCCCGGGCAGTGGCTCGACCCCGGTCCGCTTGGCACGCTCGGTGTCGGCCCAGGCTACGCCATGGCGGCCAAGCTGGCTCGCCCCAAGAGCAACGTCATCATCCTCTATGGAGACGGCGCGTTCGGCCTCCACGCCATGGAGTTCGAAGCGATGGTTCGTCAGAAGATCCAAGTCGTGGGGGTGGTCGGCAACGACGCGGGCTGGATGCAGATCCGCCGCGGCCAGGAGCAGATCTACGGACCGGACCGCACCCCTGCGACGGCGCTCTCGTACACGCGCTACGATCGCGTCGTCGAAGCGCTCGGCGGGCATGGGGAATACGTCGAGAAGCCGAAGGAGATTCGCCCGGCCCTCGAGCGAGCCCTGGCATCGGGAAAGCCCGCCCTCGTCAACATCAAGCTCGGGCGGAGTGACTTCCGCAAGGATTCGGTATCCGTCTGAGCGCGGGCTCGGCGAATGAATCGCACGGCGGGCATCGTCGTCATCGGCAACGAGATCCTCTCGGGCAAGGTGACCGACACCAATTCCTCGTTCCTCACCCGCGAGCTGCGGGCGATGGGGGTCGAGGTGCGACGCATCAGCGTGATCCCCGACGATCTCGACGACATCGCCCGCACGGTCCGGCGCTTTCACGAGACCTTCGATCTGGTGTTCACCTCGGGCGGCGTCGGGCCGACGCACGACGACGTGACGATCGAGGGTATCGCGCGGGCCTTCGAGCGCCGCGTGGTACGCGAGCCCGAGCTCGAGCGGAAGCTGCGTGAGTTCTACAAGGAGAAGGTCAACGACGCGCGGCTCAAGATGTCCGAGGTGCCGGAAGGTGCCGAGCTCATCTATGGGGGTATGCTCGCGTTCCCGACGATGAAGCTCGAGAACGTCTACATCCTGCCGGGGATCCCGGAGATCCTGCAGTCGAAGTTCCTGTCGATCCGCGAGCGCTTCACGGCGGATCCGTTCCACCTCCGCATCGTCTACACGCGCGAGGGCGAGGGAGCGATCGCGCAGCATCTGAACGAGACTCTCCGGGTGTTCCCAGAGCTTCTGCTAGGCTCGTACCCGAAGATCGGCGATCCGGAATACATGGTGAAGGTGACGCTCGAATCGAAGGACCGCGACTATGTCGAGCGCGCGCTCGCGCACTTGTTGAGCGCTCTGCCCGAAGGCTGCGTCGTCAAGACGGAATTCCGTTGAGGAGGAAGAAGAATGCAAAAATCGCTCGTGATCCTGATGCTCGTCTCGTTGCTCACGCTGGCCGTGCCAAGGGCCGAAGCCGCTGGTGACTTTGCCTCGGATGCGGGCGTCGGAATCGCATGCGTGTTCGTGAACATACTCTATGTGCCCGCCAAGATCGTCTACGCGACGCTCGGTGGCTTCACTGGTGGTGTCGCCTACCTCTTGACCGGAGCGAACTACGAGGTAGCGGACCGGATCTGGACGCCGTCGCTCGGGGGAAACTACCTGGTGACGCCGGCGCACCTGCGAAACGAAGAAACCCTCTACTTCAGCGGCACGGTGGAGCAGCCGCAGACCGCGGGGGCACCGCAAGACGTCCCACCACCACCTCCACCGCCTTGAACCAATTGCCCTCGAGCCCGGCGGCTCGCGCGAGCTCCCGGTGTCGACGGCGAGGAGGTTTCGTTCGTGAAGGCTCTTCTGGCTGTGATCGGCGTCGTCTTGGCGGTCGTCGGGCTCTACCTCGGCTATCGGTTCTGGGAGCTCCAGCAAATGGCGGCCAAGTACGCGAACGCGAAGGAAGTGGCGGCGGAGTCGATCGAGAAGGATGGCCCGAACTGGACCGTCCACTTCGAATCCGTGCTCGCGCAGCCGCTCGACAAGGTGTGGAGAGCGCTCCACCAACCCGAGCGCTCCCATGAGTTCATCGAGGCCTTCAAGAAGTCCGAGCTAAAGAAGGAGGACGGCAACAAGAAGACCGTGGAGTTCGATGTGCAGGTCCTCACGTTGCCCGTGCAGACGTTCGTCGCCGAGCTCACCTTCGACGACGCGAGCCATCAGATGTCGCTGAAGACGCTGAGCGGCCCGCAGGACCAGACCGCTACCTATCAGCTCCGAGCGCTCGACCCGAACAAGACGTTGCTCGTCTACGACGCGAAGGCGACCGACCGCTTGTCCGTGCCGCTGCCGCTGGCGATACAGCAGGGCGCGGTGCGGGAGCTCTTCGTGCTGCAGATTCGCGCGATCCAAAAGAGCATCGCCGCGGAGGAGGCAAAATCCAAAGCAGCGGCCTGATTTGTCTCGAGCCGTCCTGATTCTCGAAGCGACGGCGGCGACTCGTTCTCACCACCGCTCCCCACCCCCCGGTATCCGAGCCTACCCACTACTGCCTCGGCAAGCCGGAAACCACGTGCCGTTCGAGAAAGAGTCGCCGCCGCTAGTGGCTCGTCGCACGACTTCATTCTCGTTGTCAAGCAGAAAATACAAGGTATAGCGTTTCGAGGGCTAAGGACCCCCAATATATGGGTTGCGAACGCCCTGAGCGTCGCGCGGGGTCATTCGCCCGACGGCGGGCGCCGCCGCTTCCGCTTCCGCAGCATCCCTGCGTGCGGCGGCGCTACGATGGCTACGCGCGCGCGGATCATTCGGGCGGTCAGACAGATTGCGCCCATCCTCTTCGATGACTACCTTCCGCGCATGAGCCAGTGGGTGAAGAACGTCACCGAAGGAACCTTCGAAGCGGAGGTCGTCGAGGCTTCGCGCCGCGTCCCCGTGGTCGTTGATTTCTGGGCGCCGTGGTGCGGCCCTTGCCGCACGCTCGGCCCGTTGCTCGACCGACTCGCCGAAGAGAACGAGGGCGCATTCATCGTCGCCAAGATCAACGTCGATGAGAACCCGCACATTTCGGCCGAGTTCGGCATCCGCAGCATACCGGCCGTCAAGGCGATCGCCGACGGCGAGATCGTCGACGAATTCGTCGGCGTGCTGCCGGAGCCTGCTCTGCGGCAGTTCGTGCGGCGGCTCTTGCCGAGCGAGGCCGATCGACTCGCGGAAAGCGCGCGCGCCGCGGAGGACAAGGGCAACACGGCGGCAGCCGAGTCGCTGTACCGAGAAGCCCTGGAACAAGACCCGAACCACCCTCAGGCGCGGCTCGGCGTGGGCCGGCTGCTCGCCTCGTCGAACGGGGAAGCCGCCCTCCAGGAGCTCGATCGCGTATTGCCCGGCACGCCCGAGCGGGAAGAGGCCGACCGGGTCGCCGCGCGGCTGAGGCTGGCGGGTGAGAACGGTGGGGGCGTGGCGGAATTGCGCGCACGGGTCGAGGCGAATCCCGCCGATCTCGAAGCTAGGCTCGACCTCGCTCGAGCGCTCGCCGCTGCAGAGGACTACGAGGCGGCGCTCGGCCATCTGCTCGAGGTCGTCAAACGCGACCGCGGCTACGGCGACGAGGCCGGGCGCAAGTCGATGCTCGACATCTTCAACGTTCTCGGCGCCCGGCACCCCATCAGCGAAAGGTACCGCGGCGAGCTCGCGCGAATCCTCTACAGCTAGCTCGAATCGTCGCGCCCCGTGGGTGAAGCGCGCCGCCTCGACGCCCCGAGTCCGTCACGCTCACTTGCTGGCGTCGACTTCGAAAAAGTCGCACACCCGAAACGGCGCGAGCAGGCGGTGACTCGCCACGGCGCTCACCCGGTACGAGCCCGGTGCGGGAGCGCGCATCCGTCCGATCCAGGAGCCCGGGCGCTCGGGATCGGCGTGAACCCGCAGGGCCTTTGCGGAAATCCTCTTGCCGAGGTGCGCGCTTTGCTCGACGCGCACCGCGATCTTGACGGAGCGCGCGTCGAACGAGTGGCCGCTGGCGCTGCGCGCGCCGATGCGAACTTCGACAGCCTGTCCGACTTTGTAGAAGGGTCTTGCGACGGCGATGGACAGCGCGTCCGATTCGATCCGCATGACGTCGTTCAGCGCGCGCCGCATCGTAAAGCGCGGCAGCGGTGTCGACGGGGGTCCACGCCTCCCGTTTCGCTCGTCGAGGATGTCGAAGATGTGCGCATGCACCGTGGGATCGGCGGCGAGCATGCCGTGGGTCTGCGGCACGTAGAACCAATGGCCCTCGAACCCGTTGGCCGCCGGCGCTTCCGCGCTGAACCGAGGCACGGTGCCGTCACCATCATGTGCGTCGTCGGGCGCTTCGCGATCGATGGCCAACGTTCCGTTCGGCAGCAGGCGGGCGACCTCGACGGTGGGTTGCCCGACGCCGACGATCGATTTCGAAACCATCTCCGCGTATCCCTCGGCAAGGCGATTCTTGGCGTGCCAGTCGACGAGATCGCGATGAAATTGCCGAGCCCGGTCGATCTTTTGCTGTTCGAACGTCGGGATGCGGATGTCGAACGGAGATACGATCTCGCCGGTGAACGTGCGGATCGCGGGATAGGTGGGTAGCAGCTGGTAGACGGAGGTCAGCGTGCGGGCCATCGACGTGAGGTCGTGCAGCGGCAAGCCGTAGCTCTGGAAGTCGACGCCGAAGTAGAGGAGGTCGAGGGCGCGGATCGATCCGAGGAAGGGAGCGCCGATCGAGATGATCGTGCGGATCGTGGGCCAGCCCTTCTCCACGTCCGCGAAGGCACGCGCGATCACCGCTCCCATCGCGTGGCAGACCAACACGATCTTGGCCTCGCGATTCCCCGATCGATTTCGCCAAGCCTGAAGCCAGCCCTCTGCCTTCGTCGCCAGACGGCGGGTCGACACGCGGAGATCGCGCCGCCAGTCGTAGGCAAAGAGCTGGAGGTTCTCGCCGAGCTTGAGCGAGAGCTCTGTTTGCAGCGCGCGCGCGAGCGCGCCGTAGCCGCCGACTTTGAGAAACCGACCGACGACCAGGAAGCCGTCGATCAGGCCGTCGGGAACGATGCCGTCGCCGAGATCCTCGAGGGAGGGATCGTCGGCGCCGATGCTCAGCTTCCCCAGATGAGGGCCATGTGTGCGGACCCACTCGAGAAACGTCCGCGCGTCACCCCACAGCGGCACGCCGTTGTGGTTGAGACGGCTCCCCAGGATTCCGGGGACGACGATGACGAGATCACCGAATTTCGCCCGCGAAGCCATCTCCGCTCTGCGATGGAAAAACGCGAGGCGGAGATAGGGGAATCACGATCCAAAGTAAACGAAAACGCCCGTGCTCACCGGCGGTGACGAGGCAGAGGCGGCGCAAGTACTTGAGCTACAACTGTTTTTGGCGAAAATACCAATCGGCCACATCGAGGCTCTTATCTGCCACCCCGCTTCTCCGCGTCGCTCAGCGTGAGGGGCGGCGGTTGGATCACCTTGTCCCCGGGTCTCCAGCCTTCAGGAGTCGCCAACCCTTGCTTCTTGTTGAGCTGCAAGGCTGAACGATCCGCAGGATCTCGTCGACGCTGCGGCCGTTCGTGAGAGGATAGTAGACGGTGGCCTTGAGCATCCCCTCGTCGTCGATGACGAAGACGCATCGCACTGTCGCGGTCGTGGCCGCCCCGGGATGGATCATCCCGTACTTCTGCGCGACCTTCATGTCGAGATCGGCGATCAGTGGATATTTCACCTTGACCCCGAAGTGCTGCTCCCGGATCCACGCGATGTGTGAGTACACGCTGTCGATCGACAGACCCGTGAGCTGGACGCCGAGCTTTTCGAACTCGGGCGCGCGGCGCGCGAACTCGGAAAGCTCCCTGGTGCAGACCGAAATGAAATCCGCGGGGTGCGAGAACAGCACGACCCACTTCCCCCGGCAGTCCGAGCGCTTCACCGGCCCTGGGTGGACGTCGCTTGAAAGTTCGGCGCCGGCTCGTTGAGCCTGATGTAGGTGCGTCCATGGTCGTTCTCCTCTTGCCTCCGCCGTGAAGTGCGCCGAATCTATTCCCGCGCAAAATCCTTATAAAAGAAGCCAGTCTGGATTGCGGGCGCGTCGTCGCTTGCTTGCGCCTGCCGCTGTCCGGTTGCTAGCTTCGCGCGATGCAAGCGCCCGGCTCGATCCTGGTCGTCGACGACCGCGAGTCGAACCGCCACCTGATGAGGGAGATTCTCGAGAGCGCCGGGCACCGGGTGACCTGCGCCAGCAACGGCACCGAGGGGATCGAGCTTGCCATCGCCGCCAAGCCCGACCTGATCCTGCTCGACGTCAAGATGCCCGGCATGGATGGGTTCGAGGTCAGCGCTAAGCTACGGTCGCTGGCCGAGACGGCGATCGTCCCGATCATGTTCGTGACCGCCCACTACACCGAGGAGCAAGACGTGCTCCATGGCTTGGGTGTGGGGGCCTACGACTATCTGATCAAGCCGATCTCACGCGCGGTACTGCTCGCCCGCGTCGGCGTCGTGCTGCGTATCCGCCGCTCCGAGGATCGCCTCCGTCAGCTGTCGTCGATCGACGAGCTGACGGGCCTTCACAGCCGCAGCTACGTCGTGCGCCGCCTCGAGGCGGAGCTGCAGCGCGCGCCGCAGCACGATACGCGGCTCACCGCGACGATGCTCGACGTCGACGACCTCCGGTCCTGTAACGACACGTTCGGCCACGAAGTCGGCGACGAGGTGTTGAGGCGCGTGTCCGGTGTGCTCAAGAGCAACACGCGCCTCTGCGACTCCGTCGGTCGCTACGCGGGCGACCAGTTCCTGATCGTGCAGCCGGAAGTCGACGAGCGCGAGGCCCTCGCCTGGGTCGAACGCTTGAATGAAAAGGTGGCCGAGGAGGGCTTCCACGACCAGGCTCGGGAGCTGCAGGTAAGCTTCAGCGCCGGCATCGCCGCGTGGGAGCGGCGAGCGAGCGCCGAGGCGCTGATTCACTTTGCGGAGAGCGCGCTCGACGTGGCCAAACGTGCCGGGAAGCGCCAGACCGTGTGCTACTCGCAGATGGGCGCCGCATCCGCCGCCGCGGACGCATCAAACTGAGCGGAGCGCGGCTTTGAGGCGACTCTCGAAGAATCGAAGAGGAGCCGACGAAGCGGCATCGTCGACTTGACCGCGGACGGTGAGAGCCGGTATGCGCGATCCCTCGCGGCCGCCCGGGCCGCATCGAACGCAAGCATGACGGCTCGCCAGGGAAAGATCGCGGTCGCGGCCACGGTAGTGATCCTGAGCGGGCTGCTGTTCAAGGAGGCGATCGCCGGTGGCGGCTGGTCCGGTTTCTGGGTCACGGAGGTCCAGCTGCTCGTGCCGATGGCGATCTGCTGGTGGGTGCTGACGAAGCACTGAGGAGGACTCATGGGATCTCGAGCGGTCCACTTCGGGGTAACCTTGCCTCAGATCAAGCGGTCCTGGCAGGAAACGCGCGCCGCCGCGATCGAGCTCGAATCGCTCGGGTTCCACTCGTTGTGGCTGAACGATCACCTGTACGGCATTCCGACGCCGAGCATTCCGATCCTCGAGGCGTGGACCACGCTGTGCGCGGTCGGTGCCGTCACCTCGAAGCCGGAGCTCGGCCTGCTGGTTTCGCCACCGGGCTTTCGCAATCCGGCGCTGCACGCGAAGATGGCCGCCACCCTCGATCACATCACCGGCGGTCGCGTCATCGTTGGCCTCGGTGCGGGATGGTTCACGCAGGAGTTCGAGGGATACGGTTTCGCGTTTCCCCCGACGCGCGAGCGGCTCGGGCAACTGCGCGAAGCGGTGACGATCATGAAGCGTATGTGGACGGAAGAGGCCCCGAGCTTCTCCGGCAAGTATTTCCACGTCGACTCGGTGATCTGCGAGCCCCGTCCGACTCGGCGGCCGCCGATCCTGATCGGCGGCGGCGGCGAGAGGGTGTTGCTGCGCATTGCCGCGGAGCACGCCGACATCTGGAACAACCTGGCCGTTCACCAGGCGGCGCTGCCGGCGAAGATCGATGTGCTGCGCCGCCACTGCCGCGACGTCGGCCGCGACTTCGACTCGATCACGATCTCTCAGCAGACGCTCGTGGTCATCGGCGAGAACGAGGAGGACGGCCGCCAGAAGATGCAGAAGGCGACCGGCCTCTACGGCGGACATCTCGGCGACATCGAGGGAGCCGGCATTTGGGGAAGCGCGCCGCAGGTGATCGAGCGCATCCGGCGCCACGTCGATCTCGGCGTTCGGCAGTTCGTGATCGAGTTCTTCGGCCGTGACATTCGCACGCCGGCCGCGTTGTTCGCCGAGCACGTGCTCCCCGCCTTCGCCTGACGAGGCGCGGCGGGGCAAGATGGCCAGACCTCGAGGGATTCGCCGCGAACCATGACGAAGGCGACGCGCCCATCGCCCCGCGGGGGGAACCGGCCGAGGAGGGACGACATAGCCGTTCGCTCGACGGCGATCACCGCATGATCCTCGAGGTTGCGATCCTCGACGTGAAGCCGGCGCAGGCCGCCGAGTTCGAGGCTGCGTTCGATGTGGCTCGCTCGATCTTGCGAGTCTCGCCGGGCTACGTCTCGCACGAGCTCCAGCGCCGCGTGGAAAATCCGGGCCGCTACGTGCTGCTGGTGCGCTGGCGCTCCCTCGATGATCACGTCGAAGGGTTTCGGAAGTCGGCGGGGTATCAAGAATGGAAGCGCCTGCTGCATCATTTCTACGACCCCTTCCCGACTGTCGAGCACTTCGAGCCGATCGCGCCCGGCGCGCCGGGTCGCGTCGTGGAATTCTTCTTCTCGCCGGGAAGCCGCTACTCCTATCTGGCCGCGAGTCAGATGAACGCTCTGGAAATGGATACGGGCTGCCGGATCGACTGGCGCCCGGTGAACGGATCGGACATCCGCAAGCTACGGGGGCGTGACCCGTTCGCCGGGGCTGCCGTGTCGGGCCAGTACGAATGGGAGTATCGACGCCGGGACGCCGAGCTCTGGGCCCGCGCGTATGGGATTCCCTTCCGCGAGCCGCCGGACCACGACTTCGATTTCGACCTTCTGGCGCGCGCGGCGGTGGCGGCACGTCGGCTCGGCGCAGCGGCCGAGTACGGCTGGGCGCTGTGCTCGGCCGTGTACAGCTCGGAGGCGTGGCCGATCGACCGCGGCGTCTGCCGCCGGATCGCCGAGCGATGCGGCTTACCGGTGGCAGCCTTCGACGTCGCGCTGGGGGCCGACGAGACCCGTCGCGAGCTCGCGAGCGGGGCCGCGGAAGCCCATCGCCGCGGCGCGTTCGGCGTCCCGACGTTCTTCGTCGGCGAGCAGATGCTCTGGGGAAACGATCGCCTCGCCCTCCTCAGGAGCATACTACTCGAAGACCGCGACGGGTGATGCAGCGCGCTCTGGCGATCGCGGTCGCCTGCGCGGCCGCGTGGTCCAACGCCCGGCTTCTCTTCCTTTCCGCGGGCCGCTCGGACCTGCCGGGGTTTCGCTTCTATGCGGCGCTGTGGGCGATCTTTCTGGTCGCCAGCGCGTCGACGACGCCTCCCGACCTTCTACGAGAGCGCTTGTCACCTGGTCCGGGGGGACGCGAGAGCCGGTTCGTCGCGGTGCTCGTCGCGTCGTGCGTGTGGTCAGCCCATCTGTTCGTGGCCGGCGCCGACGTCGGCTGGCTGCATGCGTCGGATTCCGTACCCAGCGCTCTTCGCGTGACCGGCTTCATGGTGTTGACGGCGTGCTTTGTCCTCGTCGTCTGGGCCACACGGTCGAATCCCTTCTTCTCATCGGTGATCCGCATCCAGGTCGAACGCGGTCACCGGGTCGTCTGGTCCGGCCCCTATCGCTTCGTTCGCCATCCGGGCTACGCCGCGGTGATCGGCATCGCGCTGGCGAGCGGTCTGGCGCTCGGCTCTTGGGCATCGTTGCTGCCGAGCGGACTCGTCATTCCGCTCTTGCTAGCGAGGATTTGCAAAGAGGAGGCCGTGCTGCGCGGCGAGCTTCCCGGATATGAGGACTACGCGCGATCCGTGCGACATCGATTGCTGCCGGGCGTCTGGTGAGCCCGCGCCGATCTGCTAGAGGTGTGCCGTGCCCGTCGAGGTCGTCGGCATCGATCACGTCTACGTCGCGGTACGCGATCTCGCCCGATCGAGCGCGTTCTACGACCGCGTGATGACTGTGCTCGGGTACCGGAAGCTCGAGTCGACGATCGGCGGCGACGCGCACGTTCACTACTACAACCGGCAATTCGGCTTCTCTCTCCGGCCCGCGCGCCCCGGGTCGCCGGATCACGATCCATACGCGCCCGGCCTTCACCACTTCTGTTTTCGCGTGGTCGACGAGCGGGCGGTGGACCGGGCGGTCGCCGAGCTTCGCGCGGTCGGCGTCGAGGTGACGGATGGCCGCTACTACCCGGAGTACGCTGCGGACTACTACGCGACCTTCTTCACCGACCTCGACGGCGTACGGCTCGAGATCACCAACTTCCGCGAGATCCGCCGCCGGCGAATGTTCGACTGGGACGGCTAACCTCGCGGCTCGGCGCGACGCCGTGGCGCCCCTGGCCGGCCCTAACCCTCGATCGCTTCCTCCGGAGCGTGGAACGGCAGACCGAACGCTTCGGCGACGCCCCGGTGCATGACCTTGCCGTCGTAGATGTTGATCGCCCGGCGCAGTGGCGCGCTATCGCGCGCCGCGGCCTCGAGCCCGAGATCGGCGATCGCGAGAGCGTAAGACAGGGTCACATTGGTGAGCGCGTAGGTCGACGTGTGCGGCACGATGCCCGGCATGTTGGTGACGCAGTAGTGAACCGCACCCTCTTCCATGTAGATGGGATCGTGGTGAGTCGTCGGGCGCGCCGTCTCGACGCAGCCGCCCTGATCGATGGAGATGTCGACGATCGCCGAGCCGTCGGCCATTCGGCGCACCAGGGATCGAGACACGAGGCGGGGGGCGCGCGCGCCCGGGATCAGCACGGAGCCGATGGCGAGATCCGCCGTGACGACCTCTTCCTCGACGTTGGCGCCGTTCGACATCACCGTGGTGACGTGCCCGCCGAGAATGTCGTACACGTAGCGCAGCCGCGCGGGGTTGACGTCGAGGATGCTCACGTGCGCTCCGACTCCGACGGCCACCTTGCAGGCGTTGGCGCCGGCGATGCCGGCGCCGAGGATCACTACCTTCGCCGGTCGCACGCCGGAGGCGCCGCCGAGCAACACGCCACGCCCGCCGTTCTCGGCTTGCAGGCACCAGGCGCCGACCTGGATCGATAGCCGGCCGGCGACCTCGCTCATCGGCGCGAGCAACGGCAGTGAGCCGTCGTCGAGCTGCACGGTCTCGTAGCCGAGCGCCCGTACGCCCGAGTCGATGAGAGCACGCGTCAACGGCTCGTTCGCCGCGAGATGCAAGTAAGTGAACAGAACCAGGCCGCTGCGCAGGAAGGTGTATTCCTCGTCGATCGGCTCCTTGACCTTGAGCACCAGCTCGCTGTCGCGCCAAACGTCCTCCGCGCGCGACACGATCTCCGCGCCGGCGGCGCGGTAGGTTTCGTCGGTGATCCGGCTGCCGCGCCCCGCGCCGCTCTCGACGCGCACTCGATGGCCGTGCGCGACGAGCCCGCTCACGCCGCTCGGCGTCACCGCCACGCGGCTCTCGTCGGTCTTGACCTCGCGCGGCACGCCGAGTCGCATGGAGGAAGAAATGGGGGAAGGCTGGCGAGAACGCAAGCGGGGAGAATTCGTGTGCGCGGCGACGAGCCTCGAGCGAACGGCGCGCGAGCAAAAGCGCCGATTGATTCCCCGCAATGAATTGGCTACTGCGTCCACGCAGGAACGCTCGTGGGCGAGATTCTCGACGGCAAGGACGCAGCGCGCGAAGTCCGCGAGCGGGTTCGGATCGAGACGGCCGCGTTCACCGAGCAGCGCGGAATCGTGCCGGGTCTGGCCACCGTGCTGGTCGGCGACGACCCGGCGTCGAAGATCTACGTCGGCTCCAAGCGCAAGGCGTGCACCGAAGTCGGCTTCCAGGCGTTCGGCCACGAGCTGCCGGCGTCGACGAGCGAGAGCAAGCTGCTCGCCCTGGTCGCCGAGCTGAACGCGGATCCGAAGGTTCACGGCATCCTCGTGCAGCTGCCGCTGCCGAAGGGATTGGACGAGAAGCGCGTGATCTTCGCTCTCTCGCCGGAGAAGGACGTGGACGGGCTGCATCCGGTGAGTCAGGGAAGGCTCCTCGCGGGCGAACCCGGCTTCCGCCCGTGCACTCCGCTCGGCGTGATGTACCTGATCGACAAGACGGGGATCCACATCGGCGGCAAGCGGGCCGTGGTCATCGGACGCAGCCTGCTCGTGGGCAAGCCCGTGGCGTTTCTGCTCCTCGAGCGGCACGCGACCGTCACGATCTGTCATTCCCGCACGGCCGACCTCGGCGCGGAAGTGGGCCGTGCAGAGATCCTCGTCGCCGCGATCGGCAAGGCGGAGATGATTTGTGGCGAATGGATCCGCCCAGGGGCGGTGGTGATCGACGTCGGAATCAACCGGACGGATGCCGGACTCAAGGGCGACGTCGAGTACGCCGCCGCGGCGGCCCGAGCGGCGCACATCACTCCGGTGCCGGGCGGCGTCGGACCCATGACCGTGGCGATGCTGATGCAGAACACGCTCCTCGCCGCGAAGCGCCGCGCGGGCGCGCCCGCGGGATCGGCCGCGCGGTGAGCGTCGCGGTCACGGGGGGCCCGCGCGAAACGCAGCGCACGCCCTTGTTCGCAGCGCACCGCCGTCTCGGTGCGCGGATGGTCGACTTCGCCGGCTGGGAGATGCCGGTCTACTACACGAGCATCCTGGAAGAGCACCGCGCGGTTCGCGCGCGAGCGGGTTTGTTCGACGTCAGCCACATGGGCGAAGTGGAGGTGCTCGGCGCGGGCGCGCTCGGCGCCGTGCAGCGCTTGGTCACCAACGACGCGGCCAAGCTCTCACCCGGCGCCGCGCAGTACGCGGTGATGTGTCTGCCTTCCGGGGGCATCGTCGACGATGTCGTCTACTACTGCCTGGCGCCCGACCGCTTCCTGTTCTGCGTCAATGCATCGAACGTCGACAAGGACTTTCGCTGGATGCGCGACAACGCGCGCGGCGCCGAAGTCGTGAACCGTAGCGCCGAGTTCGCCCAGCTGGCGCTGCAAGGGCCGCGGGCGGCGGCGATTCTCGCGCCCCTCGCATCGATCGATCTCGGCGCGCTGCGGAGCTTCCGCGTCGCCGAGGCGAGCGTGGCGGGCGTGTCGGCGCTGGTCTCACGCACCGGCTACACGGGGGAGGACGGCTTCGAGATCTATCTCGCACCCGAGCATGCCGAAGCGACGTGGGATCGTCTCCTCGACGCCGGTCGCCCGCAGGGCCTCGTGCCCGTCGGCCTCGGCGCGCGCGACACGCTGCGGCTCGAGAAGGGCTTGATGCTCTATGGCAACGACATCGACGAGACCACCAGCCCGCTCGAGGCGGGCCTGGGTTGGGTGGTGAAGCTTCACAAGGGCGACTTCATCGGGCGCGACGCGCTGCTCGCGCAAGAGCGGCAGGCCCCGCGCCGCCGACTCGCCGCGCTACGCATGGGGGAGTCGGCCCCCCCGCCGCGTCATGCCTACCGGGTCACGCAAGGCGGCCGGCTGGTGGGGGCGATCACCAGCGGGACGAAATCGCCGACACTCGGCTTCGGCATCGGCCTCGCGCTCGTCGAGGCGCAAGCGGCGGTGATCGGCTCTAGGCTTGCAGTGGAAATTCGGACTCGGCAGCATCCGGCCGAAGTGGTGCCGTTGCCGTTCGTGGGCGGTCAGAAGTAGGAGGGTTCCGATGAAGTTCCCGAAGAAGCTGCGGTACACGCGAGAGCACGAGTGGGTGCTCATCGAGGGCACTCTGGCGACGGTCGGCGTCACCGACTATGCGCAGCATGAGCTCGGTGAAGTCGTGTTCGTCGAGCTCCCGAAGGTGGGCGACTCGGTGACCAAAGACGAGCCGTTCGGGGTCGTCGAGTCGGTCAAAGCCGCGTCCGACGTCTATGCCCCGGTCTCCGGCGAAGTCACCGAGGCCAACGACGATCTCGTCTCCACGCCGGAGCTCATCAACGACGACCCTTACGGCGATGCTTGGTTGATCCGCATCGAGATGAGCGACGCCTCCGAGGTCGAGCACCTCATGTCCGCGCAAGAGTACAAGGACTACGTCGAGGAAGAAGGCGAGGCCGAAGAGCTCGATCACTCGGACGAAGATGAAGCCGAAGCGGATGAGGACGAAGACGAAGAGGAATAGTGGCCT
>JBEVNX010000014.1:0-19252 GCA_040507895.1 Binatia bacterium | reverse complement strand
CAGCGGGATCGCCCTTCGGCATCGACACGAACTCATTCTGCGCGTCGAGCTTCTCGCGCGGAATGCTTCCGCCCGTACCGAAGATCAGGTCTCCGAGATCTTCCGGACCACCATGCAGGCCGCCGCATGCCCCACCAGCAGAACGCGCAGCACCCACGAGCCACCCCACCGCCTCGAAGCAAGCATCTCCCACCCGTCGCGACGCCGTTGCTATCACACACCGCCGCCGTCGGCGAGGTGCAAAGCGCTTACTCGATGATGGCAGCTGCAACTTTTCGTGCACACTCGATGGGAACGAACGGATACGTTGAGGTTTTCCGACACGGCTAAGTCCTCAAAGTCGCATGGAATGTGAATTTGATGTGGCGGGCATGCCGCTTGAAGGGTTACATCATAGGTCAGGAGGCAGTCATGGAAGCTACGGCGAGAGTGATCCCTTTGAACGGTAAGCCTCAGCAACTGAAAGTCGCGACGGGCGAGGCCCCGCCGGCGCCTGCGGCAGCGCCGACCGTACCCTTGGAATTCGGCGCGCTGGAGGGCGTTCTCGTCAGGATGCCCGACGAGCAGCTGGATGCCCTCGGCGCGATATTCTGCGCAAGCCCGCTCCGCAGAGTGATGACATTCGAAGGATATCTCGTCGTCCGGGGCTTCGGTTTCGACGACGTCTAGTCCTAGACATCTGGCTTCGAGAAGTCGGATTGGGTGGGGCGCGTTGACTCTGCGAAACCCCACATAGATAATGAGCTCAATCGAGATTGTTATCTATGAGGGTTTCTCACCGTTGCGAGTACGGCCTGCGCGCACTTCTCGAGCTTGCGAAGAGCAGCAGCGAGGGGCCAATCCGCATCGAGGAGATCGCGCGGCGGCAGACGATTCCGAAGCAGTT
Organism: Binatia bacterium; assembly: GCA_040507895.1. GTDB lineage: Bacteria > Desulfobacterota > Binatia > JACPRU01 > JACPRU01 > JBEVNX01. The sequence continues at coordinate 18,366 of JBEVNX010000014.1, read as the reverse complement.
CCTTGCGAATCTACTGGTACAGTTGAAGCGCGGCAGGTTCGTGCAGAGCAAGAAGGGGCCGGACGGCGGGTACTATCTCGCCCGACCGGCCCGCCAGATCAACGTCGGCGAGGTCCTGCGCTTCATAGACGGCCCGATCGCGCCGATCCAGTGCGTCAGCCGGACGCTGGGCGAGCGCTGTGAGATCGGAGGTCGCTGCGGGTTCTTCCCGGTCTGGCGCCGGGTTCGCGATGCCGTCGCCGAGATCGTCGATCACACCACGATCGCCGACGTCGTAGAAGAGCAGCAGCGCGAGGAAGCTGCCAGCGCCAACGCGCTGATGTATCACATCTGAAGGCGCGGTGGCCGCGTTTCTCGAGATCACCGGCCTCTCGAAGTCCTATGCGGCCCGCAACGGCGGGGGGCCGACCGCCGCGCTCCGTGACGTCACGCTCGAAGTCGCCGAAGGCGAATTCGTCTGCTTGGTGGGGCCGTCGGGATGCGGTAAGTCCACGCTGCTCAACGTAGTCGCCGGCCTAGAAGCGTCGAGCGCCGGCGTCGTGCGCGTGGCGGGGCGGGTCATCTCGGGAGCCGGGGCGGACCGCGGCATGGTCTTCCAGGAGGCTGCGTTGTTCCCCTGGCTGAACGTGCTCAAGAACATCGAGCTCCCGCTGAGGAGCATGGGCATTGCGCGCGCCGAGCGGCGAGAGCGAGCGCTGCATTTCCTGCGCATGGTGCACCTCTCGCGGTTCGCCGATTCGTATGTTCACGAGCTGTCGGGGGGCATGCGCCAACGCGTGGCGATTGCTCGCGCACTCGCCATGGACCCCAAGATCCTGCTCATGGACGAGCCCTTCGCAGCGCTCGATGCCCAGACCCGAGACATCCTGCACGAGGAGCTGCAGCAGATTTGGCAAGAGGCGCACAAGACCATCCTCTTCGTCACCCATAACGTCCGCGAAGCGGCCTACCTCGCCGATCGGGTTGCGATCTTCTCGTCCCATCCCGGGACGATCAAGCGGGTTCTGCCCATTCTTTACCCCCACCCGCGGGACAAGGAGAACGTGCAGCTCGCCCGCGCGGCCAACGTGATCCTCGAGGAGCTCAGGGATGAAGTCGAAAAAGCGATTCGTGGCCAGCTGGGTGAAGAGTGGAAGCGGCCGGCGGATCGTCTTCCTCGTTCTGCTCGTCTCGATCTGGGACGCGGTATTTAGGCTCGGGCTCTACGACGGCTTCCTCATGCCGTCTCCCGAGGATGTGGTGGCGGCGTTTGCTCGCGGTGTGCGCGACGGCTCCTTTCTGGCGGGCGTGGTCGTCAGCATGCGGCGCATTCTGATCGGCTACGGCATATCGCTGGTCGTCGGTATCGGGCTGGGGCTGGCGATCGGCCGATTCAAGTTGCTCGAAGATACGGTCGGGTCGCTGGTGTTCGGACTGCAGACGATCCCGAGCATCTGTTGGCTGCCGTTCGCTATCCTGTGGTTCGGCCTGAGCGAGAGCGCAATCCTGTTCGTCGTTGTGATGGGCGCGCTGCTGTCGATCGTGATCGCCACGGACGACGGGGTGAAGAACACACCGCCTTTGTTGATCCGCGCCGGGCGCACCATGGGGATGCGCGGGGTCACCCTCTACGCCCGGGTGATCTTACCGTCGGCGCTCCCGGCGATCGTGTCGGGCATGAAGCTCGGCTGGTCGTTTGCCTGGCGGTCGCTGATGGCCGGGGAGCTGCTGTTCGTCAGCGCCGGCCTCGGACATCTGCTGACGGTCGGACGGGACCTGAACGACATGAGCTTGGTGATCGCCGTAATGATCGTCATCGTACTGGTGGGTCTGGTGGTCGATCGTCTGGTGTTCGGCACCGCCGAGCGGGTGATCCGGCGCCGTTGGGGGTTCGTCGGCGCACGTGCCTGACGGCTTGCGGGAGGGTGAATGCGGAACCGTTGGGCGCTTCTCGGTGTGGCATGGCTCGCGTTGGCCGGTACCGCTTGGGCCGAGGACCGGATTCGCGTCGGCTATTTCCCGAACTTGACCCATGCGGTTGCAATGGTCGGTCTCGAGCGGGGGTTTTTCGCCGCGGCGCTCGGATCGCAGACGGCGATCGACACCAAGGCTTTCAACGCCGGACCCGCCGAGATGGAGGCGTTGTTCGCGGGTGCGATCGATCTCGGCTACATCGGCCCCGGTCCTGCGATCACCGGATTCGTGCGCTCCAAAGGCAAGGCGCTGCGCGTCGTGGCCGGAGCGGCGATGGGGGGCGCTTCGCTGATCGTGCGGCCGGATGCCGGCATCGAACGGAGCGCCGATCTGGCGGGGAAGCGCATCGCATCGCCGCAGATCGGCAACACGCAAGACATCGCGTTGCGGACCTACCTACGGGCGGCCGGACTCGGCGCCGCAGACCACGGCGGCACCGTGACGGTGTTGCCGCTCGCCAATCCCGACATCGTGACACTGCTCGGCAAAAAGCAGATCGACGGCGGGTGGGTGCCGGAGCCCTGGGCATCCGTGCTGCGATTGCAGGCGGGCGGCAAGGAGCTGGTGGACGAACGAGCGCTTTGGCCGGACGGCAAGTTTCCCACCACGGTCGTCGTGGTGTCCGCGGCCTTTCTCGCCGCGCATCGACCGCTGGTTGCCGCCTGGCTCCGCGGGCAGCGCGAAGCCATCACGTGGCTGAACGAGCACCCGGCGGAGGCCAAGAGGGTCCTCAACGAAGTGATCCGAAGGCTCACCACGCGCGACCTCCCGCCCGCCGTCCTGGACGGGGCTTGGGCCCGATTGACCTTCTCGAGCGCGCTGCTTCCGGAGGCCTTCGCGAAGATTGCGAAAGATGCCGAGTCGCTCGGCTACTTGCCGTCGGCGCGGATCGATGGGCTCTTCGAGGGCGGGCTCGAGGGTGATCGGTGACCACCGACCGGCTCGTGTAGGGCTCGGATCTCGACTCCTTCGGAGGCGCCGTGGGGGCGTAGCAGGAACCCGAGCCCGGCACGCGGGATGCGGCCACGTCGTCGACCGATCGTCGCTTGCCGTTGCCTTCGTTGACCACTTCGCTTGCAGTTTTGTAGGAGACAGCCGAGTCTCTTCGGAAGGCATCCGCGCGCCACAGCAGAGGGGGCGCGCCGAGGCGCGAATGTTGCTGGCGATCGACGTAGGGAACACCAACACGGTACTTGGGGTATACAGCGGCCGCGAGCTGCTCCGTAACTGGCGTCTGCAGACCGAGGCGGAGCGAACGGTCGACGAGTACGGCGTGTTGTTGCAGGGGCTCTTCGGATCTGCCTCCATGGAGCCGAGCATCGACGGGGTGGTGCTTTCGTGCGTCGTGCCGCCGATGCAGCGCACGCTGGAGGCGGTGTCTCGGGAATATCTGAGGATCGAGCCCACGACCGTGGGGCCGGGCATCAAGACCGGGATGCCGATTCTCTACGACAATCCCAAGGAGGTCGGTGCCGATCGCATCGTCAACGCGGTGGCGGCGTACGAGCGAACGCACGACACGACGATCGTCGTCGATTTCGGAACGGCGACGACGTTCGACTACATCACCGCCAAGGGCGAGTACGTCGGCGGCGTGATCACTCCGGGGCCCGGGATTTCGCTCGAGGCCCTCTACCAGCGAGCCGCGAAGCTCTACCGCGTCGAGATCGCCAAGCCGCCGCGCGTGGTGGGCCGCAACACGATCCACGCAATCCAATCCGGCATCGTCTACGGCTACGTCGCGATGGTCGACGGTCTGGTGCGCCGAATTCAGGAGGAGAACGGCGTGACGGCTCGCGTCTACGCGACGGGCGGGTTCGCCCAACTGCTGGCGCCGGAATCGCAGACGATCGAGGAAGTCGACGAGTTTCTCACGCTCGACGGACTCCGCATCCTGTACGAAAGAAACCGCTGATCGCTCACTGGTCGGGAGGGGGGAGAACGACGCGATGTCGATCGAAGACGTGACCAGAATCCGCAACGTCGCGATGATCGGGCAAGGGAGCGTCGGCAAGACGTCGCTTGCCGATGCATTGCTGTTCGCGGCCGGCAAGGTCAACCGCTTGGGACGGGTGGACGACGGCTCCTCGCTGTTCGACTTCGAGCCTGAAGAGACTCGACACCGCGTGAGCATCTCGGCCGCGCTTCACCACTTGCCGTGGCGGAAGCACGAGCTGACGATCGTCGACACTCCCGGGTACGCGAACTTCCTGAACGAGAGCCGACAGGCCCTGCGCGCCGTCGACGGGGCGGTGATGGTGCTGTCGCCGAGCGGGCAAGTGAAGGTGGAGCTCCAGAAGCTGTGGGGATGGGCCCAAGAAGAGGGGCTCGGTTGCATCGGGTTCGTCACCCATCTCGACAAGGAAGCGGCCGACCTCGAGCCGGCGCTCGAGCACATCGGCAAGGCGCTCGAGATCCCGGTCGTGGCGCTCGCGCTGCCGATCGGCGCGGAAGCGGAGCTCACGGGCTTCGTCGATCTACTGCGCGAACGGGCGGTCGTCTTTTCGGGCGACACGGGCCAGTCGCGCGAAGAGGTGATCCCGAGCCCTCTTGCCGAAGCAGCCAAGCGGCTTCGCGACAAGCTCGTCGAGACGGTGGCCGAGGGCAGCGACGAGCTTCTCGAGAAGTATCTCGAGAACGGATCGCTCTCCCCCGATGAGGTTCAAGCCGGTCTACGCGCCGGCGTCCGGGCGCGCCGCTTGATTCCCGTGCTTTGCGGGTCGTCCGTGAGGATGGTCGGCGTCCACGCCCTGCTCGACTTGATCGTGGATTGCCTCGGCTCGCCAGTCGACGTCCTGCCGATTCGCGGCGCGAACCCCAAGAGCGGAGACGAGATCGAGCGTCCACCGGATCCGGGGGCTCCGTTCTCCGCGTTCGTCTTCAAGACCACCATCGACCCGTTCGCCGGCAAGCTCTCGATCTTTCGCGTCGAATCCGGCCGTCTCAAGGTGGACTCCGGCGTGCTCAACTCCACTCGCGATGCGAAGGAGCGGATCGGCCAGCTGCTGAGGATCGAAGGCAAGAAGCAGCAGCCGGTCGCCGAAGTCGTCGCGGGCGAAATCGCCGCCGCGGCCAAGCTCAAGGAGACGCTGTCCGGAGATACGCTGTGTGACGAGCGTGACCCCATCGTCTACCCCTCGCTTCCCGAAGCGCCGCCCTCGATCTCGTTCGCCATCGAGCCGAAGAGCAAGGCCGACGAAGAAAAGGCCAACCAAGCGCTGCACCGCATTCTCGAGGAAGACCTCGCGCTGCGCGTTCACCGCGATTCCCAGACTCGCGAGATCATTCTCTCCGGATCCGGGCAGCAGCACGTCGAGATCGTCGTCGAGCGCCTCAAGCGGAAATACGGCGTCGAGGTCGATCTAAAGGCGCCGAAGGTTCCTTATCGCGAGACCATCAAGGGCAAGGCCAACGCTCAGGGGAAATACAAGAAGCAATCCGGCGGGCGCGGCCAATACGGCGATTGCTGGCTCGAGGTAGAGCCGCTCTCGCGAGGCAAGGGTTTCGAGTTTGTCGACAAGATCGTCGGGGGGGTCATCCCGCGAAACTTCATTCCGGCCGTCGAGAAAGGCGTGCGCGAAGCGATGCTCGAAGGGCACGTCGCCGGGTATCCCGTGCAAGACGTCCGCGTCACGCTGTACGACGGATCGTTTCATACCGTCGACTCGTCGGAAATGGCTTTCAAGATTGCCGGCTCGATGGGCTTCAAGGCCGCCGTCGACAAGGCCAGGCCGATCTTGCTCGAACCCGTGATGAAGCTCGAGATCACCACGCCGGACGACACGATGGGCGACGTCATCGGCGACCTGAACAGCCGGCGCGGCAAGGTCTCGCAGGTGGTCGCCAAGAGCGGCGCGCAGGTGATCCACGCCGTCGTGCCGATGGCGGAGGTCCTGCGCTATGCTTCGGACCTGCGTAGCATGACGAGCGGCCGCGGGTCGTTCGCGATGGAGTTCGCGCACTACGAGGAAGTCCCCGCTCACCTCGCGCAGAAGATCGTCGACGCCGCGAAGGTGGCGAAGGAGGGCCACAAGGGCTGACCCCGGACCGGGGCTCACCCGAGCTGGTCATGAGCGCGACGCCGCCCGTGGATGAGCGCATCGAGGCGCTCGCCGTGGCGAAACTGGTCGCCGCCGGCACCGACGGCATTCGGGTCCCGCAGGATCTCGTCACGGAGCGGGAGGCGCCGTCCGCGGCGGCCGACGAGCCCGACCAGGCTCTTTGGCACCGTATCCGCGAGATGAGCGTCGGCCACAAGGTGAAGCTCGCTTTCAACGGCAACAAGGACGTGCGGACCATCTTGCTACGCGATTCGAACAAGATCATTCCGCGGTTCGTGCTGCAGAATCCGCGCATCACTGAGGAAGAGATCCTCATGCTCGCCAAGGACCGCAACGCGGACGACGAGATCCTCCGCCAAATCGCGGAGAAGCGCGAGTGGACGCAGATCTATGCGGTGCGCGCGGCTCTGGTGGAGAATGCGCGTACGCCGCTCGCCAAGGCCGTGTCGCTTCTGCAGACGCTCGGTGAACGCGAGATCTCGCGGCTTGCCAAAAGCAAATCCGTGCCGAACGCGATCGCCGTTCAGGCGCGGCGCCTGCTCGTGCAGAGCCAGGACCGGCGAAAGTGACGGGACTCGATTCGCTCTAGGGATCGGGGCGCCGCCGCGGGTTCGCCTCGGCCCGCGAACGGCACAGACGGGCTCGCCCGGCGAGCTAGTTGCGGCTCCTACCCCAGAGCGCTACAAACGCCCGTTGCTCCGCGGCACAGCCGCGACAAGGAGAATCGAGGCCATGGCGTACAAGCTTTCGAAGGTGCCGGCGGGGGAAGCGATCCGTGTTCGCGACGGCAAGCTCGAAGTTCCCGACCGGCCGATCCTGCCGTTCATCGAAGGAGACGGGACCGGACCGGACATCTGGCGAGCGTCGGTCCACGTCTTCGATGCCGCCGTGAAGAAGGTCTATGGCGGAAAGCGCCAGGTCGCGTGGATGGAGGTCTACGCCGGAGAGAAAGCCTTCAAGCAGTTCAACAGTTGGCTTCCGGACGAGACCGTCGACGCGTTCCGCGAGTTCCTGGTCGGCATCAAGGGGCCGCTCACGACGCCCGTGGGCGGCGGGATCCGATCGTTGAACGTCGCGCTCCGTCAATTGCTCGATCTCTACGTCTGATTGCGTCCGGTGCGCTACTTCCAGGGCGTTCCGAGCCCCGTGAAGCGTCCGGAGCTCGTCGACATGGTGATCTTTCGCGAGAACAGCGAAGACATCTATGCCGGCATCGAGTGGCAGGCGGAAAGCGCGGAGGCCAAGAAGGTCATCGGCTTCTTGCAGAACGAGATGGGCGTCAAGAAGATCCGCTTTCCTGAGACTAGCGGCATCGGCGTCAAGCCGGTTTCCCGCGAAGGCAGCGAGCGACTGATCCGCGCCGCGCTCGACTTCTCGATCTCGCACAAGCGGAAGAGCCTGACCCTCGTGCACAAAGGCAACATCATGAAGTTCACCGAGGGCGCCTTCCGCGACTGGGGCTACGAGCTCGTCAAGAAGGAGTACAGGGGGCGCGCCATCGGGTGGGACGATTGCGGCGGGAAGCCTCCCGAGGGGCAGATCCTGGTCAAGGACGCGATCGCCGACATCACGTTCCAGCAGTGCCTGACGCGCGCCGACGAGTTCGACGTGATCGCGACAATGAACCTCAACGGCGACTACCTGTCCGACGCGCTCGCTGCCCAGGTGGGCGGGATCGGCATCGCGCCGGGCGGCAACATCAACTACGTCACCGGGCACGCCGTCTTCGAGGCCACGCACGGAACGGCGCCGAAGTACGCGAACCAGGACAAAGTCAACCCCGGGTCGGTGATCCTGTCGGGCGTCATGATGTTCGAGCACATGGGGTGGAAGGAGGTCGCCGACGCGATCCTGCGCGGCATGGAGCGGGCGATCGCGCACAAGACGGTGACATACGATTTCGAGAGGCTGATGACCGGAGCGAAGTTGCTCAAGTGCTCGGAATTTGGCCAGGCGATCGTGGAGAACATGTGATGGCACGCAAGAAGATCGCCTTGATCGGCGCCGGGATGATCGGCGGCACGCTGGCGCACTTGGCCGCGCTGAAGCGGCTCGGCGACGTCGTGCTGTTCGACGTGATCGAGGGCCTCCCGCAGGGCAAGGCGCTCGACCTTCTCGAGGCCGGACCCATCGAAGGCTACGACTGCAAGATCACCGGCACCAATCGGTATGACGACATCGAAGGCGCGGACGTCGCCATCGTCACCGCAGGCGTGGCCCGCAAGCCCGGCATGAGCCGCGATGATCTGCTCGGCATCAACTCTAAGATCATCACCGACGTCGCCAACAACCTGAAATTGCGCGCCCCGGCCGCCTTCGTGATCGTCATCACCAATCCGCTCGATGCCATGGTGACGCTGATGAAGAGGATCACGGGCTTCCCGAAGCAGCGCGTCGTCGGCCAGGCTGGCGTGCTCGATTCTTCCCGCTATCGGACCTTTGTCGCGATGGAGCTCGGAGTGTCGGTGGAGAGCGTGACTGCGCTCGTGCTCGGCGGCCACGGCGACGACATGGTGCCTGTACGCAGCTACTGCCAGGTGGGTGGCGTCCCGGTCGAGAAGCTCATCGCCCCAGACCGTCTCGATGCGATCGAGAAGCGGACGCGAAACGCCGGCGGCGAGGTGGTGGCGCTGCTCAAGACGGGCTCCGCCTTCTATTCGCCCGCGAGCGCCGCGATTCAGATGGCCGGGGCCTATCTCTTCGACAAGAAGCAAATCCTGCCGTGCGCCGCGCTCCTGGAGGGCGAGTACGGCGTGCGCGGCCTCTATGCCGGCGTGCCGGTACAGATCGGCGCGGGGGGGATCGAGAAGGTGGTCGAGCTCGAGCTTTCCGAGAAGGAAAGGAAGGAGCTCGCCGCCTCCGTGGATCACGTGAAGGAGCTCGTCGCCGCGATGGACAAGGTTCTCGGAGCCAAGCCGTGAACATCCACGAGTACCAGGCGAAAGAGATTCTGCGGCGCTACAAGGTGAACGTGCCGCGCGGCAAGGTGTGCGACGACGCGGCTGCGGCGGAGGCTGCAGCCAAGGAGCTCGGCAAGGGCGTCTGCGTCGTCAAGGCGCAGGTGCATGCCGGGGGGCGCGGCAAGGGAGGCGGCATCAAGCTCGCGAAGAGCCCCGCGGAGGCGCGCGAAATCGCGGCCAAGATGATCGGTATGCGTCTCGTCACGCATCAGACGGGGCCCGAGGGCAAGGAGGTTCACCGCGTGCTCGTCGAAGAAGGCTGCGACATCGCGCGCGAGCTCTACCTCGGCATGGTGCTCGATCGCGCCATCGGTCGGCTCACCATGATGGCGTCCACCGAGGGGGGAGTGGAGATCGAAGAAGTTGCCGCCAAGACGCCCGACAAGATCCTCAAGGAGACCATCGATCCCGCTGTCGGCTTGCAGGGGTATCAAGCGCGCAAGCTCGCCTTCGGCCTCGGCATCCCGAAGGAGTCGGTCAACAAGGCCGTGGCGTTCATGAGCGGCCTCTACAAGGCGTTCGTCGAATCGGATTGCTCGCTCGCCGAGATCAACCCGTTGGTTCTCACCAAGCAGGGGGACCTGCTCGCGCTCGATTGCAAGATGGGGTTCGACGACAACGCGCTCTATCGCCACGCCGACATCCGCGAGATGCGCGATTTCGCGGAAGAGGATCCTCGCGAGGTCGAGGCTGCGAAACACGATCTGAGCTACATCGGCCTCGACGGCAACATCGCCTGCATGGTGAACGGCGCGGGCCTGGCGATGGCGACGATGGACATCATCAAGTTCTACGGCGGGTCGCCCGCGAACTTTCTGGACGTCGGCGGCGGCGCCACCACCGAGAAGGTGACGGCGGCGTTCAAGATTCTGCTCGCCGACCGGAACGTGAAGGCGATCCTCGTCAACATCTTCGGCGGCATCATGAAGTGCGACATCGTTGCCGCGGGCATCGTCGCGGCGGCCAAGGAAGTGAAGCTCGCCGTGCCGCTGGTCGTACGGCTCGAAGGCACGAACGTCGACCTCGGTAAGAAGATCCTCTCCGAGTCGGGATTGAACATCACCCCTGGAGAGAACATGGCGGACGCCGCCGAGAAGGTGGTCAAGGCTGCCGGCGGAGCGGCGCGATGAGCATCCTCGTCGACAAGGGCACGCGAGTCGTCACCCAGGGCATCACCGGCGCGACCGGCCAGTTTCACACCAAGGCTTGCAAGGAGTACGGCACGCAGATGGTTGCCGGGGTCACTCCCGGCAAGGGCGGTACGAGCTTCGACGGGATCCCGATCTTCGACACGGTTGGACAGGCCGTGCGCGCGACCGGTGCAAACGCCTCGGTGATCTACGTGCCGCCGCCGTTCGCGGCCGACGCCATTCTCGAAGCGGTCGACGCGGGAGTGAACCTCGTCGTTTGCATCACCGAGGGGATTCCGGTCGCCGACATGGTCGGCGTCAAGCGCGCCATGGACGGCAAAAAGACGCGGCTCGTCGGGCCGAACTGCCCAGGGGTCATCACGCCGGACGCGTGCAAGATCGGCATCATGCCCGGCTACATCCACAAGAAGGGCTCGATCGGCGTCGTCTCGCGCAGCGGCACGCTGACCTACGAGGCGGTTCACCAGCTCACGCAGCTCGGCCTCGGTCAATCGACATGCGTCGGCATCGGCGGCGACCCGGTGAAGGGGATGGAGTTCGTCGAAGTGCTGCGGCTTTTCCAGGAGGACCCCGAGACGCAGGGAATCATCATGATCGGCGAGATCGGCGGCAATGCCGAGGAGCAAGCCGCGGAGTTCGTCAAGCTGCACGTGAAGAAGCCGGTGGCGGGGTTCATCGGCGGACAGACCGCGCCCAAGGGCAAGCGCATGGGTCACGCCGGCGCCATCATCTCCGGCGGGCAGGGGACCGCCGCCGACAAGATCAAGGCCTTCGAGGCGGCCGGCATCCGGGTCGCGAAGAGCCCCGCGGAGCTCGGCGCGACGATGAAGCGGGCAATGGAACGCTGAATGGAACGCACGCTGTCGATCATCAAGCCGGACGCCGTGGCCAGGAACCAGATCGGCCAGATCATCGGCATGCTCGAAGCCGGCGGGTTGCGCGTGGTCGCCGCTCGATTGCTCCGTCTATCGAAGAGCGACGCCGAGCGTTTCTACGCGGTGCACCGCGAGCGTCCGTTCTTTCAGAGCCTGACGACGTTCATGTCCGAAGGGCCGGTCCTCGTCATGGTGCTCGAGGGCGCCGGCGCGATCGGTAAGAACCGCGAGGTGATGGGCGCCACGGATCCTGCCAAGGCCTTGCCGGGCACCATCCGCAAGGCGGTCGGTACCAACGTCGAGCGCAACGCGGTGCACGGGTCGGACGCAGCCGAGACGGCGAAGCAGGAGATCGCCTTCTTCTTCGGCGAGCTCGAGATTCCGGCACGCGGTTGAGGCGCGGTCGGCGGCGAAACGTCGCGTTTCGCCTCGCAGCCTACGGATTCTGGCGCGGCCCGGGCGGCGAGAGCTAGAACCGTGCTCCAGAGGTCGTTTTCGTGGATCGCAATACCGGCTGCGGCCACGCGGAAGGCGGGAGCTCGTGCGGCCACCGGCGAAAGGAGACGTTCATGTCCGAGAATACACCGCAGGATGAAATCGAGCGCCTGCGCGCGGAGAATGCAAAGCTCAAGCAGCAAGCGGTGAAGGCCGGAGCCTTGTCGTTCCGCGTATCCGAGAAGGGAGCGGTCTCGGTCTATGGACTCGGCCGTTTTCCCGTCACCCTCTACCAGGAGCAGTGGGACAAGCTGCTCGGTCAGGTCGAGGAGCTACGCCGGTTCATCGAGTCCAATCGAGCCAGTCTGAAGAAAAAGGACGCGTGAGCGCTCACGCCACGGGCTGCGCGCTTTCCACCTCACCGCTGTCGACCCACTCCGGCCCGAGCTTCCCGCACGCGACGCGGTGATCATGGTCGAACGAAATCCACCAGCCTTCTTTCGCGGCGTGCTCCAGGAGGTACTTCTTGGCCGCCATGGACTCGAGCGGCTCGACGTCGAAGGACTGGTTCCACGACGGTTTCAGGTGCGCGCGTGTCGGTGCGATGTCGCCGAGGTGCAGGAAGCTCTGGCCGGCGTCGCTGAGAATCGGGCATTGGTGGCTCGGCGTGTGTCCGCCGGTCACCACGACGCGCAGGCGCGGCGAAAGAGCGGTCGGCCCGTCGAGAACTTCGAGTAGACGGGCCTGCTCGAGCGGCTCGAGACATTCGAGCGCGTGCCGATAGGCGGCCGCCGAGCGCTCGTCGCGCGGCCACCGGGCGCTCTCGAGCTCCATGCGCTGGACGAAATGTCGGGCGTGTGGAAACGCCGGCCGAAGGCCGCCCGCAGCCGTTCGAGTGACTACGCCTCCCGCGTGGTCGAAATGGAGATGAGTGAGTACCACGTGAGTGACATCCTCGGGCTCGATCCCGATGTCGCGCAATCGAGCGGCGAGGCCGCCGCGGCGCTCGACCTTATAGAGCGCATGTTCACGCTCGGAGAGGCGGTCGCCGAGCCCCGTGTCGACGAGGATGACGTTCCGGCCATCCACTGCGAGCGGGCAATGGAGGCTCATCGGGATGCGGTTTTCGGCGTCGGGGGGAACTCGCCGGGCCCATAGGGTCTTCGGAACGACGCTGAACATGGTGCCGCCGTCCATGGCGAAGAAGCCGTCGTTCAGCAGGTGGACCCGGATGGAGCCGAGCTCGATCATCGTCAGGCCGCCCAATTGAGCCGATAGAGCATCCAGTACACGAGAACGCCCGTCACGGATACATACATCCACACGGGGAACGTCAGGCGCGCCAGACGCCGGTGCGCGGCGAAGTCGGCCCGCCACGCGCGATAGAGCGTCAGGCACGCGAGCGGAACGATCGCGATCGCCAGCAGCACGTGCGACACCAGTAGCGTGAAGTAGGCCGGGCGAATCCAACCGCGGCCGGGAAACGGCGTCGAGCCGTGCTGCGCGTGATAGACGAGGTACGACACCAGGAATGCCGTCGACACCGTGAAGGCGCCGAGCATGCACAAGCGATGGCGGGCGATCTGCCGCTTGCGCACGAACGCGTAGCCGGCGGCCAGTAACACCGCCGAGAGCGCATTCAGCGATGCGTTGAGAGCCGGTAGATCGGCGACGGTCACCGGACAGCCTCGAGCGTGGTCACGCCGAGCTTCGCTAGGTCCGCGATCGCCGCCTCGATCCATAGGCCGGTGCCGCCGTCGTAGTAGCGCCGAATGTGCAGATCAGCGTCGACGAGGACGATCTTCTCGCTGTGTGTGATGGCCCCCGCGAGGCCAGGCTCGTCCGCAGGAGGGTCAGCTACCGCGAGGTGGAAGCCTCGGCCGATCAGCTGCCGCATCGGCGCGACGGGTCCAGTGACGAAGAGCCAGCTCGTCCGCGAAGCGCCGAAGCGATCGGCGTATGCGGTGAGCGCCTGCGGCGTGTCACGCGCCGGGTCCACCGAGAACGAGACCAAGCGGACGCGGTCGCCGAGGCGGCGGTGGAGACTCGCCATCTCTCCGGAGAGGAGGGGGCACGCTCCCGGACAGTTCGCAAACACGAAATCGGCAATCCACGGCCCGCCCGCTAGGTCTGCGCGGGTGAGCGCGCGGCCGCTGCGCTCGGTGAGCGAGAAATCGGGTACGACGCCGAAGTCGGCGAGCTCTTCGACCTTCGCTCCGCGGGGCGTCGGCGCGCCGTGCCGGCTTGCATCGCGAAACCAGAGCGAGGCCGGAAGGAGCAAGGCCAGCACGAGCAGCAGCCATGGCAGCCGGTGGCTCGAGCCGAAGTCGACATCGTTCATCTCGGGGCCAGGTGGGGGGGCGGAAGCATCGGCTCGCCGAGGAGAAACACCACGAAGCCGAATCGCGCGACGGAGATCGTGGTTCTCGCCGGCGTCCCGGCGTCCCGAAGCACACGAGCCGCGAGCTTCACCTTCACACCCGAAACGTGAGCCGCCGAGCGCACCTACATCTTGTCGGCTGCCATGACCGCCAACAGGGCGGGCAAGTAGACGAGCGAAGCGAAGAGGAGTCGACGCGCATCGGCGAGCGAGCGCGTACGGGCAAGGCGGACGGAAAACCCGAGCAGCATCAAACCGAGCGCGAGGGCCGTGTAGAAGTAGCATCGCCCGCTGACTCCGACGACGGTCGGTAGCAGCGCCACGCTGAGCAGCGCCGCGCTGTTGATGACGATCTGTCGCCCGGTGGAGCCGCCCTCCGGATCGATCACTGGCAAGAGTCGAATTCCTGCGCGAGCGTAGTCATCGCGATACATTCGCGCGATCGCCAGCGAATGGGGCAGCTGCCACAGGAAGAGGATGGAAAACAACACCCAAGCCCCGATCCCCAGATTCCCGGCCGACGCAGCCCAGCCGGTGACGGGCGGAAGCGCCCCGGGCACGGCGCCGATCAGGCTGCAGAAGGGCGTCCATCGCTTCATCGGCGTGTAGAGAAACAGATACGACGCCGTCGTAACTGCGGTCACCAGCCCGGGCAGGGGGCCGACGGCCAGCGTCTGGTAGGCGATCCCGATCGCCGCGAGCAGGTTACCGAAGACGAGCGCGTCGCGGGGCAAGAGCTTGCCGGCCGGCAAGGGTCGCATACGAGTGCGCAGCATCATCGCATCGAGGTCGCGCTCGACATACTGGTTCAGCGCCAGGGTGCCCGCGGCCGCCATCGCGGTGCTGAACATCGTGTGGAAGAGAAGCCAGGCCCCCGTTGGCCCGCGAGCGCCCAGGTAGAATCCGACCAACGTGGTCAGCGCGATCATCAGCACCACGCGGGGCTTGGCGAGGTCGACATAGGCTAAAAGCCGCCGCCCGCCGGCGACAGGTACGTGGATGAGCCGCGCTTCCTGAGCGGGGATCACGCGTGCGCTCGCTCCGCGATCGGCCCGGGAACCCAGGCCTCGGCCGGCGCCCGAGCGCGCCAGCCGCGAAGCGCCAGCACGACGCTCGCCGCCAGCAATGCCGCGCCCACCGCCACATGCGCCGTCGTGGGCAGGACTGCCTTGCGCGTCCAGATGATGCTCGCGCCGAGCGTCACCTGCAGCACGAGCAGCAGCACGAGGAGCAGCGCCGGACGCACCCTGCGCGAATCCTCTCGGTGGAGGAGCACGGTTCGAGCCGCCGTGGCGAGTACGAGCGCGGCGACGACCACGGCACCGAGCCGGTGAGCGAAGTGGATTCCGACCGTGAACGAGGCGATCTGCGGAACGACCCGTCCGAAGGCTAAAGGAAAGTCCGGAATGGCGAGTCCTGCTCCGGTGTGCCGCATGACCGCGCCGAGTAGAAGCTGCCCGTAGACGGCGGCTGTGGTGGCCGCGGTCAGAGAATCGAGGAGTCGGTCCGCCGCACGTTGCGGTGCGGCCAGCCATCCGCGGCTCGTCACGAGCGCGAGCGACACCATGAGACAGAAAAACGCTTGGGCGAGGGCGGCGTGCGCGACGGATACCGCCGTCGGCAATCGCAACAGCACGGTGACGCCGCCGAGCACCGCTTGCAGCAAGACCGTTCCGAGCGCGAAGGCGGCCAGGCGCCGCACGGCGCCGCGCGGCTCCTCGCGCCACGTCCAGAGCGTGAGCACCGCCGTCAGCAGCGCGACGGCGCCGGCCACCATGCGGTGACCGTGCTCGTACAGCACGCCGCCCACCATCGGCGGGAAGAGCTGACCGTACGAGAGCGGCCAGTCCGGCACCGACAGACTCGAACCGGTGCTCGTCACCAGGCCCCCGACGAAGATCAGGGCGAACGTCGCTCCCGCCGCGAAGACCGCAAAGCGATGCCGCCACGGGGAGAATCCACTCGTCGGCCCGAATGGAGCAGCGTTTTCGGCGGACCAACTCGTCACGAACGATCTTTCTCGGGGCGCTCGACGAAGCGACGACGCATTACCATCGGCGGTGCGGCTTTTCAACAACGTCGTTGACACTCCGCCGGGCCGTTGTTACCAACGATGAAGAGGAGACGACATGTCCGAAGTCCATGTTCACGACGATCGGGGCTCAGCGCCTGGCGCGGGCGGCGCGGCACTTTCCGTCACCGAGCTCGCCACCGAACGCTTCCGCAAAGTCATGGAGCAAGAGAAGCTCGGTGCCGACTACGGCGTGCGAGTCGCCGTTTCGAGCGGCGGATGCTCCGGCATGTCCTACTCCGTGAGCTTCGAGAACCAGGCCCGCCCGGACGACACGATCGTCGAGCAACGCGGCCTCAAGCTGTTCATCGATCGCGAGAGCACGCCGTATCTCGACGGCGTGACGATCGACTACGTCGTCGGCCTCCATCGCGAGGGGTTCAAATTCATCAACCCGAAGGCGGCTCGGACCTGCGGGTGCGGGGAATCGTTCGGAGTCTGAGGCGGCGAAGGCGCAGGCGCTCCCACTGAATGGCGCCGCGCTCGCTCGCCGTCTACGTTTCGAGCCACGGCTTCGGCCACGCGACGCGAATCTCGGAGGTCGTCGCCGGATTCCTCGAGCGCGTTGCGGAATGCGCGGTGCACGTCCGCACGACGGCTCCCCCCTGGTTGTTTCCGGCGTCCGAGGGCCGGCTTCGAGTGCACTCCGTCGCCACGGACGTCGGTATGGTGCAACCGCACGGGCTGACGATCGACTTCGCGGCCACGATCGCCCGTCTCGACGAGCTCGAAGCACGCTGGGACGAACGGCTCGCGGCCGAGGCCGCGTGGCTCGACGAGGTCCACGCCGGGCTCGTTCTCGGCGATCTTCCCCCGCTCGCCTTGGCGGCTGCGGCGCGGGCGGGCTTGGCGGGCGTGGGGCTCGCCAACTTCTCGTGGGACTGGATCTACGGTCGCTACGTAGAGCGCGATCCGCGCTTCGCCGTGCACGCCGAGCGTGCTGCGGCCTGCTATGCGGCCGCGCGTCGCCTCTATCGCTTGCCGTTCCACGCGCCGATGCCGGTCTTCTCCTCGATCGTCGACGTTCCGCTGATCGCTCGGCGCTGCCGGCTTTCGCGCGCCGAAGCACGCGACCGGCTTGGCCTTCCAGCAGCAGGTCCGCTGGTGCTGTTGAGCTTCGGAGGGCTCGGCCCGCCCGCAATCGAGGTCTCTCGCTTCGCGGACCTTTCTCGCGTGAGTTTCGTCGCCACTGAAGCCTACGCCCATGCGCCGCCCAATCTCATCTACCTCGAGCGGGCGCGGCTCGACTACGCGATGCTGCTGCGTGCGAGCGATGTGGTAGTGACCAAGCCGGGATGGGGCATCCTCGTGGCGAGCCTGGTGAACGCCGTGCGTGTCCTCTACACGACGCGTGAGGACTTCCCCGAGACGCCCGTCCTCGTCGATGCCTTGCGCGCTCACGCAACCGCCGAGCCGATCGCGATCGAGGACCTCGTTCGCGGCGAGATCCGCGATCGGCTCGAAGCCCTGCTCGCTCGGCCGGTTGCAGAGACGGAGCTGGCCGCGGACGGCGCCGCGCGTGTTGCGGAGCTGCTCGCCCAGGACATCGCCGCGTGATCCGCTTCCCGCTTCTGCTTCTCGATCTCGACGGGACGCTGCTCGATACCCGCCTCGATCTTGTCGGGAGCACGAATCACGTGAGGGCGATCTTCGGGCTGCCTCCGCTAGGCGTCTTGGAGGTCGAGCGGTTGGTGGGGCGCGGCGCTCGCGTGCTCGTGGAGCGCGCGCTCGGGCAGGAGCGCGCGGACGCGCACGATGAAGGCGTGCGACTGTTTCTCGAGCACTACGGTGAACACTGCCTCGACCAGACCCGTCCCTACCCGGGAATGGTCGATGTGCTGCGCGCCCTGCGGGCGCTCGGTGCGCGCGCGGGGGTCGTGACCAACAAGCCCGAGGCGCTGACGCGCAAGATCCTCGGCGGTCTCGATCTTCTCGACGACATGGTGGCCGTGGTCGGCGGCGACACGTTCCCGGAGCGTAAGCCGCACCCGCGCGGCGTCGAGTGGGTGCTCGCGCGCTGTGACGCCGCCCGTTCGCAGACCTTGCTGGTCGGCGACTCACCGATCGACCTCGCCACGGCGCGCGCGGCGGGCATCGCCTTCTGCGGCGTGCTTTGGGGCTTTGATCCGGAGAGGCTCTGCGCCGAGGAGCCGGAGCTCGTGGCGCGAAACGCCGACGAGCTCGAGGCGATCATCCGAGGCTAGCCGATTCGCTTCGGACGACTTGCCGGATCGAGGCACCCGCAGTCAGGCGAAAGATCCCGCCCTGACGCTCAAGGCCGTCGATTTCGACCAGGTCCCCGCGTCGCATGGCGGCGAACGCCTCGGCGAGGGGTCCCGCGCTGCGCTTGAGCTGAGCGAGCACGATCCAGCGCCCCTCGGCGCAGAGGTAGACGCGCCGCTCGCCCTTGAGATCGAGAACGTCGCTCACCACCCGCCACGTCCGCGCCGTACGGGCCGGCGGCGCGGACCTCGTCAGCA
>JBEVNX010000240.1:0-35905 GCA_040507895.1 Binatia bacterium | reverse complement strand
CAGGCCGAGCAGCGGCGAACCGGCGATGCTCGGCCTGACGCCACGCGTTCCGCAACTTGGTGAACGAACCTTCGATGGCTTGCTCGCTCCCATCGCCGCCACTATCTTCTCGCCCGCCAAAGGATCGACGATGACCCGCCCTATCCGCGCGTTGTTGGCAGGCTTGATCCTCCTTGGGGTCGCGCTCGCCCGTGCAGAGGAAGAGCAGTCGAGCGAGCCGGAGGAGACGAACGACAGCAAGCTAGCCGAGGAGTTCAACGACCCCCTGACCACCCTGCCGCAAATCTTCATCCAGGACGCCTACTCGCCCTCCAACTACGGAACCGATGCCCAGACAAACCGGGTTATCGTGAGGGCGATCGTCCCTCGCATCCCGAGATTTTCGCTGTTGCCGCTCGTCCAACTCGTCCGGCCGAGCGTCACGCTGGTGACGGTTCCGGAGGGCAGAGGCAGCGCTACGCGGACTGAGCTCGGTGACACGCAGCTCTTCGACTTCTTCGTGCTCCCAGGGTCCAGCAAGGAGAGGGGACTGCTCCTGGCGGCTGGGCCGGTGTTCGTCTTCCCGACGGCGACTCACAAGACCGCGGGGCAGGGTGCGTGGCAAGCCGGGCCTGGCTTTGGGGCGGTCTATAAGGCCATCCCGGGAATCTTGTTGGGGGGGTTGATCCAGAATCCCATCTCCTTCGCCTACACGTCTCCGGACCGGAACCCGACGAGCACGCTGCTGATTCAACCGATCTTGCTCAGTTACATCGGGCGGGGCTTCTACGTGAAGTCCGCCGACGCCACTTGGGCGATCAATTGGCGACGTCACAGCGCGACGACGCTGCCGCTCAGCTTTGGGATCGGCTACGTCAGGAATCGCGAGGGCTTTCCGCCGATCAATGTTTTCGTGACCGGCGAATGGATGGCCTATCGCCAGTTCGCCCCGGTGGCGCCTCAAACCACCATCCGATTCGGCATGACGATTGCCTTCCCCGGATGGCGATGGTGGGACTAACCCTGGCAAGCATTCGCCGCGCGTGCGGGAGGGAACGCAGATGACGAGTCGGATGAGCAAGCGGGCGGTCCTGGTCGAGGCGAAGAAGCCGATCGAGATCTGGGAGCGAGCGGTCCCGCCGCCCGGCCCTGGGGAGACTCTCGTGAGAGTCGAGCTCGCCGGCGTCTGCGGCACCGACGTGCATCTGTGGCGTGGGGAAGCGCCTCTGCCGGGGCCCGTCGTCCTCGGGCACGAGGGCGTGGCCACGATCGAGGAAACTGGCGACGGCGTCAGCACCGACTATGCGGGAACCCCGGTTCGGCGCGGTGATCGCGTCTACTGGGTGCCGCTCAGCCCTTGCGGCCGCTGCTACGCTTGCACGGTGGAGAAAGAGCTCACGCACTGCCCGAGCGCGCGCGGGGCGCTCTTCCGCGACGCCGCCGCGCCGCCGTCCGCCTGCTATGCGGAGGTCGCCTGGCTACCCGATGGCATGGCGTTCTACCGAATCCCCGACGACACGCCGTCGGAGGCGGTGATCGCCTTCGGCTGCGCGATGCCGACGATGCTGAAGGGGCTCGAGCGGCTCGGCGGCATCGCCATGAATCAAACCGTGGCGGTGCAGGGATGCGGCCCCGTCGGCCTCGCCGCTACGCTGCTCGCGCGCGCGTCGGGGGCGGGTGACCTGATCGTGCTCGGAGCTCCAAAGCAGCGATTGGCCATGGCGAAGCGGCTCGGGGCAACCGCGACGATCGATCTCGACGAGGTGAGATCTCCCGAGGAGCGTGTGCGGCGAGTTCGCGAGCTCACGGGTGGCCGAGGTGCCGAGGTCGTCATCGAGGCCGCCGGCGCCGTCGCCGCGTTCGGTGAAGGGCTGCAACTCGCCGCGATGGGCGGGCGGTATCTCGTCGTCGGCCTCTGGTCGGCACCGGGGGCGGTGCCGGTCGAGCCGCGCTACCTGAACAACAACAACCTGCACATTATCGGCACAGCCCTCTTCGAGGCCCGCCACGTCTACGGCGCGATCCAGGTCGCGCGGCGATACCACCGCGAGTTCCCGATGGCCGACGCGGTCACCCACCGCTTCCCGCTCGTCGAGAGCCAAAAGGCGCTCGAAACCGTCGCGGCGCTCGAGTCCGTAAAAGCGGTGGTGGTTCCGGCGGGGTGAGCGAGCTTTAGAACTCCTGCGCCGTCGGGCGCACCAGGATCTCGTTCACGTCGACCTCGGGTGGCTCGGCGATCACGTAGGCAATCGCTCGCGCGATCACGTCCGCTGGAATCGCCATCGCGTAGAGAGCGCGCGTCCGTTCCTGGAGATCCGGCTCGGTCACGCTATCGGCCAGCTCCGTCGCCACCGCGCCCGGCGAGATGATCGTCGTGCGGATCCCGTAAGGCTTGACCTCCATGCGGAGCCCCTCGGAGATGACGCGGACCGCGTGCTTGGTAGCCGCGTAGACGGAGTTCCCGGGCCTCACTTTGTGCCCCGCGACCGAGGACACGTTGATGATGTGACCGCTCCGCTGTTCCTTCATCAGCGGCAGCACGGCCGCGATTCCGTAAAGCACGCCCTTCACGTTGACGTCGATCATGCGGTCCCAGTCCTCGACCTTCAGCCGTTCGAATGGCGACAGCGGCATGAGCCCCGCGTTGTTGACGAGCACGTCGACACGCCCGAAGGCTTCGCGCGCGCCGCGCACCAGAGCCTCCACGTCGGCGCGCCGGACCACGTCCGTAACCGTCGCGTGCGCTTTGCCGCCCGCTTTGCGGATCTCCTCGACGAGGCGATCGAGGCGATCCTTGCGCCGTGCTCCCAAGGAAACCCGAGCGCCTTGGCCGGCCAGATGCTTCGCCGTGGCCTCGCCGATGCCGCTGCTCGCGCCCGTGATGACGACGACCTTGCCTGCAATCGAAGCGCTCATGATTCTTCTCCATGGCCGCGACGCGCGAGCGAGGCAGCCTTCTGCGACCGAAAGGACACGATCACGCGAGCACGTTCAGGAACGACTCGCGAGGGGTGTTGCCTTGAGCGAGGATCGCGTTCCCGAGCTCGGCCGCATCCCAGATGATCGTCGGCGTAACCGGCCGCCTTGAACGTGAAGTAGTCACAGCCCGGCTGGTCGGCCTCGCGCAGCACGATCGAATGGTGGTCGTACTCGTCCCTGAACAGCCATTCGATCTCCTCCTCGTAGTATGCTGCCACTCAGGCGAAGCGCACCGAGACGCTGCCGAGCTCATCGATGCGCGCCGTGACGACATCTCCCGCGGCGACCGCGACCGCCTCGGTGATGCCACCGCTCATGACGAGGCTGCCGGCAGGCAACTCCTCGCCACGCGCCGCCAAATGATTCACGATCATCGCAACCGCGTTTGCCGGATGATCGAGCACGGCCGCCGAGACGGCTCGGGCGACGACCTCGCCGTTCTTTTCGAGCACGACGTGGAGGGCGCCCAGATCCAAGGCACTCGCGTCGGGCCGCCGTCTTCCGGTGACGTATCGCGCGGCCGAGGTGTTGTCGGCGACCACGCTGGGTAGGTCGAAGCGGAACCCTGCAAAGCGTGAATCGATGATCTCCAAAGCCGGCAAGACGAACTCCGTCGCCCGGAGTACCCGCTCGCGGTCGCAGCCGGGGCCGTGCAGCGCTTCCCGGGTGACGAACGCGATCTCGGCTTCGACTCTCGGATGGATGAGCTCGGAAACCGGAATCGTGCTGTCCTCCGCTCGCAAGCCGTCGCTCGCGAGAAAGCCGACGATCGGCGCGTTCACTCCCACCTGGGACATCTTCGCCTGCGACGTGAGGCCGGCTTTGAACCCGAGGAGCCGATGGCCGCGCGCCAGCGTGCGGCGCCGAAGCTCGTCCTGAACCGCGTATCCGTCCTCGATCGTGAGGTCCGGGAACTCGTCTGTCAGCTTGGCGATCGCCGCGGCATGGCGTTGCGCCTCTTCGACACGCTCGGCGAGCATCGCCACGGTTCCGCGCGAGACGGTCACCGCGAAGCTCGCCCGACGAGCATCGATTCGACCCGGGGCTTCGAATTCAAGCCAGCAACCCCGAAAGCTCGTTTCGCCGTCTCTCGCATGAACCGTCAGGACATCGCTCGGTTCGAGTGCCACACCGACTTCCTTTTGCCTCTCTTGGGAGGAGAGAGCAGCTTCGGATTGGCTAGAATCTCACGCAGCAGCCCGGGGGGATCTCCATCGGCCGCCTTCCGCATGTCACCCCCTTCGTCGCGCGCGATCTCGATCAGCAGCCGATCCGACACGATCGAGCGAGGCGCAAGCTCGGCGATGTCCTCCTTGCTCGCCCATTCATCGCGGTGCTTGAGCAGCAGCCAGGCCGACTTCGACTCGCCCTGCCGCGGCCGGGTGCGTACGAGCACCCACGAGCCCCGCAGCTTGCCCCCGTCGAGCGAGAACTTGAGCTCACCTCTGGAGAGCGCGGCGTCGACGTCCGAGCTCTGCGGCGTCCACGTTCCTCGGTCCCAGATCATCACCGTCCCACCGCCGTATTCGCCGGCCGGAATGATCCCCTCGAACCCGTTGTACTCCATCGGATGATCCTCGACCTGCATGGCGAGTCGCTTCACCGTCGGGTCATAGGAAGGACCTCGCGGCACCGCCCACGAGAGCATCACGCCCTTCCACTCGAGACGGAAATCATAGTGAAGGGCAGTCGCACGATGCTTCTGGACGACGAAGGCGAGAGGCTTGGCCGGGCGGCCTCGCGGAGCGACCTTCCCCCTCGGCTCCGGGGTGACGCCGAAGCGCCGCTTCCTGCGGTATTCCTTGAGCGGCATCTCAGGAATGCGCCCGCACCTCCCTTTCGATGCGGTCGGCGTATTTGCGGACCGCCGCCTCGCGAATCTTCGGCAAGTGCTGCGTCGGGAAGAGATCCGTGGTGGCGCGATAGTCGCGCAGCACCTGGCGCGCCACGGTGATCTTGTGGACCTCGGTCGGACCGTCGGCGAGGCCCATGTGGAAGCTCTGAATCACCTGCTCCACGAAGGGCATCTCCTGCGTGGCGCCGAGCGAGCCGTGCAGGTGAAGCGCCCTCGCCGCCACGTCGTGGAACACTTTCGGCATCAGCGCCTTCACCGCCGCGATGTCCTTTCGCACGTTGCGGTAGTCCTTGTAGCGGTCGATCCGCCACGCCGTGCGCAGCACCAGCAGACGGAACTGCTCGATCTCCATCCACGAGTCGGCAATTTTCTCCTGCACCATCTGTTTATCCGCCAGCAGCGATCCCTGCGTGGTCCGTGACAATACGCGCTCGCACATCATGTCGAAGGCCTTGCGAACCTGACCGATCGTACGCATGGCGTGATGGATGCGCCCGCCGCCGAGGCGCGTCTGCGCGACCACGAACGCGCCGCCGCGGGGCCCAAGCATGTAGTCGCGCGGGACGCGCACATCCTCGTAGCGAACGTAGGCGTGACTGCCCTCGCCTTCGTGGAGGCCGACGGCCATGTTGCGCAGGATGGAGAAGCCGGGGGTCTCCTTCGGCACGATGAACATCGACATGCGCTCGTAGGGCGAAGCCTCGGGATCCGTGATGGCCATGACGATCAGGAAGGAAGCCACGTGCGCGTTCGATGAGAACCACTTCTCGCCGTTCAGTACCCACTGGTCGCCGACGAGCTCGGCCTTGGTCTCGAAGACCTTGGGATCTGCGCCGCCCTGCGGCTCGGTCATCGAGAAGCAGGACACGATCTCGTTGTCGAGCAGCGGTCGGAGGAAGCGCTTCTTCTGCTCCTCCGTGCCGTAGTGCGCGAGGATCTCGGCGTTGCCGGAGTCGGGCGCTTGGCAGCCGAAGACGATCGGTGCGAAACGCGCGCGACCGAGAATCTCGTTCATCAGCGCGAGCTTCACCTGACCGTAGCCCTGGCCGCCAAGCTCGGGCCCGAGATGGCATGCCCAGAGCTTGCGGCGCTTGACTTCGGCCTGCAGCGGCCGAACCAGCGCGTTGCGGGCGGGGTCGCGTACGTCGTACGGATTGCCGAGCACGTGATCGAGCGGCTCGACCTCCTCGCGCACGAATCGCTCGATCCAATCGAGCTCCTTCTGAAATTCCGGCTCAGTCTCGAAGTCCCACGCCATGAGAGTGCCTCCTTCTGCGTTCCTCCAGTGCAGGTCGACCCCGCAGACGATCATCAGAGCCCGGACAATGCAACGAGGTGCTTTGCGCGGCAGGGCTCGGCGCGCTCGCCGGGTTTCGTGCCGAAGAATTTCCTTGACATCGAGCGACTCGCCGACGTAAATCCGGGCCGGCTCATAAATGAGCACGCTCAGAACAATGCCGAGTCCGAGTCGCCGTCGGAGCCCATCGGCCCCGGACGCTTCTTCCCGACGCGAGCGCAACAAGCGCGACAAACAGGAGAGAATCTTGCGCGCGGCACGCCGGCTCTTCGCGCGCAAGGGTTTCGAGCGGGCCACCACTCGCGAGATCGCCGAGGCCGCCGACGTCGGCGCGGGCACGCTCTTCCTGTACACCGGCAAGAAAGAGGACCTGCTGGTGTCGATCTTCGCCGAGGACATGCGCAGCGTCATCGACGAGGCCTTCGTCATGGCCGCCGCGGGCGGGTTGCTCGAGCAGCTCTTGCGGGTCTTCGGCGCGCTGATCGCGCACCATGAGCAGGACCCTGGATTGGCCCGGGTGTTCGTCAAGGAGCTGCCCTTCGTCGAGGACCGCCATCACCTTCTCGGCGAGACCATGTCGACTCTGCTGGGCGGCATCGCGCGGCTGGTGGCAAAGGCGCAGGCTGCCGGCGAGCTCGCCGAGACCGTGGAGCCGGCCGAGCTCGCCGACAACCTCTTCGCGCTCTACTTCTACCAGTTGCAGCGATGGTTGAGAGGCGGTGCGTCGCCCGAGCGGCGCGACGAGGCCCTGCGCGCGGCGCTCGCGCTGCAGCTCGAGGGACTGCGGGCGCCGGGGCGACGACGAGCGCACGCCGCAGCGTCCCGGGGAGGTCACTGACCGTGGGTGCACGCACTGGAAGCGAGTTTCTGGCGGGCCTTCGCGAGCCGCGCGAGATCTGGGTCGGTGACGACCGGGTCGCCGACGTCGTGTCGCACCCCGCGTTCGCGGGCGCGGCGCAGACGCTCGCGCAGCTCTTCGACCTGCAGCACCGGGCGGCGGAAATCTGCCTGATGCCGGACCCCGAGACCGGCGAGCCGATCAACGTGAGCCACATGATTCCGCGCTCGCGCGCCGACCTCGAGCGGCGTCACCGCTGCCTACAGCGCGCCGCGGAATTCACCGTCGGTCTCATGGGCCGTACTCCCGACTACATGAACGTCACATACGCTGGCTTCGCCGGGCGCGCCGACGAATGGGTCGCCAACGGGAGCGACCAGGGCGCCTCGAACCTCGTCACCTATCAGAAGCTCCTCGCCCGCAAGGACGTCTCTCTCACCCACACGATCGTCCATCCCACCATCGACAAGGCGACCGGCGACGCGCCCGCGCCGGGAACCGACGTCGCGCTCCACAAGGTGGCCGACACCGCGCACGGCATCGTCGTGCGCGGTGCGCGGATCCTGGCAACGCTGGCGCCGTTCGCCGACGAGCTCGCGGTCTATCCCGCGCATCCGCTGCCCGAAGGCGCCGACGCCTACGCGCTGTCGTTCTGCATTCCGATGGGAACGCCGGGGCTCAAGTTCCTTTGCCGTGACAGCTGCTCGACTCCACCCAATCTCTTCGACCGCCCGCTGTCGAGTCGCTTCGACGAACAGGACGCGTTCGTGATCTTCGACGACGTGGAGGTACCACGGGACCGGCTGTTCATCGATGCCGACCGCGACGTCTACAACCGGGTGATGATGACCGGGTGGTACCCGAACGTCATGCAGCAGACGATGATTCGCGCGCAAACCAAGCTCGAATTCGCCTACGGGCTCGGCACGCGGATGGCCGAAGCGATCAACGACGTCTCACCGGCGACCAAGCAGTTGCTCGGCGAGATCTGGACGTACGCGGAGTTCGCCCGCGCGGCGATCCAAAGCGCGGAAGCGGAAGCCTTCGAGTACGGCAACGGCGTATGGTTCCCGAACGGCGGCCCGCTCGCCGCGCTGCGCGCCGCGCTACCGACCTGGTTTCCCCGCGTCGCCGAAATCCTCACCCTCATCGGCTCCCACAATCTGCTCGCCACTCCGACCGCAGCGCAGCTTCGCGATGCGAAGCTCCGCCCGCTCCTCGATCGCTACCTGCGCGGCGCGAACCAAACCGGGTCCGAGGAACGGGCGCGCATCTTCCGCCTCGCCTGGGACTTCCTCGGCAGCGCGCTGGCAGGCCGAAACGTGCTCTACGAGCGCTTCTATCTCGCTTCGGGCGCACGCAACTACCAGATTGCCGACGCGATCGCTTCGAAGGGCCGGGCGCTGCGGCTCGTGGACGCGATCCTTGGGAAAGAGTTCGAGGCTGTCGAGAGCCTTCCTCCCGTGGGAGGTCAGAAGATCAACTTGATCCTGGAGGCCAGAAGATGACGGCAGACGTAGCAGGCATCGCGATTTCGACGGCACACTTCATCGGCGGGAAGCGCTTGGCTTCGAAGCGTACGTTCCCGGTGCGTTCGCCGATCGACGGGCGCCATCTCGCCGAAGTCAGCGCGGGCGGCGCGGAAGAAGTCGCCGCGGCGGTCTCCGCGGCACGCGCGGCGTTTCCCCGTTGGGCGGCGCTCGGACCGAAAGGGCGCCATCCCATCCTCAAGCGCTTTGCACAGAAGATCCGCGACCACCTTCCCGAGATCGCCGCGGTGGAGACAGCCGACAACGGCTCGCTGCTCACCGGCAACCTCGCTCGCGTCGTGCCTCGGGCTGCGCTCAACATCGAGTTCTTCGCCGACTGGGCGCTGAAGCTCGGTTCGGAGACGATCGACTCGCCCGGGGTCGTCAACCACGTGCGCTTCGATCCCTCTGGGGTGGCCGCGCTCATCACGCCCTGGAACGCCCCCTTCATGTTGACGACCTGGAAGGTGGGTCCCGCGATCGCCGCGGGCAACGCGGTCGTCGTCAAGCCGCCCGAGTGGGCGCCGCTCACCTGTTCTTTGATGGCCGACATCGCCAAGGAGGCCGGCGTGCCGCCCGGCGTGCTGAACGTCGTGCAGGGCGTGGGCGAGGAAGCGGGAGCGGCGCTCGCCGCGCACCCCGACATCGACCGGTTGAGCTTCACCGGTTCGACCGACACGGCGAAGCTGATCGGACAGTCGACCGCCCGCTCGCTCACGCCCGTGAGCTTCGAGCTCGGCGGCAAGTCGCCGTACATCGTCTGCGCCGACGCGGATCTCGATGCCGCCGCGCAAACCGCCGCGGCGCAGTACTTGAACTCCGGCCAGGTATGCCTGGCCGGAACGAGAATCCTCGTCGACGCCGAGGTCGCGGAGCCGTTTCAAACGAAGCTTCGCGCGGCGGCCGCGCACATGACCGTCGGCGATCCTCGTGACAAAGCGACACGCGTGGGCCCGCTGATCACGCCCGAGCACTTCGCGCGTGTCGAGGGGTTCGTCGAGCGGGCCTTCCAGGCCGGCGTGAAGCCGCTGTGGGGCGGACATCGCGACAAGGCGGGCGAGCTGTACTTCGAGCCGACGCTTCTCGATAGTGTCCGACAAGATCAGGAGATCGTGCAGCGAGAGGTGTTCGGCCCCGTGCTCACCTGGCAAACCTTCCGCGACGAGGACGAGGCGATCGAGCTCGCCAACGGCACGCGCTACGGGCTCGCCGCGATGATCTTCAGCAAGAACGAGGCGCGTGCCATGCGCCTCGCCAATCGCGCGGTCGCCGGCACCGTGTGGGTCAACTGCTTCTTCGTGCGCGAGCTGGCGGCACCCTTCGGAGGCAGCCGTGACTCCGGCATCGGTCGCGAGGGGGGCAACTGGAGCTTCGACTTCTTCTGCGACGTGAAGAACATCGCGGCGTTGAAGGGATCTTTTGCCTGAGGAGAGGGACGATGAGCGTACTCGATGGAGCGAGGGAAGAATGGCGCCGGATCCTTCACGAGGGCCAACCAAAGTGGGTGAAGCCAGAGGGTGACGTGCTGCGGCTCGGCGACGGCCGTCAGCTCGCGGAGCGCGAGGCCGTCTATCTGCCGCCCTGCGACCCGACGAAGATCCTCTGCATCCACTTGAACTACGAATCGCGGCGGGTGGAGTTCCGTGCCCCGCAGCTCGAGACGCCGACGTATTTTCAGAAGCCGACGACCGCGCTCAATGCCCACCGCGGCACGTTGATGCGGCCGGCCGGGCACAAGTACCTCAATTACGAGGGCGAGATCGCCGTCATCATCGGCAAGCCGATGCGCAACGTCGGTCGCGACGAGGCTTGGGACTCGATCGCCGGGTTCGCGTCCGCGAACGACGTGGGCTGCCAGGACTATCGCGATACCGACGCGGGCTCGATGCTGCGGGTCAAGGGTCAGGACGGCTTCTGCCCGATCGGTCCCGGCATCGTTCGCGGCGTCGACGTGCGCAAGGCCACGGTGCGTACCTATCTGAACGGGAACATGGTGCAGGAGGGAGCCGTGACGGAGATGATCTTCCCGATCGACTACATCCTGGCCGACCTGTCGCGGTTCATTACGCTGCTGCCGGGCGACGTCATTCTTTCCGGCACGCCGAAGAACTCGCGGCCGATGAACGTCGGCGACGTCGTCGAAGTCGAGGTGAGCGGGCTCGGTCGCCTATCGAACCGCGTCGCCGAGGCTCCGGCCCCGGCGCATCGAGTCGGCCATCAACCCACCGATTCGGATTCGGTCCGCCGCGTCGCGCTCGGATCGGACTTCTTCGAGGGCAAAGCCCGATGACCGGCGCCGAGAGCTTGGTACGCACCGCGCTCGACGGCGGCGTCGAGGTCTGCTTCGCCAATCCGGGGACCACGGAGATGCCATTGGTGACCGCTCTCGATTCGGTGCCGGGGATGCGGGCCGTGCTCGGGCTCTTCGAGGGAGTCTGTACGGGCGCGGCGGACGGCTACGCGCGCATGCGCGGCAAGCCGGCGATGACGCTGCTCCACCTCGGGCCCGGCTTCGCCAACGGCCTTGCCAACCTGCACAATGCGCGGCGCGCGCACTCGCCGGTCGTGAACGTCGTCGGCGATCAGGCGACGTGGCACCTCGCGGCCGATGCGCCGTTGACGAGCGACATCGCGGGGCTCGCGGCGCCGATGTCGCGCTGGGTAAAGGCGAATACCTCTGTCGAGACGCTCGGCGCCGATGCCGCCGAAGCCATCCGTCAATCGCTCGAGCCTCCGGGCGGCGTGGTGACGCTGACCGTTCCCGCCGACTGTCAGTGGAGCGAGGGCGGGTCCGTCGCGCGAGTCGGCAGCCCCTCGCCGAGGAGGACGGTCGCCGGGGCGACCATCGAGCGGGTTGCAGCGGCGCTCCGGCGGAGGCAATCCGCTGCGATACTGCTCGGCGGCCAGGCCCTCACCCGCCGCAGCCTGAATGCCGCCGCGCGCGTTGCGACTGCCAGCGGCTGCCGCCTCTTGAGCGAGACGTTTTCGGCACGGATCGAGCGCGGCGCCGGCATCCCGGCGGTGACCCGCCTCCCTTACTTTCCGGAACAGGCGCACGAGGCACTCGCCGGAGTACAAACCCTCATCCTCGCCGGCGCGAGGGATCCGGTTTCGTTCTTCGGCTACCCGGGCGTGCCGAGCCGCCTCGCGCCCGCCGGTTGCGCGCGCGAAGTGCTCGCGAAGATCGAAGAAGACGTCACCAGCGCGCTCGAAGCGTTGGCCGACGCGCTCGGCGCCGCCAAGGTGGCGTCGATCCCGCAACCCGAGGCGCCCACGAATCCGACGGGGCCTCTCACGCTGGCGACCCTCGGCGGCGCGATCGCCGCGCTGCAGCCCGAAGGGGCGATCGTCGTCGACGAGGCGGCGACTTCAGGCGGTCCGTACGGCTCGCTGGCTGCGGCCGCGGAGCCTCACAGCTGCTTGATGCTCACCGGAGGAGCGATCGGACAGGGCCTGCCCACCGCCGTCGGTGCCGCGGTAGCCTGTCCGGATCGTCGCGTGATCGCATTCCAGGCGGACGGCAGCGGCATGTACACGGTCCAAGCGCTGTGGACGATGGCGCGCGAAAGCCTCGACGTGACGACGGTCCTTTGCTCCAACCGGGCCTATCGGATCTTGCAGATCGAGGCCGCGCGTGCCGGCAACGTCGAGCCGGGGCCGAAGCTCCGCGGGTTGACCACGCTCGAACCGCCGGTGCTGGATTGGAGCGCGCTGGCTCGCGGCTTCGGTGTTCCTGCCGTCAAGGTCGAGACCGCGGACGATCTGGTGAAACATCTCAGACGCGCGCTCTCGGAGCCCGGCCCGAGCTTGATCGAGGCTGTCCTCTAACAACGGAACGGAGGAAGAAGATGGTCCAGGTGACGGAACTCGGCTACATGGGCATCGGCGCCAAGGATGTCGATGCGTGGAAGAAGTTCGCCACGGAGATCGTCGGGCTCGAGCTCGTCGATGAGGGCGAACGGGACCGTTGCTATCTACGCATGGACTACTGGCACCACCGGCTGATCCTGCATCACGACGCCAGCGACGATCTTCTCTATCTCGGCCTGCGTGTCGCGGGCGGCGAGGAATTCGCCGAAATGCAGCGCCAACTCGCGATGGCGGGAATCCGCTTCCGCGTCGGCTCGGAAGAAGAAGCGGCCGAGCGACACGTGCTCGAGATCCTCAAGCTCGAGGACCCGGATGGCACGCCGATCGACATCTTCCACGGACCCGAGGTGCAGTTCGCCAAGCCTTTCCATCCCGGCCGCGGCATGCACGGCCGCTTCAAGACCGGTGCCGGCGGCATCGGACACTGCATCGTCCGACAGCGAGACACGAAGGCCGCGTACCGGTTCTACAGCGCCCTCGGCATGCGTGGCGGCGTCGAATACAAGGTGGCGATGGGGTCACGCGTGCTGACGCCGACGTTCATGCACTGCAACGATCGCGACCACACCGTCGCATTCGGCATCGGCGGTCCCGAACGGCGCATCAACCATTTGATGATCGAAGTGGACAATCTCGATGACGTCGGGCTCACCCACGACTTGGTGCGAAAGGCCGGCGTCCCGGTGACGATCTCGCTCGGCAAGCACTCGAACGACCACATGTATTCCTTCTACTTTCGCAACCCTTCCGGCTGGATCCTGGAGTACGGTTGGGGTGCGCGTCCGGCAACGCACCAGTCCGAGTACTACGTGACGGACATCTACGGGCATGAATTCGAAGCCGGCGGGTTCGACGCGAAGGATTAGCCCCTACACCACCTGCCGGCAGAATCTCAGGGGCCGGCCCCTACCTCGAAGCGAGCTCCGCGATCCGCTCTCGGACCCGGTCGAGGCGCTCGTTACCCCAAAAAAGCTCCTCGTCGACGAGGTAGCTCGGCACCCCGAAGACTCCGCTTGCTTCCGCTTCCGCGCGCAGCCGGTCGTGCAGCGCCCGTCCCTCGCCGGCGAGAAAGTCGGTGAAGCCGGCCCCGTCGACGCCCCCGGCGACGATCTCGGCCTCGATCGCTTCGACGCTCTCGAGATCGAGCGCCCGCTTCCAGAACTTCCCGAATACGCGGTCGTGGTACGGCCGAATCCGGCCGGCGCGCGCGACCCAGAGGTATCCGACGTGCGCGATCGAGCTGTCGAAGATTCTGCGGGGACCACGAATGATCAAGCCGCGCCGCGCCGCCTCGCGCCGGCAGTCCATGTACGCGTAGCGCACGCGCCGCCACTGGTGGCCGGTGCGCGTGCCGATCACGTCTCGCCCCGACTCGTCGAGCC
The DNA here is from genome assembly GCA_040507895.1 of Binatia bacterium. Lineage (GTDB taxonomy): Bacteria > Desulfobacterota > Binatia > JACPRU01 > JACPRU01 > JBEVNX01. The sequence goes on along the minus strand of JBEVNX010000240.1, from coordinate 22,176 downwards.
GCGCTTCGCCTAGGTAGCTGGGGATATCGAGGGTGTACGGGATCCGCTCGACCGTCACGCCGAGCGCTCCGACCTCGACCTCGAGCGCGTCCGTCGCGTGCTGCGCCAGGTACGCATACGGGCTCTTGTAGTCGAAGTAGTGAACGACTCGCGGGCGCGAGGGCATCGGGTGAGCTCGCTACGGCCCGGCGTCCGCCGCGAACGCTCGGCGAAGGATCGCCTGAAGGGTCTTCTGCTCCTCGGGCCGCAGCGCGCGGATCCCGGCCGGCGGCTCGGCGAGACGATCGAGAAGCCGTCGGCGTTGCTGGCGCCCGGCCTCCGTCAGCACCAGGTTCTTCACGCGGCGGTCTGAGGCATTCGGGCGGCGCTCGACGAGCCCCCGCGCCTCGAGCCGCCCCACGATGCCCGTGATGTTGGAGCGGTCGCAATCGAGCGTCTCGGCGAGCCGGCACATGAGTACCGGCGCGGCAGGATCGAGGTGTTCGAGCACCAAGCACTGCGCTTCGGAGAGGCCGAGCTCGGCAGCGATGGCCGGCAGGCGGGCGCGCTCGGCGGCGAAGACTCGCAGGAGCAATTTCCAGGCTTCGCAAGCGCCTTCGAGCGGTCCCATCGGGGTGATTTTATTCGACGAGCTCAATCGTTGACAACCTCAACTGTGTGCTTACTTTCCGCCTCGATGAAGACGCTATTGCGGTTGGTCCCTCTGGACGACGCGGTCGTGTTCCCGGGGATGGACGTCACGCTGCCCCTCGCACTCGGCGAGGAACAGCAGGTCCTGCTCGTACCGCGCCACGGCAATCACTACGCCAAGGTCGGCGTCATCGCCAAGGTCGTGGAGCGGGTGCGAATGCCCGGGAGAACCCAAGCGGTTGCGCTGTCGGCTCTCCATCGAGCGGTGGTGGGGGCAGCGCAACCGGGGTCGGACGGCGCACTACACGCACACGTCGAGGAGCATCCCGACGTCACGCCTCCGCCGGCGAAGACGCAGGAGCTCGAGCGAGAATATCGCGCGGTCGTACACGAGATCCTCGAGCTTCGTGGCGACGACGGCCGCCTTGCGGCGTTCCTGCGCTCGCTCACGGGAGCCGGCGCCCTCGCCGATACGGCGGGCTATGCCCCGGATCTCAGCTACGAGCAAAAGGTATCCCTCCTCGAAGCACTCGACGTCGTCGAGCGTCTCAGCCTGGCGCTCGAGCTGCAGCGCGGCCGTCTTGCCGAGCTGCAAGTGCGCAAGCGCATCCGCGAAGACGTCGAGTCCGGAGCGCAGAAGCAGCAGCGCGAGTTCTTCCTGCGCCGCCAACTCGAATCGATCCGCAAAGAGCTTGGCGAGGACGATTCTTCGGTCGCGGGCGACTACCGGAAGAGGATCGCCGAAGCCGGCATGCCCGACGCGGTGCGCGAGCAGGCGGAGCGCGAGGCGAGCCGACTCGAACGCATGGGCGAGGCGAGCCCGGAATCGTCGATGATCCGTACCTACCTGGACTGGCTGCTGGCCGTGCCTTGGGCGTCCCGATCCGAGGAAGTGCTGGATCCAGCGCGTGCGCGCAGCGTACTCGACGCCGATCATGCAGGGCTCGAAGACGTGAAGCGGCGCATCACCGAGTATCTGGCGGTTTGCAAGCTCCGCAGCGAGCGCGGCATCGCCGACGACCGACGCTCCGGCGCGATCCTCGTCTTCGTGGGTCCTCCCGGAACGGGGAAGACCTCGATCGGCGAGTCGATCGCGCGCGCCACGGGACGGAAGTTCGTGCGTATGTCGCTCGGCGGCGTGCGTGACGAAGCGGAGATCCGCGGGCACCGGCGTACCTACATCGGCGCCCTGCCCGGCCGGCTGGTGCGCGCGCTGCGCGACGCCGGCACGATGAACCCGGTCATCCTCCTCGACGAGGTCGACAAGCTCGGCGCGGACTGGCGGGGAGATCCATCGGCGGCGCTGCTCGAGGTGCTCGACCCCGCGCAGAATCACTCCTTCCGCGACCACTACCTCGACGTCGAGCTCGACCTCTCGCAGGTGCTGTTCGTCGCGACGGCCAACGTCGCCGAGACGATCCCGCAGCCGCTGCTCGACCGCATGGAGACCATTCGGTTCGACGGCTACACGACCGAGGAGAAGGTCGACATCGCGCGCACTTACCTCTGGCCGCGCCAGCTCGAGCGCAACGGCCTGGGCGGAGAGGAGGTGACGATCGACGACGATTCGCTACGCGAGGTGATCGCCGACTACACGCGCGAGGCGGGAGTTCGCCAGCTTGAGCGAGAGATCGGCAAGCTGCTACGCCACGCGGCTACGGCGGTGGCCTCCGGCAAGCCGACCTCGCCGATCCGAGTGGAGGAGGCCTTCCTCCGTGAAGCTCTCGGCCGCAAGCGCTTCTTCCAGGAAGCGGCGGCGCGCACATCGCAGCCGGGGGTGGCCACTGGCCTCGCGGTCACCGGCAGCGGCGGCGAAGTACTCTTCGTCGAAGCGGCAGCGATGGGAGGCACCGGAGCGCTGGTGCTCACCGGCCAGCTCGGCGACGTTATGAAGGAATCCGCGCGGATCGCGCTTACGTACGTGCGCAGCCGAGCCGGCGCTCTCGGGGTGGACGAGCGAAGCTTCCGCGAGCGTGACTTCCACCTGCACGTGCCCGCGGGCGCCACGCCGAAGGACGGACCGAGCGCAGGCGTGACCATGGTGACCGCTCTCGCCTCGCTGCTCACCGGCAGGCCGGTCAAGAAGACCGTCGGCATGACCGGCGAGATCACGCTCCAGGGGAGAGTGCTGCCGATCGGCGGCGTCAAGCAGAAGGTGCTGGCCGCCCAGGCCGCTGGCTTGAGCGAAGTCTTGCTTCCGCAGACCAACATGGCCGACCTCGAAGAGATCCCGGCCGAGGTGCGCGACCGCATGCAGTTCCATCCCGTGACGTCGATCGACGAAGTGCTCGCGCTCGCGCTCGAGCCGGCGCCGGTCGCGATGGCAGCTTAGGTACCAGGGCCGTAGTGGTGATCACGCCGCGCCGCAGCGCTTGGGCGGGCAGATGCGCCATCTTGTTGTAGGCGCCGCGAATCTTTGAACGAAAACACCGGCTGTAGGTCTTCTCGCTTGAGCCAGATCTCGTCGCCGAGCCGCGCCGACAGATTCTGAGCACACGTCAGCGGCGTCTCGACGGCGACGTCATAAACGCGCGCGGTCAGGATGCGTTGCAAGTAGTCGACGGACATCGTGACGTCCCACACAGCTTCAACAGACGGACGACGCCTTGTATAGTCCACCGCGACCGCAGGATCGACAGTCGATGAGCACCACCTCAGCGAAGCGCGCGCGCCGGCTCGTGAGCCGCGCGCCCCGCCTCGAGCGACGCGGGGCCGCGCGCAAGCGCCGGCGTCCCGAAGAAGCCGAGAGCGAGATTCTGGCGGCGGCCGAGCGCTGCCTGCGTGTCCGGCCGTTTCGCGACCTCCAAGTGGCGACACTGATGGACGGGACCGGCCTCCGGCGTTCTTCGTTCTACCACTACTTCCGCGACCGCCATAAGCTCGTGGTGCGGCTACTCGAAGAGCTGAGTCGCGGCCTCGTTCCGCAGAGCCAGGTGTGGTTCGGTGCGGACGAAGATCCGATCGAGAACCTGCGGGCCGGTTACCGGGGCATCGGACGCTTCTGGGCGCAGCACGGGCCGGTGCTGCGCGCGATCGCCGACGCCGCCACCCACGACCGGCAGGTCGAAAAGGCTCACCGCGCGTTCGTCGATCGCTTCGTCCGCGGCACGGCCAAGCGGATCCGCACCGACATCCATCGCGGGCGCATCGCGCCGCTCGATGCCGAGGAGACGGCTCGCGCGCTGATCCTCATGAGCGAGAGCTTTCTCAACGAGAAGCTCGGCCGCGAGCCGCAAGGCGACTGGCGGCGAACGGTCGACACGCTGGCCACGCTCTGGCAGCGCGCGCTCTACGGAGAGAGCCGGTGAACCAAGCGCTCGTCGATCTCACCCGACGCCTCATCGCCTGCGATACCACCAGCGCGCTCAGCAACGTGGCGGCGATCGATCTGCTCTCCGATCGGCTGGACTCGCTGGGCTTCGTCACCCGCCGCCAGAGCTGGGAGACAGGCGGCGTCGTCAAGGCCAACCTCGTCGCCTTCGCCGGACCTCCTCAGCCCGGCGGCCTGATGATTTCCGGCCACACCGATACCGTACCGTGGCAAGGTCAAGCGGGCTGGATGCGCGACGCTCTGGTGCTCGAGGTCGGTGACGAGCGCATCTACGGACGGGGCTCTTCCGACATGAAAGCCTTCCTGGCGCAGGCGGTGATCGCCGCCGGCGAGGTCGGAGTCGCCCGCCTCTCCCGCCCGCTCGTGCTAGCGTTCTCCGCCGACGAAGAGGTCGGCTGTCTCGGCGCCGAGCGTCTCGCGCCAGCGCTCGGCGAGCTTCTCGGTGAAATTCCGCTGCCTACGCTCTGCTGGATCGGCGAGCCGACGTCGTGGGAGGTTCACCATGCACATAAGTCGTTCGCCGCCTTCGACGTGCGGGTTCGGGGGCGAGGAGGACACAGCGGCCTGCCGCAACTCGGCCTCAACGCGATCGCCGCGTCAGCGGGAGTGATCGCCGAGATCGGCCGCTACCAGAGCGAGCTCGCCGCTCGTCCTTCTCCCCAGTTCGCTCCCGTGTTTCCCGACGCGCCTTATACGACCGTCAACCTCGGCACGATCCACGGAGGGTCGGCGGTGAACGTGATCGCCGACGAATGCGTTCTGCGGGTGAGCACGCGCGGGCTGCCGGATGTCGATCCGCTCGAGGCGTATCGCGAGATCGAGCGGCGTTTGTCGGCTCTCGACGCGCGCGATCCCGGCGCGCCGAGCCGGCGTGCGGAGCTCTCGCTCGGCGAGCCCATGGTGGTGCCGGCGATGCAGACGCCGCGCGGCACGGCCCTCGAGCGAGTGCTCTGCGAGCGTCTCGAAAAGCAAGCCATCACGGGCGCATTGCTCGGCGCCGACGGCTGCCGCCTTCAAGCGGTCGGCGTGCAGTCGCTCCTCTGCGGTCCCGGCGATTTCGGCGAGGCGCATCAGCCGAACGAGAGCATCTCGCGCCGCGCGTTCGAGGAAGGCATCCCGGTCATCCGCTCGATCATCGAGCGCCTGTGCGTCGAGTGACGCGCGTTCAGCCGCGCCGGGTACCGTCGTCGATCATCGCCAGCACTCGCTCGGGGGTGAGTGGCACCCGATTGACGCGCGGCGAGATGTCCGAGAGCGCGTCCGCCACCGCGTTGGCGATCGCCGCCGGCGCCGCGATCACTCCCCCCTCGCCCATGCCCTTCATCCCGCCGGCCGTGTACGGCGACGGCGTCTCGATGTGGGCGATCTCGACGCGCGGCACGTCGGCCGCCGTCGGGGGCAGATAGTCCATCAACGTGCCGGTCAGGAGCTGGCCGTTCTCGTCGTAGACGATCTCCTCGTACAGGGCGCCGCCGATTCCTTGCGCCACTCCACCCTGAATCTGCCCGTCCACGATCGTCGGGTTGAGGATCGTGCCGCAGTCCTCGACGACCACGTAGCGCAGCACCGTCACCTTGCCAGTCTCTTCGTCGATTTCGACCTCGGCCGCGTGGGTCGCGTTCGAATGAGTGAGCGGTGGCGGCTCGTAGCGCATCGTCACCTCGAGGCCCGGCTCCTCGTCTGGCGGCAGCCGGGGATGCCGGAGCCACGCCGCGCGCGCGACGTCACGGATCGCGGCCACGGGCGCGTCGTCGACCGCGCGGCACACCGTGCCGTCGCGAAGATCGAGATCGGTCTCCGGGATCTCCGCGAGCCGCGACGCCGCGCGCAGCAGCTTGGCCCGGACCTTCTCCGCCGCGCGCAACACCGCCCCCCCCGTAGCGACGGCGCTCTTCGAGCCGCCGGTGATCCAGCCCCTAGGTGTCGCCGCCGTGTCGCCCTGGACCACGCGAACGTCAGCGAGCGGGACCCCCAGCCGATCCGCCGCGATCTGCGCAAAGGTCGTCTCGTGTCCTTGACCCTGGGAATTCACTCCCACGGCGACGCTCACCCGACCGTCGGGCTCCATGCGCACCAAGGCCGGCTCGTGACCGCCGACATCCGCGCCGAGCATCTGCCACACCTGCGAGCTCGGGGCGGTGGCCTCGACGTAAGGCGCGAAACCAAGACCACGGCGAACGCCGCGCGCGCGGGCCGCCCGCCGCCGCCCCTCGATGCCCGTGGCGTCGATCATCTCCAGAGCGCGGTCGAGACACTCTCGATGACTGCCGCTCTCGATCTCGGTCCCGAGCACCGTCGTGTATGGGTGTTCGTCGCGAGCGATCATGTTGCGGCGGCGAAGCTCGGCGCGATCGATGCCGAGCTTCCGCGCGGCCATGTCGACGAGCCGCTCCATGGCCAGCACCCCGATCGGTTGTCCGACGCCACGGTACGCGCCGATCGAGCACTTGTTGGTCGCCACGGAGAGCGTCTCGAAGGCGAAAGCGCGGAGCTTGTAGGGCCCCGGCATGGCCATCGGGGTGACGTTGGCCTCGAACGTCGGCCACGGATACTCGACGTATGCGCCGATGTCACAAGTCACGTGCGCGCGCAGGCCGAGCATGGTTCCGTCCCTCGCTAGGGCGAGCTCGGCGCGCACGATCTGATCCCGCGCGTGCTGCGAAGCGGCGAGATGCTCTCGGCGGTCCTCGATCCACTTCACCGGCCGGCCGAGCCGTCGCGGCAGCGCGGCCGCGAGGATCTCTTCCGGGAATACGTGCGACTTGAGACCGAACCCGCCTCCCACGTCCGTGGCGATCACGCGCACGGCGTGCTCGCCGACGCCGAGCACCCGACCGAGCTCGCTGCGAAGCACGTGAGGCATCTGCGTGGAGGCCCAGACGGTCAGCGCCTCCGGCGCAGGATCCCAGGAGGCCACCAATCCTCGCCCCTCCATCGGCAGCGCGAGGTGCCGCCCCGAATGGAATCGCTCCGAGACGATGACGTCGGCCGAGCGAAACGCGCCCGCCACGTCTCCGTGCATCCTCTCGACGCGCTGGAACACGTTGTCGGGCCATTCCTCGTGCACCCGCGGCGAATGAGCTTGCGCCGCGCGCTCGACGTCGACGACGGGCTCGAGAGGCTCCCAGTCGATCTCCACCAGCGCGCACGCGTCCTCCGCGAGATCGCGGTGCTCGGCCACGATCGCGACGACGGCTTCGCCGACGAAACGTGCCTTTCCCGCCGCCAGCACCGGCCACGCCACGTTCCGACACGGCGGCCGGCCGCTCGCCGCGTCATAGTCGACACGCAGCGGGGGCAGGAAGCTCTCGAGATCGGTCGAGGAAAGGACGGCGTGCACCCCGGGTGCGCGACGCGCGGCGGCAGCGTCGATCGAGACGATGCGCGCGTGCGCGTGAGGACTGCGCACGAACGCGAGCGACAGCGCACCTGGAAGCCGAACGTCGTCGACGTAGCGGGTGCGGCCGAGTAACACTCGCGGATCTTCGACGCGGCGCACGCGCGCACCGAGCAGCTTCGCAGTGGAGCCCTCGCCGCTCACGCCCGATCCTTCAGCACCGCCAGCACCGCGGCGACGACGTTGGCGTAGCCGGTGCAGCGGCAGAGATTTCCCGACAGCGCTTGGCGCACTTCTTCCTCCTCGGCGCTCGATCGAGACTCGACAAGCTCGAGCGCAGTCATCAGGAATCCAGACGTGCAGAAGCCGCACTGAATGGCGTGGTGATCCCAGAACGCCTTCTGCAGCGGATGCATGCGATCGCCTTCGGCCATTCCTTCCACCGTGCGCACCTCGGCTCCGTCGGCCTGCACCGCGAACAACAAACAGGATCGCACGCTTCGACCGTCCAGGATCACGGTGCACGCGCCGCACACGCCGTGCTCGCAGGCAAGGCGCGTCGCCGTGAGCCCGAGGTCCTCGCGGAGGAAGTCCGCGAGCAGCCGGCGCACCGCCACCTGGTGCACGACTTCCTCGCCGTTCACCACGAGGCGGATCTCGCGGGTAGCGTGGACGCCGCTCATGCGGGCACCGCGCAGGCCTCGCCGAGCGCGCGGCGCGCGAGCACGCCCGCCATCCGACGACGGTAGTCCGCCGATCCGTGCACGTCGCTGCCGGGATCGACCCTGCGAGTGACGGCCTCCGCCGCGGACCGCAGAGCGTCGGCCTCTCCGTGCGATCCCCGCAGAATGCCCTCGACCTCGGCGACGTGGATCGGCGTGCCGTGCGCGCCGCCGACGGCGAGCGTAGAAGCGCGGCAGGCGCCCGACTCGTCGCGCACCACACGGCAAGCCACGGCGACGATCGCGAAGTCTCCCGGGCGACGAGAGAGCTCCGAGAAGCCGAATCCACTGTCCGGGGGCGCGGCCGGAAACGCCACCTCGGTCAGCATCTCCGTGGGCTCGAGCGCGGTGGTGAGCGGGCCTACGAAGAAGTCTCGCGCCGCCATCGTGCGCGCGCCTGCCACCGACCGGAGCGTCAACTGCGCGTCGAGAGCGACGGCGACGAGCGGCCATTCCGCGGCGGGGTCGGCGTGGGCCAGGCTGCCGCCGATCGTGCCGCGGTTGCGGATGGCGAGGTGACCGATCTCGCGCGCCGCGCGCGCGAGCAACGGCTCGGCGACCGCCACCACGGCAGAGATCTCGAGGTCGCGATGTCGGGTCATCGCACCGATGCGCAGCGCTCCCCCGTCACGGCGCACGTAAGACAGCTCGGACAACCGATTGAGATCGATCAGCACCCTCGGCTCGGCGAGACGGAGGTTCAGCAGCGGCACCAAGCTCTGGCCGCCCGCCAACAGCTTGGCGCCCTCTCCGTGCTCGGCGAGCAGCGCCAGCGACTCGTCGAGCGAGCGCGGACAGGCATAGAGAAAGCTCGGCGGCTTCATCCCAGGAAGTGGGGCATGAGGTGCTCGTGCACCACGCGGATCGTCTCTTCCGGATCCACGCCGGGGACCTCGAAGGCGATCGGATGATCCACGCCCGCGGCGACGATCTCAGCGAGCCCTTCGCGGCAGCGAGCCGGACTGCCGGCGATCGCGAACGTGTCGATCATCCACTCCGAGACGAGCCCGACCGGCGACGTCCCCTGCGCGACCGCCTCTCCGATCCGCGCCAGCTCGCCAGCCGGCGTTCCCGGAGCGGCGACCAGCGGGTTTTGCGGCTCCGCCGCCAAAATACCGAGTAGGGTCGCAAGAAACGGCTTGACGGCTCGCCGGGCGGCCGGCTCGTCTTCCGATATCGAGACGAGCAGGAACGCGCCGATTTCGAGATCGGCCAGCCGGCGCCCGGCCCGCTCGGCGCCGCGGCGGACGTGCTCGATCGCGAAGCGCGCATAGGCGGCGCTCGTCATACCGGACAGCAGCACGCCATCGGCGATCTCCCCTGCCATCTCGAGGTTCTTGGGGCCGAGCACGCCGAGGTGCACCGGCAGCGTAGTGCGCGGCGAAGGAAACGACAGCTTCGCTTGATGCGTGCGGAACACCTTGCCTTCGAAGCTCACCGGTTCGTTGCGCAGCATGCGTCGCACGATGTCCACGGCCTCGCGCATCGCCGTCCCTGGCTTGGTATACGGAATGCGCATCTGGGTCTCTATCCAATGACGCACGCCGCCGCCGATTCCCAGTGCCGTGCGACCCTCGGCGACCTCGGTCAGCGCGGCGATCTCCATGGCGATCAACGCCGGGTGCCGCGTGTAGGGGTTCACGACGCCGAGGCCGACGCGCAGGCGGCGAGTCGAGCAGGCGATCGCCGAGGCGAGCGTGAAGGCGCCGCGGAAGAAGTAGTCCTCGGGGACCCAATAGGTGCCGTAGCCGAGCTCCTCGGCCATCCGCGCACACGCCATCTGGCGCCGAGCATCGATCGTTTCGAAGCCGATGCCGAACTCCTTCACCCGAGCCACGGGCTCAGCCCCGACTCGCGTAGGTGTCGCCGAACGGCACTCGCGCCTCGTTCTCCGAGGCGGTCGGCGAGCAATGGAAGTGCCACATCTTCCAAGCGCGATTCCCGGCGCCGTCGTCGCGCTGGTAGATCTCGGTCGAGCGGATTCGGAAAGGTGTCTTGGGAATGCCCGCGACTTCGAGCCCCGGGGCGAGCTCGATGCGGACCACGTTTTCGCACGCGAGCCACGCCATGTCGCCGGCCACCTCGAGGCGCAGGCGGATCGGCTCGGAGATGTCGGGAATCTTCACCCTGCCGTCCAGCGCTTCCCAGAGCCGGGTCTTCTCCGCGAGACCGTAGTACGGGTGGCCGTTCAGGTTGTACTGAAGATAGCGCTCGCCCGCGAACACCGAGCGCATCTTCGGGATGTCCCAGTCGCGATTCGCCTCCCACCAAGCGCGGTGCAGGCGAAGAATCTCCTCCCGGTCTGCTTCGATGGTCATCGCGGGCGCCTCCTCGCTCCGCATATCGCAGTTATCGACACCACGCCAATAGAGTTGACGTCCGATTCGCCGCGGTTGCGCGCTGGGTCGGGACGGGATAGTCGGACGCATGGCGAAGCTTAGCCATCTCAGTCGCTCGATCTCCGGTCTTGCAGCCTGCGTCACGGGCGCCGCGAGCGGGATCGGTCGTGCCACCGCGCGCTTGTTCGCTGATGAAGGCGCCCGTGTCGCGGTCGTCGATCGCGTGGCCGACGCCGTGGAGAAGGTCGTCGGCGAGATCCGGGGTGCGGGCGGCGAGGCGATCGGCGTCGTCGCCGATCTCGGCGACGCGAAGGAGATCGATCGCGTGGTGCGCGAGGTCGTCGAGCGCTTCGGGGGCCTAGACATCCTCGTCAACAACGCCGGCGTCAGTTTTCCGGCCATGCTCGACGAAGAGGGCTGGGAGGAGAGCTGGCAGAAGACATTCGCCGTCAACCTCACCGCCCCGGCCCGCCTCGTGCGGGGGTTTCTGCCATCGCTGAAGGCGCACCGACGAGGCCGCGTGGTCAACATCGCGTCTACGGAAGGGCTCGGCGCGAGCTATGGAATGACACCCTACACGGCGAGCAAGACCGGTGTGATCGGTCTCACGCGCTCGCTCGCCATCGAGCTTGGCCATCAGGGCGTCAACGTCAACTGCATATGCCCCGGTCCGATCAACACCGGGATGACGGCGGTGATCCCGGACGAAGCCAAGGCGCGCTTCGCGCGCCGCAAGGTCCCTCTGCAGCGCTACGCCGACCCCGAAGAGGTCGCGCAAGGCATCTTGTCGTTGGTGCTGCCCGCGTCGTCCTACATCAACGGGGCCGTGCTGCCCGTCGACGGCGGCATGACCGCGAAGTTCGATTTGGGGAGCAAGAAGCTCTTCTGAGCCCAGCCTCGACCGGCGAGATTAGCGATCAGCTTCGAGGGCAAGCCGCGAGGCCCTCGTCGCTCAACCCCTGAAACCTGGCGAGCGCCCACCGTTCTGTTTCACTCATTCGGGTCGCGCCTCGCGACGCCGATTCATGTAAAACACCATGCCCGGCCAGGAGGTCCTAGGGATCCTTCCAGCCGGGTGGAGCATGTTCTCTTGCGTTGGCGCCGAGCGCTCGCAGTTCGAAGTATGGAGCGAACGACGCACGGACCTCTTGGTCGAGCTGTCGCTGACGATCCTCGAGAGGGACATCCGACTCGCCCTTCATCGGGCAGAAGAGGAGAAACCGGGCTCCCGATGTCGAGGACGCGGAACTCGAGCCTTTCGTAGCGACCGCCGAAGTGCTTTTTCGCCAACTTAGACCCCGCCTTGGTCAGCTCGGCGGCCACGACGGCGTAGCCACGCTCGGCCACCAGGCGGCCATGTGGCCGCGGCCCGAGCCGATGTCCAGCACTTCGGCCTCACGCGCGAACCAGCCGTCGGCGACCACGGCCTTGAGCTCGACTGGTCCTCCCACCGGGTCCGCTGCTTGCGGAGCAGTAACCTGCGGGCGATCTCTTTCTGCCATCGCCGGCGCAGCTGCCCGGCCCAACTCCGGAGCATGCTCATTGGCGGACGGCTGCGGTCACGGCGCCGGCCGTGGCGGCGAGTTCGGCCATAGCGCAGGCTGGCAAGGACATGATGTACCAGGCGAGCTCGAACGGGAGAAGATCCATCGCAACTACAACGGGTGGATCGCGAACGTCATCCGCGACACGCAAGCCTATCTCGAGGGACGCCAGCCGGAAGGCGGACTGAATCAGTAGAACCAGAATCGCCGTTCGCCTCGGCGCCCTTGACTTCCTCGGCTTTTGAGCGCGGAACCAACTCGCCGTCGCCGCTCGCGCTCGGCCAGGAAGACCAGAACCGCCAGTGTGAAAGCGAGGCTCGTCCACCCCGGCGGTGCTCCGGAGCGATCGAGCGAGCAGCCGCCGCCCGAGCTTTCGGAGGCGCTTGGGACAAACGCTTCCGCGCCCAAGGTGGCGCGGATCTCCGCGGCCGACACCACGCCGAGCTGCGCGCCGATGTCGCCGCCGTCGGTTGCCGCTCCCTTGTAGGGGCTACCCGCGCTCAGCCGGAAGTCTCCCCCGGCCGCATTGGCGAAGCCGACCTCGCTCACCGAATTCGGGAAGAAGTTGCCCGGGAAGTCCGAGTACATGGAGGGGTCTGCGCCGCCCGCGGTCGGGTATGGGCCGATCAACACGTTGTTGGTGAAGACCGCGCCCGGGAAGTAGGTCTCGAGCGCACGGTTCCCCACCCCTTGTCCGCTGCCGAAGACGCCGAAGCTGTTGTGAAAGGCGATGTTGTCCCGAAAAACGAAGCCTGTGCTCGAAGACCCATCCGCCACGATGATGCTGCCGGTCTCTTCGACCGTGGCGTGCTCGACGACGACGTCGGATGGTCCTGAAAGCACCTGCAGGAAGATGCCGCTCCCGCCCCAGCGCTCGCCGGAAACGCCCGTGAACAGATTGTTCCGGATCACGATCCCCCGAGCCTGCTGGCTCGGATGCGCGTTGTCGGTGCCGAGGATGTTCACCCCCGAGGCTACGTTCCGCACCGCGTTGTTGCTGAAGGTCACGTCCTGGACAGCCGACCACGGGGCTCCCCCGCCCTCGTTTCGCGGAGTGAAGAGTACGGCGAAGCCGGTCTGAGCGCTCGCCCAATTTTGCTCGAGGACGTTGCCGTCGATGAGCACCCGCCGCGCATTCTTGAGCTCGAGCAGGTTCTTCACGGACCAGCCCTGCGACCGCCACGCTTCCGGCTTGAAGAAGTTGTTGGCCGTGATCTCAATGTCGGAGGGTACCAGGCCCGAAATCGTGGGATCGGCGCCCCCGAACATCACGTTTTCCCCCGACCCCTCGAGATAGTTGTTGTGGATGCGAAAGGGGCCCGCTCCGTTGGCGCCCCACAGCGCTTGCGCGTCCGCGCCCCTCTCTTTGAAATCAGAGACATAGGAATCAACCACGGCGATGGAGTTACCGTTCATGGCGACCCCTCGTCGGCTGCCCGCAGCGGAGTCGCCGTGCACGTAGCAGCGGTCGATGATGATGTCGTGGGGCAATGCCCCCGCGCTGGTCTCGCGGTTGCCGATCGCGAAGACCGCGAAGGCCGCGGTCCCGGGGGTCGTCGAGAGCTCGATGCCCACAAAGCGGTAGTGGTGGGCTCCCGACGCGGTCTGCACCGCCGGGCTGCCGTTCGGCGTAACGATCGTCGCCATGGCATCCGCATTCCCGGGGCCGACGCGTCCTCCTGGCGGTGGCAAGCTCCCGAGGGCCGAGGTCTGGATGTAGATCCATCCGCTCCCGTCTTTTGCCGGAAGCTGAAAGTTCCCCGTGAAGACGGCACCAGCCGCGAGCTCGATCACGTCGCCGGGCGCGGCGCTGTTGAGCGCGGCCTGAAGATCGCCGCCGCTCGGCACTTGGATCACGCTGCCGCCGGGCACGGCGAAGCTCGTGTCGACGCTGAGCCGAGGCAGCTCGGCATCCGCCATGGCGTGAGGGGACCCGACGAGGACACTCTCTGCGACAAGGATCGGGGACAAGACGATAAGCCTCAACGAATGCCTCATCCGACACGCTCCCATTCTCAGCCTCCCAAAGGCCAACCCGCGGCCCCGGCGCGGGCACCCCGAGCGAAACAACCAAGGGACCCGGTAGGGTGGGGCGGGCAAGTTATTCCGAATTCCCGCGATTCCTCGCCTCTATGCCAGACGACCTTCGGTTCTGGCAACCGAAGTGAAAGCGGCGGATGGCGCCGCGGGGCGGATCATCCTTACTTTCAGCCAACGCTCTGACTAGCGGCGGTTGTCGAGAGGCTCGGCATTTTGGCCCAGAGCAGTTGTAGCGCTCCATCGCAACGCGACTCGATAGGACCATCCTCCAAGAGGCACGACCCGGCAGGCCTCGCAAGGCCGGTAGGTTTGACATCAAGCCGAGAGCAAGAGCGAGCTCGCTGGTCGCTAGACGGTCGGAAGCCTCAGCGGCGCGCTTCGTCGCTCCGCTTGGCGACTTCCTCGAGCATGACCTCGGTGGCACCGCCGCCGATCGACAACACGCGCGCATCGCGCACCATGCGCTCGATCGTACTTTCCTGGATGTAGCCGAAGCCGCCGTGGAACTGCTGGCACGTGTACATCACTTCGTTCACCAGCTCACCGCAGTAGGCTTTCAGCATCGAAACCTCGCACACCGCGTCGACCTCCCGGCTCATCAGCCAGGCGGCGTGGTAGTAGAGCTGGCGGGCGGCCTCGACTTTGGCTTCGAGCATCGAAAGCCGCTGGCGGACGGTTTGCTTGTCCCAAAGCGTGGCGCCGAAAGCCTTGCGAGTCTTCACGTACTCGCGCGTCAGTCGCAACGCTTCGGTCGCTTCTCCGACGGCCATGCCCGACAGCACCAGTCGCTCGTTCTGGAAGTTGCGCATGATCGCGTAGAAGCCCTGGTTCTCCTCGCCGAGCAAGTTCGCGGCCGGGACACGGCAGTCTTCGAACACCAGCTCGGCGGTGTCCGAGGCGCGCCATCCCTGCTTCTTCAGCTTGCGGCCGACCGAAAACCCTGCGGTGCCGCGCTCGACGATGAACATCGAGATGCCGCGCGAGCCCTTCGCCTTCGGATCCGTCCTGGCGGCGACGAACACCACGTCGGCGCTGACGCCGTTGGTGATGAACATCTTGGCGCCGTTCAGCACCCAGAGATCGCCGTCGCGTCGAGCGGTGGTCCGCATCGCCGCGACATCGGAGCCCGCGTCGGACTCGGTGACGGCAACGGCGGTAAGCACTTCGCCCGAGACAATGCCGGGCAGATAGCGCCGCTTCTGGTCGTCGTTCCCCGCCCCGGCGAGATGCGGCGAGGCCATGTCCGTATGCACCAGAACGGTGACGGTAAAGCCTCCGAAGCTCGAGTGTGCGAGCTCCTCGGCGAGAATCGCAGAGGAGAGCGCGTCGGCGCCGCTGCCCCCGTACTCGACCGGATGCCGAATACCCAGGAAGCCGAGGTCGCCCATGCGCCGCAGCACGTCACGCGGAATCTCGCCGTTCTCTTCCCACGTCTCGCCGCTCGGCCGCACCACTTCGTCGACGAACCGGTGCACTTGGGCGCGCAAGAGCTCGTGCTCTTCGTTGAAGTGTGGAGATCTCACGTCGTCCTCCTTCGCGCGGTCACCGGTGCGCGCTCCGCTTCGCGTCGCTGCGGACGGCCTCGCTCGATCGATTCATCGGCTCGCCAACTCGAACTCCACGAGCAGCTCCCCCGCGCGGACCGTGCGACCCGGACTGCAATGAATCTCGCGCACCGCACCGGCGCCCGCCGCGCGCAGGGAATGGACCATCTTCATCGCTTCCATGACCACCAGTGGGCTGCCTGATTCGACTCGATCCCCCGGCGCGACCTCGATGCTCGTCACCAGTCCGGGAAACGGCGCGACCAGGTTGCGCGGATCCCCGCTCGCCCCGGCTTCGCGGGCGGTTACCTGGGCTTCGCGGGAAACCACCTGAAAGCGTCGATGGCGAGCGCCTCCCGAGACCCATACCGTGTCATCGCCGACGTCGATGCGGCGTCGATGAAGCGTGGCGTCGACCTCGAACCGCAGCTCGCCAGGCGCCGGCCACCACGCTTCGACGGAGACTCGGGTCGCATCTTCAACCTGGCAGCGCCCAACCCCCCCGTCCACGCGAACCGGCCTGGCCTCACCGTTCTCGGCACGCAGCATGACCGCCGTCCAGCCATTGCGGCCCGCGCGCCGCGTGACTCGCCAGGGGCCGAGGCGATCCCACGGAGCGGGCAACGACCCCCATCGTTGCATCTCGATCCGTGCAACCCAGGCCAACGCTGCGGCGATGCGGTCGAGGGAATCTCCGTCGCCCTCTTCGGTGATCGAGCGTTGTGCGGCGAATTGCGTCTCGAGGAACCTCGTCGAGATCTCGGCGGATCGAAAGCCGGTGGTCTCCAGAACTTCCCGCAGGAAGTCGAGGTTGCTGTCGACCCCCGTGAGCACGGTGCCACGGAGCGCGGCGACGAGCTTCTGCCGCGCGTCCTCGCGATCGGCGCCATGCGCGACGATCTTGGCGAGCATCGAATCGTAGTAAGGGGTGACCTCGCTCCCCGAGGCGATGCCGGAGTCCACCCGGACGCCGTCGATCGCGGGAACGTCGTATGCGCACACGGTTCCCGTTGCGGGCAGAAATCCCTCACCCGGGCGCTCGGCGCAGACGCGCGCTTCGATCGCGACGCCCTGCGGCTGCTCGTGGCCGATGACGGCCGGAAGCGGCTCGCCGCAAGCGATGCGGATTTGCAGCTCGACGAGATCCACTCCGCTCACCAGCTCCGTCGTCGGATGCTCGACTTGAAGTCGGGTGTTCATTTCCAGGAAGAAGAAGTCGCCCGACGAATCGTCGACGAGGAACTCGACGGTGCCGACCGAATCGTAGTCGATGGCCTCGGCGACGCGCAGCGCCGCTGCCCGCAGTCCCTCGCGCGTCGCGTTTGCGAGGCGGGGCGCCGGCGCCTCCTCGATGAGCTTCTGGTGATGGCGCTGGATCGAGCACTCGCGATCGAAGAGGTGCGTGCTGCGGCCGTGACGGTCGCCGAGCACCTGGACTTCCACGTGTCGCGCTCGCTCCAGATAGCGCTCGAGGATCAGCGCCGCGTCGCCGAAGGCCGACATCGCCTCACGCCTCGCCGTAGCCAGCGCCGCCGACAGATCACCGGGCCGTTCGACGAGACGGATCCCCTTGCCGCCCCCGCCCGCGCTCGCCTTGACGAGCAGCGGATAGCCGATGCGGTCTGCCTCGCGAGCGAGCGTCCCATCGTCCTGCGCCGCCCCGTGATACCCCGGGACGGTCGGCACGCCGATGCCATGAGCCAATGCTCGCGAGCGCTCCTTCGAGCCCATTTCGCGAATCGCGCGCGGGCTCGGGCCGATGAAGATCAAGCCGGCGGCGGCACAGGTTTCGGCAAACGCGGCACTTTCCGACAAGAACCCGTAACCCGGATGGAGCGCCTCGGCGCCGGTCGCGCACGCCGCCTCGACGAGCGCGCGCCCGTCGAGGTAGCTCCGCGCGGGCTCTGGGGGACCGATGTACCTCCCCAGGTCTGCCGTCTGCACGTGCAGCGCGCGCCGTTCGGCGTCCGAGTAGACGGCGACGCTGTCGATGCCGAGACGCCGGCAAGAGCGTGCGATGCGCACCGCGATCTCACCGCGGTTGGCGATCAGCAGGCGGCGGATCATACGATCGACATCGTGTGGCCTGTCAGACGAGGCGCGGGGCGGCGTCGCCGCGTCGCGCTCATCGAAGGGGGCTTCCTTGCACGGGAGGCGGACATCGATCTCGCGAGCCGCTACATGCGAAACACGCGAAAGGCCCCTTCTGAGGGCGGCCCGGACGCCGTGATGGCGAGTGACAAGCCGAGCACGTTACGGGTCTCGGCGGGCTCGATCAGTCCGTCATCCCAAATGCGCGCCGTCGCATAGTACGGATCGCTCTGCTCGCGGTATTGCGCCGCCACCCGCTCGCGCAGTGCGGCGATCTCGTCGTCGGTGACCGATTCGCCCGCGAGGCCGCCGCGCTTGACGTCGACGAGCACCGTTTGCGCGGTCTCGGCGCTCATCGTCGCGACTCTGGCCGTCGGCCAAGCGAACAAGAAGCGCGGTCGGAAGCCGCGGCCACACATCCCGTAGTTGCCCGCTCCATACGAGCCGCCGATCATGAAGGTGATCTTCGGCACGCGGGCGCACGACACGGCCGCCACCATCTTGGCCCCGTCCTTGGCGATGCCGCGCGCCTCGGCTTCCCGCCCGACCATGTAGCCGGTGGTATTCTGCAGGAAGACCAGCGCGATCCCGCGCTGGTTGCACATCTCGATGAAATGCGTTGCCTTCAACGCCGACTCCGAGAACAGGATGCCGTTGTTGGCGAGGATCCCGACCGGCTGGCCGAACACGCGAGCAAAGCCACAGACCAGCGTCTCGCCGTACAGCGGCTTGAACTCCTCGAGGTCGCTGCCGTCGACGATCCGGGCGATCACTTCGCGCACGTCGTACTGCACGCGACCGTCGACCGGCACGATGCCGGCGATCTCTTCCGCGTCGTAGAGCGGCTCTTCGATCGGCGCCCCGCCGGTCGGCGCCGACGGCCAGTTCATATGGGAGACGATCTCGCGCACCTTGACGTACGCCTCGGCTTCGTCGTGAGCGAGATAGTCGACGACGCCGGATTCGCGCGCATGGACGTCCGCTCCGCCGAGGGCTTCCGGATCGACGATCTCGTTGAGCGCAGCCTTCACGATCGGCGGACCGCCGAGATAGATGCGGCCGATACCCTTGACGATGACCGCCTGGTCGCTGAGAGCCGGCACGTAGGCGCCACCCGCCGTGCAGCCCCCGAGCACGACCGAGATCTGCGGCAGCCCGGCGGCGGACAACGTCGCCTGGTTGTAGAACGTCCCGCCGAAATGCTGCTCGTCGGGAAAGACCTCGTCCTGCAGCGGCAGGAACGCGCCACCGCTGTCGACGAGGTAGATGCAGGGCAGGCGGTTCTCCGCCGCGATTCGCTGCGCCCGGAAATGCTTCTTGATCGACTCGGGAAACAGCGTGCCGCCCTTCACGGTCGCGTCGTTGGCGATGAACATGCACGCCACCCCGTGCACGCGGCCGATTCCCGTGACGAGGCCGCCACCCGGCGCCTCCCCGCCGTACTTCCCCCAAGCGGCGAGCGTGGACAGCTCGAGGAATGGCGAATGCTCGTCGATGACCGCGTCGATCCGCTCGCGCACCATCAGCTTTCCGCGGCCCCTGTGGCGTTCGATTTGCGCCGCGCGATTGCCCTCGAAGACGAACCGCTGCGCCTCGCGAAGCGTCGCAAGCAGGTCCTCGAAGCGAGCTCGGTTCTCGAGAAAGCCCGCTGCCGCCGCATCGATGCGGCTACGCAGCCGCGCCATCGTTCCTCCCGATGCCGCGAAAGATGAGCTCGGTATAGCGTTCGGCCAGATCGCGGAACGAGACGCCGCGCGCGGTGTACCATTCGAGCGTGTGGTTCATGCCGCCGAACAGAAACAGGCGCGCGACCGATAGATCGACGCCCCGCCGAAGCTCGCCGCGGCGGCGCGCCTCTTCGAGCAGCCGTTGCCAGTAGGCCTCGTAGCGGTCGCGCAGGCCGCGGTTTTTCCGCTGCACTTCGCGGGGTGCCTGGCGAAACACCCGAATGTTGCTCGCGGTGTAGTCCCCGTAGACGAAGAACGATTCCAGATGGGCATGCACCGCGGCGCGGATCTTGTCGTACGAGGACGCCGTCACCGGCAGCTCATCGACGGCCGCGCGGACCGCGCCGGCCACGCGACGCACGCCGTAGTCGAAAACCTCGGCGAGGATCTCGTCCTTGGAGGGGAAGTGATAGTAGAGGCTCGCGGCACGGATGCCGCACCGTTCGGCGACGTCCCGCATGGTCGTGCCGGCGTACCCCTTCTCGCGGAATAGGCGAGCGGCCGCATCGAGCACCTTCTGGCGCATCTCGGGTCGCAGATCCGGCGTAGGAGCCATGTCTAACTAACGATTGTTAGGCGCGAGGGACGTAGCAAAACCACGGCCCCGCCGTCAAGTCGTTCGGCGAGAATCCGAGCCGTGCTCGCTGTCTCGCTCGTCGAAGTCTGTCATGAGCCCTCGTATGTCGCGGATTCGCACCGTCACGTTGCTCGTCGGGCTCCTGCATGTCGTCGGCTGTAGCCAGGCCACCGTGCATCGGCAGCAAGAGGCCAACGCGCGCGCCGTGCGCCTCGGGCACCCGGAAGTGGCCTACACGGAGTCGCTGTCGCCTGGAACCGCCTTCGCCCTCGGGTTCCTGCCCTTCGGCGCGGCCGGCCTCTACGTGGGCAATTCCAAGCTCGCCGCGTCGGGGCTCCTCTGGCCGTTCAGCATGCTGTGGATGCCGAAGAAGGCCCACGATCAGGCGGTCGACGCCAACGATCGTGACTTCGAATCCCGCCTGATGCGCTCGCTCGAAAGGGACGGCGCCTCGCGGGATCAGCGCAACGGCGGTTCGTGACCGGCGCCGTCGCGGGAACAGAAGAGAGCCCTCCGCGCCAGGCCGGTAGCACGAACGCACATCGGTCCACGGCGGCCCGCGCCGATCCGATCGAATGGCTACCTCCCATAGCTTCCTTCCCGAGGGCCATCGACCGCCGCATCGCGGCGAACACCTCGGGGCCGCCCGACGAGCGCGCGGAATTCCACCGCAACCGTGCGCGCGACCGGAGTTTTGACTTTGGCATGACCGCAGTCTGCTTCGCCGCCCGTTTCCGAGAGCGACTGCGTCAGGACTTCGCGGGCCGCGCGACGACGTTGTCGGCCGTGGCGTCACGGAAGACCGCGAGGCGAGTTGGCCGCCTTGAGCTTGCCTTTCGGAAACACCGCCGTCGCACGCGTGCCGGCTAGCGGGGAATCGGCCCGCAAAGCGGGCTTGCGATACGTGAGCGATTCGACGCCCGGATTCCGCCGCCGCCGTGGCAAGGGCTTCGTGTACTTCGATTCCGGAGGCCGTCGCGTTCACGATCCGCGAGAGGTCGCGCGCATCGGTCGCATCGTCATCCCCCCGCATGGTCCGCGGTCTGGATCTGCCCATACGCGAATGGCCACCTCCAGGCGGTTGGGCGTGACGCGCGCGGCCGCAAGCAATATCGCTATCACCCGCGCTGGAGCGCAGTGCGCGACGAGACCAAGTACGATCGTCTGGCTGCCTTTGCCGCCGCCCTACCCAAGATCCGCCGTCGTGCCCGGCGCGATCTCCGCCGGCGAGGGCTACCCCGCAGAAAGGTACTTGCCACCGTCGTCGAGCTTCTCGAGCGAACGCAAATCCGCATCGGCAATGCCGAGTACGCCCGCGACAACGGCTCTTTTGGGTTGACGACTCTGTGCAGCCGCCATGTGCGGGTCTCGGCGAAACGGCTCCGCTTTCGCTTCCGCGGCAAGAGCGGCCACCCGAGGCAGGTTGAGATCAGCGACGCGCGCCTCGCACGCATCGTCCGGCGCTGCCAGGAGATCCCGGGCCAGGAACTCTTCCAGTATCTCGACGAGCACGGCGAGGTTCGCAGTATCCGCTCGGAGGACGTCAATGCCTACCTGCGCGAGATCTGCGGAGCGGACTTCACCGCCAAAGACTTTCGTACCTGGGCGGGCAGTGTACGGACGATTGCTGCTCTGCTGCGGCTGGGCGTCCCTCGGACGCGAAGCCAAGCTCGGAGGAATCTCGTGCGCGCCATCGCCGAAGCCGCCGTCCTTCGCGTTGCTCGCCACCAACCGTCACGTTGCGAGCAACCGCTCGAGCGCCGTGCCATTAGAACCGATGTCTGGCCCCGGGGCGGCCGCCGGTTCGGTGGACTAGACTAGACCCCGACCGGTACCAGACGGACAATCCGTGCGTGGTCATGGCTTTGCAAGGTTCGGCTAGAGTGTACGTCCAGCGCGGAACAACCCTCGCCCGCCTGAGATCACTCGCTGCCGAGTGCACCGCTTGCGATCTCTACAAGCGTGGCACGCAAACGGTCTTCGGCGAAGGCGCCGCGCACGCACCGTTGATGCTGATCGGCGAGCAACCGGGAGATCGGGAAGACCTAAGTGGCCGACCCTTCGTCGGTCCCGCCGGACGGCTTCTTGACGAGGCGCTGATCGAGGCGAGCATCTCGCGAACGGACGCCTACGTCACCAATGCGGTGAAGCACTTCAAGTGGATCGCGCGGGGCAAGCGTCGTATTCACGAGAAGCCGAGCGGGCGCGAGCGGCAGGCTTGCTATCCGTGGCTCGAAGCCGAAATCGAGATCGTCGCGCCTCGGGTATTGGTCTGCCTCGGCGCCACAGCGGCG
>JBEVNX010000238.1:0-6143 GCA_040507895.1 Binatia bacterium | reverse complement strand
GCTCGTTTCCCGATCTCGGCGACGCCGCGCGCCGCCCGGCGGGCTCGACGGACATGGGCAACGTGTCGCTGGCGATGCCCGCGATCCACCCCACGATCGGACTCGGCTGCTATCCGGTGGTCAACCATCAACCCGAGTTCGCGGCGCATTGCGCCACGCCGGTCGCAGACCAGGCGCTGTTCGACGGGGCGCTGGCGATGGCCTGGACGGCAATCGATCTCGCCACCGAGCCTACGATTCGCGCTCGGCTGACGCAGCAGCAGGCCCGGTGAAGGTCGTTTGCGCCGGCAGGAGGCCGAAGCTCGCGCGGCGCGAGCGAGGCTGGACGGACCGGGCCTAGCGCTTCGACCGACGTCGAACCTCCTACCGATGGCAGCGCCGAAGCGTCCCTCGCGATTCCGACTTGACCCGGCGATTCGACCCGCCGAGTACGATCTTCACCTCGAGCCCGATCTCGAGGGCGGCACCTTCAGCGGCGAGGTGCGGATCGAGCTGACGATCGCGCGTCCTCGGCGGGCGATCACCGTGCACGCGGCCGGCTTGGAGATCACGCGCGCGACCATCGCCTCCGACGGAGCCGTGGATCCCATGCGGGTCCGACGTCGACCCGGCGACGAGGCCGTGACCCTGCTTTCGCCGCACGCGGCCGCGCACCGGGCGACCCTCTCGCTGTCGTTCACCGGACAACTCGGCTTGCATCTGCGCGGGCTCTACGCTGCGGCGGTCGACGGCCGGCGCTACGCGTTCACCCAACTCGAAGCCGCCGACGCCCGGCGCATGTTTCCCTGCTTCGACGAACCGAGCTTCAAGGCTCGCTTCCGGATCTCGGTGACGACCCGCGAGGGCAACGCGGTGGTTTCGAACGAAGCGATCGAGAGCGAGGAACCGCTCGGCGACGGCCGGCTCACCGTTCGCTTCGTCAAGACTCCCAAGCTCTCGACGTACCTTCTGGCCGTGGCCATCGGGCCCCTCGTGTGTTCCCCGGTGAGGCGACTGGGCTCGACCGACATCCGCGTGTGGCACGTGCCGGGCAAGGAGCACCTGAGCCAGTTCGGCCTGGAGGCCGCCGCGCAATCGCTCTCGCGCCTCGAAGCTTACTTCGGCATCCCCTACCCCTACGGCAAGCTCGACCTCGTCGCCGTGCCGGATTTCGAAGCCGGGGCGATGGAGAATGCCGGCGCCGTCTTCTTCCGCGAGACCCTGCTGCTCCTCGATCCCGCGACCGCCTCCCTAGCGGAGCGCAAACGCGCCGCGGAGGTGATCGCTCACGAGCTCGCTCACATGTGGTACGGCGACCTCGTGACGATGGCCTGGTGGGACGATCTCTGGCTGAACGAAGCTTTCGCTACGTGGATGGCTTACAAGGTCGTCGACGATTGGAAGCCCGAGTGGCGGATATGGCACGGCTACGAGCACGATCGCGCCGGAGCACTGGCGCTCGACGCTCTCGCCCACACGCATCCGATCTATGCGCCCGTCCGGAGCGTGGCCGAGGCCACCGAGAACTTCGACGCGATCACGTACGAGAAGGGCGCCGCGGTGGTGCGCATGCTCGAGCACTACCTCGGCGTCGATGCGTTCCGGGCCGGCGTACGCATCTACATGCAGCGCCACCGCGAGCAGAACGCGGTCGCGGCCGACCTTTGGCGCGCGTTGGAGGAGGCCTCGGGACGCGAAGTGTCGCGCGTCGCTCGGGCATGGATCGAGAAGCCGGGCTTTCCTCTCGTATCCCTCCGACGAGACGGCCGCTCGAAGCTCCGGGTTCGTCAGCAGCGCTTCTTCTCCGATCCGCGGGTAGCGGCCGCGCGGCGGCGGACATCGTGGCCGCTACCGCTGGTCGTCAAACGCCCTGGCGCCGGTGCTGACGAGGTCGACCGGTTTCTCGTCGACGGCGCATCGCGCACGGTGACGCTCGGCGCACGCCGCTCGCCGCCGTGGCTCTATGGCAATGCGGCCGCCGGCGGCTTTTACCGCGTGCACCACGAGCCCCGCGACCATGAGGCACTGGTCGAACGCCTCGCAAGTGTGCTGTCGCCCGTCGAACGGCTGGCGCTGGTCGGCGACCAGTGGGCGCTGGTGCGCGCGGCTCGAGCGACGATCGAGAGCTTACTCGACGTCGTCGACGGCCTGGGCGACGAGACCGACTACGATGTCCTCGACGGACTAGCTGGTCCGCTCGGGTTTCTCGACGACCAGGTTGTGGAAGGAGAGCTCCAGGAACGTTTGCGCTCCTGGATCGTGCGGCGCTTCGGAGGCCAGCTCGACGCGCTCGGTTGGACGGCGCGCCCCGGCGAAAGCGATCCCGAGCGATTGCGCCGGGCCGCGTTGCTGCGGCTCGTCGGCTCGATCGCTGAGGCCCCATGGGTGGTCGCCGAAGCCCGAGCGCGCCTCCACGCCTATCTTGCCGATCGCGGCTCCCTCGAGCCGAATCTCGCCGACGCCGTCGTCGCGATTTGCGCGCGGCAAGGGAGCGAAGCCCTCTACGAACGCTACCGGGAGGCGATGACCGGCTCTTCTACGCCGCAGGAGCGCCGGCGCTTCCTCTTGAACCTCGCCTCTTTCCGCGCGCCAACTCTCGTGGAGCGCACGCTCGGCGCCACGCTCGGCGCCGACGTTCCTACTCAGGACGTCACCTTCTTATACATGAGATTGTTCGGCAATCCGGGCGGGCGAAACGCGGCCTGGCGATTCTTCACGCGCCATTGGAAGCAGCTTCGCGCGCGCATTCCCCCGCTGATGGTGTCGCGGCTCGTGGAGTCGACGCCGGCGTTGCGCGATACGCGCCATGCTCGTGAGGTGGCGAAGTTCTTCCGCGCCCACCCAGTCCCCGAGGCGACCCGCTCGCTCAAGCAGGCCCTCGAGATGTTCCGACTGAACGCCGAGCTGCGTCGGCGGATCCTGCCGGGCATCGCGCGCTGGACGAAGCGTCGAGGTCGCGGGTAGCCCGCATCGCTCACCCGAACGTCTGGTGACGGCTGTGGGTTACCCTTTGATCACGCCGACCGGCCGGAGCTTCGCGACCTTGCGGCTGATGCCCGCGTGATCCATGACTTCCACGACTTCGGACACGTCCTTGTAGGCCTCCGGCATCTCCTCGGCGAGCGCGAAGCGCCCGTGCGCCAGCGCGGTGACGCCGCGCTCGCACATCTCGCCGACGAGGTTCCGGCCGCGGGCCGCCTTTCGGGCTGCGCCGCGCGACAGCACGCGGCCGGCCCCGTGGCAGGTCGAGCCGAAAGTCTCCTGCATCGCGCGCTCCGTACCGACCAGCACGTAGGAGCCGCGTCCCATGTCCCCAGGGACCAGCACCGGCTGTCCCACATCTCGAAACGCCGTCGGCACGTCCGGGTGCCCAGCGCCGAATGCCCGGGTGGCGCCCTTGCGGTGCACGCAGAGCGTCTCGGTACCGCCGTCGATTCGGTGTCGCTCTATCTTGGCGATGTTGTGGCAGACGTCGTAGAGCAGGCTCGCGCCAACCTCGCGCGGCGAGAGGCCGAGCACGCGCTCGAACGTGCGCGCGGCGAGAGACATCATGACTTGTCGGTTGGCCCACGCGAAGTTCGCCGCCGCAGCCATGGCGCCGAGGTAGCGCTGGCCTTCCGCGGAGCGGATCGGCGCACATGCCAGCTGTCGATCCGGCATCTGGAGGCGAAGGCGCGTCATCGACTTGCCCATGACCGCGAGCGAATCGTCGCACACCTGGTAGCCGAGCCCTCGCGATCCCGAATGCACGAGGAACGTGACGTGGCCGAGCTCGAGGCCGAAGCGCGCCGCGACGTCCGGCCTGTAGATCTCGTCGACCACCTCGATCTCCAGAAAGTGATTCCCGGAACCGAGCGTACCCAGCTGACGAGCCCCCCGCTCCACCGCCACCTCGCTCACGGCCGACGGCTCCGCGCCGCCGAGACGACCGCCCTCCTCGGTGTGGTCGAGATCGCCGGCATCGCCGTAGCCCTGTTCGATGGCCCACCGCGCCCCGCGCTCGAGCACGCGGCGCACTTCGCCGGGCCCCAGCCGAGCGATGGCCCCATGCGCGCCGACACCCGTCGGAATGGTGGCGAAGAGCCCCCGGACGACGTCCGGGATGCGATCGCGGATCTCCTCGAACACGAGCCGCGTCCGCACCAGCCGTACGCCGCAGTTGATGTCGTACCCGACCCCGCCTGGCGAAACGACGCCATCCGCGAGCCTCGTCGCCGCCACGCCGCCGATCGGGAACCCGTAGCCCCAGTGGATGTCCGGCATCGCCAGAGCTTGGCCGACGATACCCGGCAAGTGTGCGACGTTCACCACCTGCTGCAGGCAGGGATCGGCCGCGAGCTCGGCCATTTGCCGCGCCGTCGCATAGATTCGCCCGGGGACGCGCATGCCGCCCCGGCGCGGGATCTCCCACACGTTCTCGGCGAGCCCGCGGACCTCGATCGTCATACGTCGAAGATGACCTCCGCCTCGAGGCCGCCCCGTGGTGTGCGCCTCACGCGCAGCCCATGCTGCGTCACGGCCTTCAGCTCCGAACGAAGCTCGTCGCGCGCCGGATCGAACGTGCCGCCGCGCGCCACGGCTGCGATTCGCCCCGGCCGCACCTCTACCGACGTCGTCACCGGGAAGAAGCCGTGCAGATCGAAGTCGAGCAGCAGCTCCTGCAGCCAGCGCTGCAGCGCCTCCTCGGGAGTCGCATAAGCGATCTCCCAGCGGTGGTCGGCGAGGTCTCGCTCTTCGAACGAGACGCGCCCGATGAGCGAGAACATGCCCTGCGCCGCATGCACGAGGATCTCCCCGAGGTCATCACCGAACACGCGAAGACCCGCATCCGCGGTGTGCTCGAGCTCTTCGAATTTCTCCCCTGCCATTTGACTTTCGCCATTCTTGCTCGGTACGCCGCCGCAGTCGACGGCGCGGATTGCATCGCCGCAGCAAAGCTGCTTGTCTCCGTCGAGATGGCGACACGCAAGCCGCCGGCGCGTTCTCCACTCGCCGACGCTTTGGCGGAAGACGTCAAGGCCGAGCGCCTTGATGCGCTGAGTGGACCCGACAGCCCGGAGGGTCGCGCGCTCGGTGCGGCGGTCGGCGCCAACGTCGCGCGCCATCGCAAGGAGCGGAGCATCCGTCTCGAATGGCTCGCGCAACGTTGCGGGATTCGCGCCTCGCTGCTGCGCGCGCTCGAGAGCGGGCAGGCGGTGCCGAGCTTGCGCGCCATTTGGCAGCTGGCGACCGCGCTGGAGGTGCCCTTCGGCGCGCTACTCGCCGACACCGTGCTGTGGCGCGCCTCCGATCCCGATTTCCGCATCCAACGCGCGGGGCGCGGTCACGTGATCTCCTCCGCGGACGGCCGCTTCCGCTCGCGGCCGCTGTTCCTCGAAGGTGATCCGCGTGCCCCGGAAGTCTACGAGTTGACGCTCGCACCGGGCTGCCTGGAGGAGGCCAGCGCGCACGCGCCACGTACCTTCGAGCACCTGACGGTCGTCCGCGGCCGGCTCATCGTTCGCTCCGGAGATGCAACGGTCGAGCTCGGAGCCGGCGATGCGCTATTCTTCCGCGCCGACCTCCTGCACAGTTACGAGAACCCGGGAACCGGGGACACGGTTGCCCATCTCGTGATGAGCTACGCTCGCTGACGGCGCCCGCCCTCAGCCGGACGCCTTTACCCCAGTCTCGATGTCGGCGAGCGCCTGCAGCGCGGCTTGCTGCTGCGCCTGCTTCTTCGACTTCCCTTGGCCCCGGCCGTAGAGCCGGCCGCCAATGCGGATCTCCGCGACGAACGCACGGTCGTGGTCCGGGCCGCTCGCCTCCACGAGCGAGTAGCTCGGCGTCTGGCGGAAGAGCCGCTGAGCGACCTCCTGCAGCTTGCTCTTGTGGTCCTCGGGGGAATCTCCGGTTTCGGTGCGAAGCTCCTTCTCGAAGTGCGATTCCACCAGGTGGCGCGCCGCTTCAAAGCCTCCGTCGAGATAGGCGGCGCCGACGATCGCCTCGTACACCGCGGCGAGGATCGAAGGCTTGGCCCGGCCGCCGCTCTTTTCTTCCCCTTTGCCGAGGTGGAGCTTAGACGGCGGTGTTCGCCGCCTCGGCCGCCGACGTGCGCCACGTCGTGATCGGCGGCCGCGTCGTCGTCCGCGAGGGGACGCACACCACACTGGACGTGGCCGGTG